>NZ_JAMYSP010000007.1:0-209100 GCF_040322015.1 Mesorhizobium sp. M0208 | reverse complement strand
GTCATGGCAATGAATGAATTTCTTAACAAGAAGGAAGGTTATGAGATTACGGAAGTCGATCAGCAGGCGATGGCTTCCAGCCAGGGGCAGCTTGTCGGTCAATTCCTAATCGACCGTGCGGGCATCGTACGCTGGAACTTCACTGAAGTTCTGGAGGATGGCCTCAACACCTTCAGAGCGCCGAATCCCGAGGAATTGATGTCGGCAGCTTCCGAAGTTGCACACTAAGGGGCTGCGGAAATGGGCTGCTAAAAACTCGCTCGACGGCCACCCTCCTGTGGTGATTCTTTGGATTTAACAATCGTCGAAATGCTCAGCTCGGGGTCAAAGCCGCCGGCAATGCAACGATGTTATTCCCGGCCTATCGTCGACCCCGAGGTCCGGCCTCAGCGGCCAGTGCGCGATGGCGGCCAGTTGGTCTGAGCGTTATCTCTTCACGCACTGCCCGGAGCCACTGGGATCGCAGACTTCTCCTACACCGCAATCGAAATCGCGTGTGCAGGCGGGCGGCGACAAGGGCGGGGCGAGGACGATATAAGGCGTATGGACCTTCTCGCCAGGCGGCACGAAAGCCGGCGCTCGCTCGCCTGGGTCACCGAGCGTGCGGATATAGAGATAGAGCGACTTCTTGTCCTCATCGCTCATAGCCCGTACATTATACCGCGGCATCGGTGGATAAGTCTCAAGGCCTCGAAGATATGAAACGAAGCCGTCGGCTGTGAGGTCGGCGGCCGTCAGCCGTAGGTTTGCCGCATAGCTGGTTCCCCACGGTCCCTGAAAGCCGAGTGCATTTCCCTTGAAAGCCTTGGCCGGATCGATCTTGCCGCCACTTTCGCTATATCCTTCGGTGTGGCAATCGTGGCAGCCGCCGATGATGGAGATGTAGAGTCCTCGCTCGACCGAAGGTTCCCCTGCCGCCGGCGCGGCATTGAGAGCAAGCGCGGCAATGCACATCAACCAATATGCACGCATCACATCCCCTTCCTTGGTGCCGAACGGCGGTGCCGAACGGCTTCTGGAAGGGACTTGTGTCCGGCTTTGTCGCGCTTTGTCATGTCGGCCGAGCTTCCCCGCCTGTCGCGCAACTCGGAGATGAGGGAATGGTTGCATTAGGGATCAGGAATGTTTGGGAACTGGGCTCGGGTAACTGGCACATTCGGCCCTATGAGACGAGCGTAGCACCAACCCCTCTTCCTTGGCAGCCGCCAAGAATGCCTTGCGGCACTCCTCAGGCTCCATCTCGTCGGCAATCACAGCGAGGCATACGTGCACCGCGAGGTTCCACTGAAGGCCATGGTTGGTCCACTTCAGGAGTTCCTCAGCGGCTGCTTCAGCGTTGCTAACCTTCCGCGTCGAACCGCTACCCTCGGTGCTGACAGGGACCGGCGGGGAGAACCAATGGAGCGCCATGCAGTCACTCTTTGTCGGCCCGATCACGTTCCTGCAGCAAATGCTTTTGCTCAGCCGGCAGCTCCCGTTCTACGGGCAGATTTAGCAGGTTGCGAAGGTAATTGCGGATTACCTCTGAAGTGATCCACCGCCGCACAACTTCGGCAATAACCTTCCGTTTGGCTGCGTCAATTTCGACCACGTTCGGTGCGGACCCGTAGGTCGGACCTATCCCCCATGTTTCCCACATCTTTGGTCACCATCCCCGGCGAAGATACGGACACCGCCCCGCTCACCTTAACGTTGACCGTATAGGTTCTTCTAGGCGTCTTCTCCAATTCTCGCTTCCTGTAGATCTGGAAACGAATCGACGGGGTTAAAGCTTTGACCTGCCGGCGTGGCGCGGTGTCTATGTCGACAGTCACCTCGCCTGCCACGTCCGCCTTGGCCGCCTCCAGCGATGCAATCACGACGTCGTTTAGCCAAGCCTTTGCTTGATCGCTGAAGTCCGCCATGGGGCCATCTCGCTTCCCCATCTCCGCGCCGCCGACGGGCTCCTCCTGCTGACGGCGAGCTTTCTTCCCGCGCTCAAGGGCTTCTTTAAACTTTGCCATCCCTGTTGCTCCGATTTGTCATCAGGCCACCCCCGTCAGATCGGCTATGGCGCTCTCCCATTTCACTAGAACGCGCACAGTCGGGGTACGTTGCGTTGGGGAGCCTTTGGGTTCGCCGCTATTCAGCGTTTGGTCAGGCACAACGAACGTTGACGTTAGACAATGCTTCGGCCACTACCTTGTCAGGCACAACGCTTGAACTGGACAAAGCCGTGAAGCAGTACGTCATCTACACCCGCGTTTTGACGGACTGGCTTTGCGTTTCGTCCGTGCTTAAAGCAGCTCGCTCACCAGCTGGTTGCAATTGCCGTTGGCGCAACTTTCTGATGTGAATGACCCGACCACTAGCTATGAAGGCGATTTCCGCGCCTTCGCGCGGACCGGCCGCCTGGAAGAAGGTGACCTTGCTTTCCGGCTCGATCGTGATGATTTCGCGCAGATCAGCACCGGCGATCGTAGCTTCGCGCACGAAGTGGGTCGCGCTCTCCTCCACGACGTCGCAACGGGTGCAGAGGCCTGCGGGCAGGAACAGGCGGGCGTCGCGCGCCTTGAGTTCCAGGCCCTGCCATATCTGCGCACGGGTCAGCTTGGTCTCGCCTCGGGGATTCACCGGAACGGTAGCGGTCGAGTAAATCATGATATCTCTTCTGGACAGAACGTCGGTGATGGGGCTCAGACGGCAATTGCGGCCGCATAGTCGCGATAGGAGCGCAACGGCCGGCCCAGCAGCGCGGTCAGCCGATCGACATCGCCGGCATCGGGGACCATGCCGTCCGTGAGGAAGCGCTCGGCCATCAGGCGCATGTCGAGCGCCATCCAGCTCGGCATGAACTGCCGCAGGTTCTGCTCGAAGCCGGCGGTGTCGTCGCCGGGATACGGGACATGGCGTCCGAGGACATCCGCCCAGATGGCCGCGACATCCGCGCCGGTCAGCGTGTCGGGGCCGACCAGGTTGATGCGGTCGAACGGCAGCGGCGCCGCGGCCTGCTCGCGGCGGATGAGTTCGATCGCGGCGATCTCGCCGATGTCCCGCGCGTCGATCATGGCGATGCCCTTGGCTCCGATCGGCATCGGATAGATGCCGTAGCCGGTCACCACGTCCTTGATCGTGATGTCGTTGTCCATGAAGTAGGCGGGCCGCAGGATGGTGGCGTTGAGCCCCATCTGTTCGATCATCCGCTCGACGCCGAACTTGCCGGCAAAATGCGGCACGTTGACGTAGAGATCGCTGTGGATCACCGACAGGTAGACAATCCGCTCGAGGCCGGCCTCGCGAGCAACGGCCAGCGCCACCAGCGCCTGGGTGTATTCGTCGGCCACCACCGCGTTCAGCAGGAAAAGGGTGGAGACGCCCGAGAACGCCTTGCGCAGGGAATCGACATCGAGCAGGTCGCCCTGCACGACATCTACGCCAGTGGGGAAATTGGCCTTCGAGGGATCGCGAACCAAAGCGCGCACATCGGCGCCACGCTTCACAAGCTGTTCGACTACGTTGCGGCCGACATTGCCGGTCGCGCCGGTAACGAGAATGGTCATGGGATTACTCCTGAGTTGAGCCGGATGGCGTCCCACAAAATTAGTGATCCACATTTGTGTCGGTAGGCGTTATATCTGGACACGCCGTCCCACAGGTGGAACACATGGATCTACTTGCCCTTGCTGATTTCAATCTGGTCGCCCGCCATGGGGGCTTCGGTAAGGCCGCCCGCGCCGCCGGGCGCCCGAAGGCCACCTTGTCCCGACGCGTGGCGGAGCTGGAGGCGAGTCTGGATCTACGGCTGTTCGAGCGTGGCGCGCGCGTGTTGAAACTGACGGAGGAAGGACGTGCGCTTTTCGAGCGCGCGGGCCGGTTGCTTTCCGAGCTCGAAGAGATGACGGCGGCGATCGCCTCAGGCGGCGAAAGGCCGCGCGGCCGGTTGCGGATCAGCGCCCCATTGCTGTTCGCACAGACCGCGATGGGGAAGATCGCCGCCGGCTTCGCCCTGAAATACCCGGAGGTCAGGCTCGAGGTCACGACCGAAGACCGCGTCGTCGACATGATCGAAGAGGGATTTGACCTGGTGATCCGGGTCAATCCGGATCCGGATGAGAGCCTCGTTGGGCGAGCCTTTCTGCGTGATCGGCTGGTGGTCGTGGCAACTCCTGACCTCGCCCGGCCGGCCGAAGGCCTGGCAACCCCGGCCGTCATGCGTTCGACAGATCGCAGGGCTTGGGACGTGAAGACGCCCACTGGCCGGTTAACAATCGCGATCGAGCCCGTCCTTGCGCTGTCGTCGCTCATCATGGTCCGGGACGCAGTGCGAGCGGGCGTCGGCGCGGGACGCCTTCCAGTGTCGCTAGTGAGCCATGATCTGGCGGACGGAACGCTGGTACTTTGGGGCGATGTCGAGGGACCCGACATCGCCCTGTGGACACTCTATCCCTCTCGGCGGCTGCTGAGCGCGCGCGTCTCCGCATTCCTCGACCATCTGAAACGCGCCTTTCCCATGGGGACACCTGACGAGCTAGCCGCCTATATCGGCAAATGACTCCCAGGAAACTGGCTAACCAAGCTGATGCGTTACTCCATAAATCTTTCAGCGTTACTTCACATCCGAATTACGAATTACGGTGACAGTACACTTTTTGCGGCGGCATTCAGGGCTTTTCCGCCGCAGATCTCAAATGCATGTTTTTTGCTTCCCTGACCGGCAGCGCCTTTTCCCCGGAATCGACCGCCCTATTTTCGCCTCGACAGGTGGGTGGCTGCTTGCTGGACGAGTCCTTGCGGCGAGTACGGCATGTGCTTCGAGGTACCCCACATGAACTTCCACGATCGGCACCTATTGAAGTTGCGGGTGAACGGAGAGGATCACAGCCTTTCCGATCTCGATCCCCGCGTCACGCTGCTCGACCTGCTGCGCGAGCGGCTTCATCTGACCGGAACGAAAAAGGGATGCAATTTCGGCGAGTGCGGCGCCTGCACCGTGCATCTCGACGGGCGGCGTGTGAATGCCTGCATGATACTTACCGTGTCCTGCGAGGGACGCGAGGTTACGACGATCGAAGGGCTGGCAGACGGCGATGCGCTTCATCCCGTGCAGCAGGCGTTCATCGATCATGATGGTTTTCAGTGCGGATTCTGCACGCCCGGCCAGGTGATGTCGGCGGCGGCGCTGATCGAGGAGGGACATACCGGCTCCGATGCCGAGATCCGCGAATGGATGAGCGGTAATCTGTGCCGCTGCTCGGCCTATCCGCAAATCGTCGAGGCGGTGCGCGCAGCCGCCGGGAGGGCGAGCCAATGACCCCATTCGTCTATGCACGCGCCGACAGCCTGGGCGACACGATCGCAGCCGGTGCCGCGCCGGACAGCGCCTTTCTCGCCGGCGGCACCGAATTGCTCAACTGGCTGCGCCTTGGCATTGCCGAGCCGACCCGGATCATCGACATCTCCCGCCTCGACGGGCTGGATCAGGTCGAACCACTGCCCGGCGGCGGCTTGACGATCGGCGCGCTGATGCATCTCAACGATGTCGCGCTGCATGCGTTGGTCGCGCGCGACTATCCGGTGTTGAGCCAGGCGATCCTCAACGCCGCATCGCCGCAGCTGAGAAACCTGGCAACGATAGGCGGCAATCTTCTGCAGAAGACGCGCTGTGCCTATTTCCGTGCCGAAGAGCAGTTGCCATGCAACAAGCGTCAGCTCGGCTCCGGCTGCTCGGCATTGCATGGCATCAACGACAATCACGCGATATTCGGCTGGACCGAGCATTGCGTCGCCACCCAGCCATCCGACCCGGCCGTGGCGCTGGCAGCACTTGATGCGGTCATCGTCACCGCGCACCGCAGCGGCGGCCGGCGCATTCCGGCAGCGGAATTCCACCTGCTTCCCGACACGCGCCCCGAGGCAGACAATGTGTTGCAGCAAGGCGAACTGATCACGGCAATCGAGCTGCCGGCGCCGGCGCCGCGATCGGCCTACCTCAAGGTGCGCGAGCGCGAATCCTACGAATACGCTATCGTCTCTGCCGCCGCTGTGCTGGAGATGGACGGCCAAACCATCCGTCGGGCGGCCCTGGCGCTGGGGTCCGTGGCGCTGCGGCCGTGGCGGCTGAGCGCCGCCGAGGAGCAGCTCGCCGGTGCCGAAATCGGCGATCGCGAGGCGTTGAGCACCGCTATCGAGCAATCCTTCGCCCAAGCGCGTCCCTTGTCGCAGAACGCCTACAAGATCGAACTGGCCAAGACCGCCGCTTTGCGGGCTATCGAAAGAGCAGCGAGGATGTCGTCATGATGATCAGCCAGCCTGTTGCCCGCCCCGACGGCGGCGTCAAGGTCACCGGCCGCGCCCGCTATGCGGCCGACTATTTCGCCCCCGACCTGCTCTATGCGGTACTCGTGACCGCGCCCGTTCCGGCCGGCCGCGTGACGTCGGTCATGGTCGACGACGCGCTCGCCGAGAAGGGCGTCGTGCGTGTGCTCACGCATGAGGACATGCCCAAATTCGGCCGGTTCGCATCGCCGAGGGCCGAGCCCGATACGCAGATGCAGCAGGCCGAAGGCCCACCGGCAGCGCAGAGCTTCATGCCCATGCAGAGCGACGAGATACGTCACGAGGGTCAGCCGCTTGCCATTGTGCTGGGCGAGACGCTGGAGGCGGCGGAGGCCGGTGCCCGCCACGTCGCATTGCGCTTCGAGTTCGCCGAGCCGGAATTGCCGGCACCGCCGGAGTGGACCGCCATCGACAAGGCTGCGGTCGTGCCGAGGGAGAGCGGCTTCCTGTTCCTGGAGCCGACATTTACCAAGGGCGACGTCGACCGCGGGCTTAGCGACGCAGCCGCCATGGTCGAAGCCGTCTACCTGCAGCCGTCGCGCCACCACAACGCCATGGAGCCCTCGGCGACGCTCGCTGAGTGGAACGACGGAGAGCTGACGCTGCACGACGCCACGCAGCACGTCTATGGTGTCCGCCAGGTGCTTGCCGCCCGTTTGAATGTCCCCGCCGGGAAGGTCCGCGTGATTTCCCGCCATACCGGCGGTGGCTTCGGCGGCAAGGGTTGGATCTGGCCGCATCAGGTGCTGGCCGCCGCCGCGGCGCGCATCATGCAGCGCCCGGTCAGGCTGGCGCTGAGCCGCGCCAATGCCTATTCCTGCCTCGGCTACCAGCCGCGCATGGCACAGAAGATCGTGCTGGCGGCGGACAGGTCGGGCAAGCTGACCGCCGTGCAACAGGACGTGGTCAACCTGACCACCGTGAGCGACGATTTCGTCGAGTTCGCCACCGAAGCCTCGAAGGGTCTTTACGCCACGCCGGCCATGCGTCTCAGCCAGCGTGTCGAGCGCGCGAACGTCGCCATGCCGACGGCGCTGCGCGCGCCGGTCGAGGGTCCGGGTACCTGGGCCCTCGAAAGCGCGATGGACGAGCTCGCCCACCGCCTCGGCATCGATCCGCTCGACCTGCGTCTGATCAACCATGCGGACACGGATCCGGCCACCGGCCAGCCCTGGTCATCGAAGAAGCTGCGCGAGGCTTATGAGGAAGGCGCCCGCCTGTTCGGCTGGCGCGAGCGCCCGCGCAAGCCGCAACGCGATGGCGATTGGCTGATCGGCTACGGCATGGCAACCTGCAGCATGGGCTGTTTCCGCCACCCGACGCCTGCAGCCGAGGTCAGGCTGCACAGGGACGGCAGGGTGCTCATCCGCACCGGCACCCAGGACATAGGGACCGGAACACTCACCATCTTTCCGCAGATCGCGGCCGACGTGCTGGGCCTGCCGATGGAGAAGATCGAGTTGGAAATGGGCGATACGCAGCTGCCGGAGGCGGGACCGACCTATGGCTCGTCATCGACCATGGGGGTGGGCGCGGCGGTGCTTGCGGCCGCCGAAGATGCGCGTTCGCAGCTTGCCCGTCTTGCCAATCTGCTGCCGGACGAGGTGGAGATGCAGGACGGCAAGATTCGCCGCAAAGGCGCTGCCGGCGGTCAGACGATCGCCGACGTTATGAGCCATACCAACATCGGCGAGATCATCGGCTCCGGGTCGTTCGATCCGGCGCAGCATGGCAAAGGTCTCGCCATGCGCACTTTCGGCGCGATCTTCATGGAGGTCGGCGTCGATCCGGGGCTCGGCCTGCTCAGGCTTCGTCGCGCCGTCGGCAGCTACAGCGCCGGCCGCATCGTCAATCCCCGCACCGCACGCAGCCAGATGACGGGCGGCATCATCTGGGGCTGGGGCATGGCGGCGATGGAGCAGAGCAGGCACGAACCGGTGCTTGGGCGGTTCCTGTCGAAGAACCTTTCCGGGGTCGCCATTCCGGTCAATGCCGACATTCCCGGCGACATCATAATCCACTTCGTCGACGAGGTGGACGAGCATGCCAGCCCGATCGGCGGCAAGGGCATCGGCGAGCTCGGCGCCACAGGCGTTGCCGCTGCGGTCGCCAATGCCGTCTTCGACGCCACAGGCAAGCGGATCCGGGAGTTGCCGATCACGCCGGAAAAACTGCTGTAGAAGGACCGGCCCGCGGAAGCGTCTGCTCGGCGAGGTTGACGTAATAGCGCATCACCGTCGGCACGATCTCGTCGTTGAAAACGTAGCGGTCGCCATGTAGGCCTTCGCCCGGGCCGACCTCCCCGGCACCGATCCACGCATAACAGCCGCCGGCGTCGCGGATCATGAAAGCGAAATCCTCGCAGCCGAGACTGGGGCTGAACTCGGTCAACACATTCTCCCGGCCGACGACGGATGCCGCCGCCTCGACGGCGCGGGTCGTCGCGTCCGCCGTGTTGATCAGCGGCGGATAGCCCTTCCGGTAGTCGAGCCTGGCGTTGAGCGAATGCGCGGCGGCAATGCCTTGTGCGATCTCGCCGATCAGCCTCTCGCAGTGATCGGAAAGTTCGGGCTCGAAGAAGCGGCAGGTGCCTTGCAGCCAGACCTTGCCCGGCACGATGTTGCCGACATTGCCGCCATGGATCTGCGTGAGGCTGACGACAAGCGCGCTTTGCGGGTCGACCGAGCGGCTGACGATGCGCTGGACGGCTTGCACGAAGGCGCCGGCGGCCAGGATCGGGTCATCGCCGAGCTGCGGCATCGCGGCATGCGCGCCAAGACCCTCGAAGATCAGTTCGAAATTATCCACGGCCGCCATTTGCGCACCAGCGCGGGCAGCGATCGTCCCCAGCCTGACGCCCGGCCAGTTGTGGACCGCATAGACCGCCTCGACCGGAAAGCGCTTGAACAGGCCGTCCTCGATCATGCGCATGCTGCCGCCCTCGTTTTCCTCGGCCGGCTGAAAGATGAAAGTGACGGTGCCGTCGAAGGTGCGCGATTGACTGAGCAGTTTGGCGGCGCCGAGCAGCATAGCGGTGTGGCCGTCATGGCCGCAGGCGTGCATTACTCCTTCTTTCCTGGAGGCATAGGCCAAGCCGGTTTTCTCCAGCACCGGAAGCGCGTCGAGCTCGGCGCGAAGGCCGATGGCGCGTGCGCCGCCACCGCTGCGCAGGACACCGACGACGCCGGTGCCGCCGATCCCTTCATGCACCTCGTCGACGCCGAAGGAGCGCAGCTTCTCTGCAACGAAACGCGCCGTTTCGTATTCATTGAATCCGAGCTCCGGATTGGCATGGATATGGTGCCGCCAGCCTATGACCTCTGGTGTCAGCGCGGCGATGGGGTCATTATGCAGCATGATGCCTCCTTTCACGCCGGCAAGGCGGCGCGGTTTGGTCCTGCCAGCCATATAGAAGGCCAGACGAAAAGCGTCTTGAACCGGATTGACCATGGCAAAGACAATCGAAGCGGCAGAGACCGGGAAATACTGGCGCCATCCGTGCTTCCCCGACCTGGGCCTGTTCAAGGCGCGCTTCACCCAGCACCGCTACGACCTGCACACGCACCCGACCTATGTGATCGCCCTGATCACCTCCGGCTGCGAGCGCATTCGCATCGGCCGTCAAAGCGTTCTCGCTCCGGCGGGCGCCATTGCCGTCGTCAATCCTGAAGAGTGGCATGACGGCGAACGCGGGGCGGATGAAGGCTGGGCCTACCGGACATTTTATCCTTCGGTGCCGATGATGACCGCGCTTACCCGCGAACTCGGCCGCGACGGCGCTCCGGCGTTTTCGCGCGCGACGATCGAAGACAGCAGTCTCGCCGCAGCATTGACGGCAGCGCACCAGGGCTCGACATCCCCGGACACAATGACGGCAGAGACGTCCCTGCTCGTGGCGCTGAGACAACTGATCGTTCGGCATGGCGACTCGAGCGGACCGGCCGAAGAGATTGAAAGCTGCGGATCGCAGCGAAGATTTTCGCTGTACCGCGATCTTGTCGAAAGCGAGCTTGGCTCGCAGCTCGACCTCAAGCGGCTTGCCGGCGCGGCTGGCGTGACCCGGTTCCAGGTCATCCGCGACTTCAACAAGGCAATTGGCCTGACGCCGGCGGCCTATATCCGCGACCGGCGATTGCGCCGGGCGAGCGCGCTGATCGAACAGGGATTTGGCCTCGCCGACGCCGCTATTACGGCGGGTTTCGCCGACCAGAGCCATTTTTCCCGTACATTCCGGGCCATGCATGGTATGACGCCGGGCATGTTCAGAAGAGCTGGATAAGGCGCTCCTGAACAGACAAGCTTGCGCCTCAAAGCTTGCTGCGCAATGCTGACGCAGTTCGGGGGGAATCATGCGAAAAATCTTGGCACCGACGCTGCTGCTCACGGCTGCACTGTTTGCAAACAGCGCCCAGGCGCTGGATGCCAGCGGGACGCCGGTTGTCGTGACCCCGCTTGCCTCTCGCACCGAGACCGCGTCCGGCCAGCCGATCACGCTGCCCCAGAAGAACGTCCAGGTCCTGGTCTCGGCCTATCAGATCGCGCCGGGCGCGACCTTGCCGGTCCACAAGCATCCGTTTCCGCGCTATGCCTATGTCGAGGCCGGCACGCTTCAGGTCACCAACGTCGAGACCGGCAAGAGCAACACCTATCAAACAGGTGATTTCATCATCGAGATGATCGGGCAATGGCATCAGGCGATCAATGTCGGCGCCGATCCGGTCAAGCTGCTGGTCATCGACCAGGTCGAAGAAGGCACCAAGAACACCGTGTTGCGCCAGTAGCTACCACGTCTGAAAACGGCGTCCGTGGCGAATCCAGCGCAGCGCGTAACAGACGTCAGAACGCGAACCCCTCCGGCAAATTGTGATTCCAATAGCCTTCCTCGACAAGTTCACTTATGCGCCAGCCCTCGGACGTGCGTACGACGCGGTCGCGATACCAGAGCCCCTGGAAGAAGACCTGCCTTTTGCCTTCGCCGAGGTCGACCACCATCGGGCATGAACAATGCACGCGCGCGCTGGCCTCATCCCCTCGGAGATCCAGAAGGATTGTCGAAATGGCGTGCTGCGAGATCAATATCTTCGAAAGGGCGCCTTTCATGTAAGCGACATGCTCATCCACACCGCTCCTGATTCCACCTGTTACAGTGTCGTCAAGCACGGCATCGAGTGTGAATATTTTGCGATAGGCGTCCCAGTCGCGATCGTCCACAGCATAGCAATAGCGAACAAGCAGCTGTTCGATCTCGAGCCGATCCGAAACCTCTTGCAATGAAAGGGTCATGTCCTGTCTCCGCGGTTGGCGGCACTAATGCCGCATGCGCCAAGCCTGCCCCGACATTTCGATCAATATTCACGTTGCCGATGCTCCGAGCAACCTCGCCGCGCGACTGGGCATGCGCAAACCCGAACACTCATTTGGCCTCCGCCTTTACCCGGTCGGCAGCGGCGGCCAGAACGGCGCGATCCCCCTCTTCGTACAAACGGCGGATGGAAATTGCCTTGACGCGCCAGCCTTCCGGCGTCCGCACCAGCTAGTGGAGATAGCTGCCACCGACCGTCCAGAACCGCCCGTGATCCAGTGGGCTGCGCAGACATGGCTGCGTGCAACCGCGTCATTGCCTGCGCCTTCGACAATGATGTTGCTGATAAGGTGCTGGGTGGCGTCGAAACCCGGAAGCAGACCCTGCCACTGCGCGATCAGCGCGTCGCGGCCGCTGGTCGCGGCTTCGCCGCCGAAGAGGCTGGTATAGTCGGTCGTGACGGACAGCACTTAGTTGGCGGCATGGTGCGACCCTAGCTGCCGCTTGCTGGTAGCTCGGGCAAGTCCGGATCTGGTGCTCGGCATACGGCACGATGAATGGCCCGGTTTGGCCTTTGCGGACATCAACGCGGATACAAGAAAGCCGTCTTAGGTCTCCGACGCCATTTCTTTTGCCAATTCGCCGATCATCGAACGCAACCACCTGTGGGCTGGGTCGTGGCGGTAGCGAATGTGCCAAGCCATCTGCACTGGAAAAGTGCCGAGGTCGACGGGCGGCGGTAGTATCTTCAGGCGCGGATCCCTCTCAAGGCTGCGGCAGATCAGTCTCGGCAGCGTTGCGCAGTAATCCGTAACGGCAAGCATCTCTGGCACGGCCAGGAAGTGCGTGACAGAAAGGGCAATCTCTCGCTTGAGGTTTTGTTGCTCCAATGCCTGGAAGAGGCCCGCCCGCAGCCGGCCCGGCGGGAGCACGTTCACGTGCTTGAGCCTTTCATACTGTTCTCGGGAAATATGGTCTCGAACGTCGGGATGATCCTTGCGCACCGCGCAGGCGAGCCCATCGTCCATAAGATGCTGGACGACAAGATTGCCCGGCGGATCGACGATCCGGCCAATCACCATGGCCGTGGTACCGGAAATGACGCCGGTCTCGGCGAGATCGTTGCCAAATGCTGTCATGCGGAGCTTGATACCAGGCGCCAGCTCACGCGTCCTCGCGACGAGGGCCGGCATCAACACAAGCTCCACGTAACTGTTGGGGGCAAGCGTGAACAGCCGTTCGGCCTTTGCTGGCTGAAATTCCTGCTGGTTCAAAATGAGATCGTCCAGTTGCGCCAGCGCTGCTTCGATCGTCGGAGCGATCTCCTCAGCCAATTGCGTCGGCTTTATGCCATACCTTTCCCGGATGAATAGCGGATCCCGGAGGGTGTCGCGCAGGCGGTTCAACGAATTGGACAGCGCCGGCTGGGTGATGCCCAGTCGCGCTGCTGCCCGTGTCACGCTCCGCTCTTCCATCAGGGCGAGGAAAACCGGGAGCAGGTTCAGATCGTATCTCATCGAGATATAATCTGACATGAATATATAAAATAAATGAAATAAATTTCTGAAATACATGGGCAGGTGCCATTATCCGTGCATCGACAGGCCGACGCGGCCGATCGAGCTCCAAATCAACCAACTACGACGCCTCATTGGCGCGGCATCACCTGAGAAAAGGATCCGACAATGAAAGTCCTGATGGTACTCACCTCCCACGACACTCTCGGTAACACCGGCAAGAAGACCGGCTTCTGGCTCGAGGAACTGGCAGCCCCCTACTACGTCTTCAAGGACGCTGGCGCCGAGATCACCCTCGCCTCGCCGAAGGGCGGCCAGCCGCCTCTCGATCCGAAAAGCGACGAGCCTATGTTCCAGACCGACCTTACACGGCGCTTCAGTGCTGACGATATTGCCAAGGCGCAGCTCGCAGAAACCGTGCGCCTGGACAGTGTCGACCAGAAGGACTTCGACACGGTCTTCTACCCCGGCGGCCACGGCCCGCTGTGGGATTTGGCCGAAGATCCGAATTCGATCAAGCTGATCGGATCCTTCATCGCGGCCGGCAAGCCGATCGCCCTCGTTTGCCACGCACCGGGCGTTCTGCATCGCGTGACCAGTCCCGACGGCACGCCGTTTGTGCAGGGACGCTACGTCACCGGCTTCACCAATAGCGAGGAGGAGACCGTAGGTCTCACGAATGTCGTGCCGTTCTTGGTCGAGGACGAGCTGATCAGCCTCGGCGCGGTTTTCTCCAAGGTCAAGGACTGGGGCGTCCACACAGTCGTCGATGGCCAGCTTATCACGGGTCAGAACCCAGCATCATCGAGCGAGGCAGCTGAGGCGCTGCTAGGCGCTTTGAGCCAGAGGAAGAGCAAGACCGCCTGAGCGGTCTGGAACAACCGTGATCTGCCGACGGCTCGCGTCGGCGGATCAACTTCAGAACCCGCTACAGTCTCAAGCCGATCCGAAACGTCTTGCAGTGAGGGGTCATGTCTCGTGTCCGCGGTGGCGCCACTAATGCCGCATGCGCCAAGCCTGCCCCGACATTTCGATCAATATTCACGTTGCCGATGCTCCGAGCAACCTCACCGCGTGGCTGGGCATGCGTAAACCCGAACACTCATTTGGCCTCCGCCTTTACCCGGTCGGCAGCGGCGGCCAGCACGGCGCGATCCCCCTCTTCGTACAAGCGGCGGATGGAGATTGCCTTGACGCGCCAACCTTCCGGCGTCCGCACCAGCCGGTGGAGATAGCTGCCGCCGACCGTCCAGAACCGCCTGCCGATCCAGTGGGTTGCGCGGACGTGACTGCGCGCCATGGCAGCATTGCCCGCGCCTTCGACAATGATGTTGGTGATGAGGTGCTGGGTGGCGTCGAAACCCGGCAGCAGTGCTTGCCACTGCGCGATCAGCGCGTCGCGGCCGCTGGTCGTGACCTCGCCGCCGAAGAGGCTGGTATAGTCGGTCGTGACACGGGGCGCGAGATAGGATCTGACCCGGTTCCATTCACGCAGGTCGGCATAGAGGCCGATCCCGGCCACTGCCTCGGCGATTGTGATCCTGTCTTTGACCGTCAGCGCATCTCCCGGGGCGCTCGAGGCGGGCGCCGAGACGGCGGAAACCATCGCAGCGGAAACCGCCGAAGCCAGGACATGCCGGCGGGTGACGAAGCTCATTGTCCCGCCTCCCCTGCACTGCCGAGCGTCGCGCGGAAGTGCGCGGCGGCGGCATCGCTCGCCGCCTTCACCGGCGCGGCGCGATCGTAGAAATCGAACTGGGTGACGTTGTCGAGCCACAGCTCCTGCCTGGAACTGGTCAGCCGCGCGTAGAACTTGTGCGCACCCTGCGGAATGGCAGCCGCCTCGCTATGCACCATCAGAAAGGGCTGGTGCAGGCGCGGGGCAGCCTGGATGGCGTCGAACCTCAGCCAGCCGCGCCAGAAGGCCGGATCGGCCTCGTTACGCCAGGCCGGGATCATGCCGCGATCGGGTTCGGTGTAATAAGGCACCTTGAACATGATCGCGCGATCGTCGCTCAGGCTGGCGGCCGGCAGCAACGCCTGTCTGCCGGTGCGGCGATACGCGGCCTCTGCCGCATCGCTCGCGGCCTCAAGCCTGGCGACGCCTTCCTTGCCGCCATAGGTCTGCTCGACCACTTCGGCATCCTGCAACCAGGGCGCGACGAGAGCGACCGACTTGATCGCGGTATCTTCGGCGGCGGCAGTGACCATGTAGCCGGAGCTGGCGCAAATGCCGAGGCCGCCGATGCGGTCCTGATCGGCTTCGGGCCGGCTCGCGAGATAGGCGACCGCGGCTTCGATGTCGGCGATCTTGGCCTTAGGATCCTCGTACTGGCGGCGTATGCCGCCGCTTTCGCCCCAACCGCGAAAATCGAAGGTCAGGGCGACGAACCCGCGATCCGCCATCTCGCGGGCGTAGCGGGCCGGCATCTGTTCCTTCACCGTCATCCAGGCGCCAGTCACGACCAGCGCGGGCCGAGGTTTTGCCGCGTCCAGATCCTCCGGCAGATAGAGTTCGCCGACGATCTGCTCACCGTGCGAGGAGAATGTGACGCGCTCGACGCGCGGTGCGGCGGCGGCATTGGACGCGGCGAGCGCTACGGCGGTTGCTGCAGCAAATGTCAGGGCTTTAAACATTGCAAGTCTCCTTTAGCTTGGAGTGAGAACCGCGGCGTTGCGAAAAAGACCGCCGTCTCAGCGCTCGCCAGCAAGTCGGCCGGGCAATGGCTTCAGCAGGTAATGCGCCCAGTAGAAGGCGTCCGACTGGTACATGTCGGTCAAAAAATTCTGTGCCTCGGTGATCTTGCCGTCCTTGATGCGGAACATCAGGGCGTAGAGCTGGTCGATCTCGGGACCCGAGCCGACATTCGACCAGCCGCGATGGACATCGACGACAAGGTCGCCTTGCGCCTGGAAGAAGATCGGCTCGGCCTTGAATTTGCCGTCGGCCAAGCCGCGGAAGAAGGCGACCACCTCGTCCGGCCCGCGCTTGTCGCCGGCAAGCGGATGATGGCCGGGAATGCGCCACACGATGTCGGGTGCGAGGAAGGGCCGGACGGCCTCGGGATTCCCGGTCGCATAAGCGGCGTAGTAGTCCTTGACGAGTTGGATGTTGCTGTCTTCCAGCGGGCCGCCATTCGCCGGGGCGGCAGACACCGCCAGAAGAGCGGCGGCGGCGAGCGAAGCAAGCCTGGTCATCGGTCCTGTTTCCTTCCCTGTTCGAGCCGTTCCCAACACCGAGGCCCGTTCGTCGGATTCAACATGACGCCTTTTGTTCACCGGAAAAACCAGTAGAATTCGACAGGGCTATTTGGAAAATCCTTACAATGCGCCTCGACCAGTTCAGCGGCATCGTCGCTTTCGTAAAAGTTTCGGAGGCCAAAAGCTTCACCCGCGCCGCCGCCGAGCTCGGCGTCGCTCCGGCCTCGTTGAGCGAGGCGGTCAAGGGGCTCGAGGAGCGTCTGGGGGTGCGGCTGCTCAATCGGACGACTCGCAGCGTTGGCTTGACCGAAGCTGGCGCTCAATACCTCGACCACGTGCGCCCGGCAGCCGAAGATATCCAGGCGGCTGGTGCGGCACTGCGCGAAGCTCGCGACCGTCCCGCCGGCACGCTGCGCCTCAGCCTGCCCTGGATCGCCGCCCCGCTGCTGATCGAGCCACTGATGCGGCCGTTCATGGATGCTTATCCCGAAGTGCGGCTTAGTCTGATTTTCGACGACAGCTTCGTAGACATCGCCGCCGAGGGCTTCGACGCCGGTCTGCGCATCGGCGAGCTTCTCGACAAAGACATGATCGGCGCGCGTCTGGGCGGGCCCTTGCAGATGGTCGTGGTGGGCAGCCCGGACTATCTGGCGCGCAATGGTACGCCGAAGCGGCCGGCCGACCTCGCCGCCCATCGCTGCATCGCATTCGCCCTCACCCGCGCGATTTCGCCATGGGAGTTCATCGTGGAGGGACGCGAAGTCGCATTCACGCCGGACGCATATCTGGTCGCGAACACGCTTCCGCTGTGCATTACCGCCGCCGCGCAAGGGCTTGGCCTCGCCTTCGCGGTCGAGGGCCTCGCCGCGCCGCTTCTTGCCTCAGGCGCGCTGGTCAAGGTGCTGGAGCCTTTCTGTCCCGCTTACGAGCCGCTCCACCTCTATTATCCCAGCCGCCGCCTCGTACCGCCGAAGCTGCGGGCCTTCATCGACTTCGTGCGCGCGAACGCTCACAAGCTGCGTATCTGATGTGACCTTTCGAGAACCCGGCCCCGTTCAGCCCCAGGCGCCGATCATCTGCCTGGTAGTTGCGTTGAGCCGGTTGAATGCGTTGATCAGGGCAATCTGGATGACCAGGGCGGCAAGGGCCTTTTCGGCACCGGATCCGGCCGGTCAGCCAACCGGGTTGCCGCCTCGGTCAGCGCCAGTGCGGCGCGCTCGGCGTCGGTGAAGTAAGGTGTTTCCCGCCAGGCGGACACGGTGAAGACGCGCTCGTCCTT
Organism: Mesorhizobium sp. M0208; assembly: GCF_040322015.1. Taxonomy (NCBI): domain Bacteria; kingdom Pseudomonadati; phylum Pseudomonadota; class Alphaproteobacteria; order Hyphomicrobiales; family Phyllobacteriaceae; genus Mesorhizobium; species Mesorhizobium sp. M0208. The sequence goes on along the minus strand of NZ_JAMYSP010000007.1, from coordinate 191,486 downwards.
TTCACCGGCCTTCTTCAATTCTGGCGCATGCATATCGATACAGACGCTGCATCCGTTGATCTGGCTGGCGCGCAAATGGACGAGCTTGCGCGTCACATAGGACAGATCGGCCGTTTCCGTCGACTTGTCCAGCGCGAGCAGCGCCTGCCGGGCCCGGGGAATGAGCATCACATCCGGGGTCTCGACATCCTTGGCTCTGTCAGTTCGCCGGCCGCCGCGTTGCGGCGAGCGCAGGGATCTTCAGCTTTGCGAGGCAGTCACCTGCTCAAGCCGCTCGAGAATGCGCGGCCAGCCGCTTCCCATTCCGACGTACCCGCGCTCGTCCTCGGCCCGGAACCCGGAATGCTCCATGCGCACCCGGGTCGCCGTACCTTCGGGCGTCAATGACCATGTCACGACGGTCTTCAGACCGCTGTCGGATTCGGTGCCGTCGCCCCAGCTGTAGGCGAGTAGGCGCGGCGGCTCGATCTTCAGCACCTCGCAGTTCGTCACGCCGGACCAGCCCGGTACAGGCGTCGCGCGAAAGGTGAAGCGATGGCCTTGCACAGGCGCAAAGTCGTTCTTCATCAGCCATTCGGCAACCAGATGCGGCACGGTCAGTGCGCGCCATATCTTTTCAGCCGCGTGCGGTATGAGACGCTCGACGACAATGGATTTGGTTTCGACTGTAGTTGCTCCAGTCATAACTTCGGACCCGTTGTTTGGGGTTTGGCTGGTCTGTTCACCAACGCGCTCTCCACGAGAACCAATAACCCAGCAGCTATCGTTTACGCATAACTCTGAAGTTATGAATGTGTCAAGCGGCGGAATGGCAGGCGCAAGCACATTGAGCCAACAGTTCCGGCTTTCATCGCACTAGGCCCGATGCTACCGCTGGCCAGCTGAAATCATGAATGGATCCCCCATGCCCGAGACCGAACGCCCTCGCCTGCCGCTGATCGAGATCTGCGTCGAAGGCATAGACGGCCTGCTGGCCGCGCAAGCCGCTGGCGCCGACCGTGTCGAGCTCTGTGCCAGCCTGATCGAAGGCGGCATCACACCGAGCTTCGGCACGGTGCGCACGGCGCTCGAGCTGGCGACGATCCCGTTCCACGTCATCGTGCGGCCGCGCGGCGGTGATTTTCTCTATAGCGAAGCCGAATATCGTTCGATGCTCGCCGATGTCCACGCGCTTGCCGACACCGACGTCGCCGGTGTCGTTATCGGCTGCCTTAATGCCGACGGCACGATCGATGAACAGCGCATGAGCGAACTGGTGCAGGCGGCGGGGCGATTGAACGTCACCTGCCACCGCGCCTTCGACATGACGCGCGACCCGACAGAGGCGCTGGAGACACTGATCCGCTGCAAGGTCGGCCGCGTGCTGACCAGCGGCCAGCGCGACACGGCGCTCGAGGGCGCTGACCTGCTCGCCGATCTTGTCAGGCAGGCCGGCGACCGCATCATCATCCTCGGCTGCGGCGGGCTTGACCCAGAGAACATCGGCAAGGTGCGGAGGAAAACCGGGTTGAGCGAAATGCATTTCGCCGCGCTCAAGGAGGTGCCGAGTGCTATGCGTTACCGCAACCCAAGGGTCGGCATGGGCGGCACCGATCTCGACCGCGAATACCGCAACACCGGGACCGACGAGGCGATGGTGGCGGCGACCATCGCCGCCGTCCGGACATGATCCCGGAAGACAGAAAAAACATGATCGAAACGCGTTTGCCGATCGAGCGGGTTTCGCCGCGTGATGAGCCGGCCGTCCTCGCGCTCAACAACGAGCACGCCGCCGAATTGTCGTGGCTCGAACCCGAGCGCCTTTCCTTCCTGCTCGGCGAAGCGTTTTACGCGCGCCGTATCGGTTCGCTCGAAGCCTTCATCATGACCTTCGACCAGGACGCCAGCTACGATAGCCCGAACTTCCTGTGGTTTCGCGATCGTTACCCGCGGTTCGTCTATGTCGATCGCGTCGTGGTCGCCGCTGCAGCGCGCGGGCGCGGCCATGCCCGCCGGCTGTATGAGGATCTGTTCGAGCAGGCGTCACGCGCCAGCCAGGCGATCGTCACCTGCGAAGTCAATGCCGAGCCGCCCAATCCGGCTTCGGACGCCTTCCATGCCGCACTCGGCTTTGCGGAAGTGGGCGACGCGGTAATCCACGGTGGCAGGAAAGCCGTGCGGTATTATGCAAGGCGGATCGCCGGCTAAAACGGCGGGCGCCGTTCGCCCTACCAATTGCGGTTCAGCCAGGAGCGGGCCGGCCTTTCGATGATGTAGTAGCTGCACAGCGCGCAAGCGAACGCCGCCGCCAGCATCAGCCACGGCGAACTGCCTTGTATGTCGACGAATTGATAAAAGGGCTGCTGCCACAGATAGAGCGAATACGACCACAGCCCCAGCATCGTCATTGGCAGGGACGACAGAAACCTGGTCAGGTAGCGGCTGCTGAAGTCGAGCAAATTGACGGCGAGCGCCAGCAGCGGCACCGCGACCAGATAGTGAATGGGGGTTGGCACGGCAGCCATGAAAAGGAGCACAGCCACGACTGTGGCCGCCAGGGCAACATGCGGCCCCTTGAGCAGCGCCGGCAGCCTGTCGTCGGCCTTGAGCAGGCATAACACCGTCGACAGCAGGATCGAGGCGATGTGCACGTCAGTGCGCCAATAGGTGCCCTCGTAGCCTATTGCGAGCACCCAGTAGGAGATGGCGCCGTTCGCCATGGCCAGCAGCGACAAAGCGCCGAGCAGCATGATGACGCGGGACCGTCCCCGGACGACGACGCTGATCAGAGCCAGAATGATATACGCATGCTCTTCGACGCAGAGCGACCAGATATGGTCGAGCGCGCCGGCGCGGGTAACGAGAACTCCGGCGTAATTGTAGGTGAACGTCAGCGCCGTCAGCGCCGCCTTCCACTTGAAGGCGATGAACGTGCCGGACAAGGCGATCATCGCGACGACGACGAAAACCAGCAGTGCCGGATAGATGCGGGAGAACCGGCGCTTGAAGAATTTCTTCAGCGGATAGTATTCGACGAACAGGATCTCGGCCATCAGCCGGCCGCTGAGCACGAAGAAGAATTCGACGCCCAGGACGCCGAGATTGATGCCGGGGACGGGGAAGAAATGGCCGATCAGCACCAGCGCGATCGACAGGCCGCGCCAGCCGTCGAGATAGGCAAGCCTCGCCCTTGACGATGTGTCGGCGACAGGCCTGGCCACGACAAGACGCGTCGCGGAGATATCCGTCATGCCGGTCCCCTCTGCAAAAGGCGGGCTCAAGGCCGCATTCTCAGCTATATTGCAGTGCACTACAACTTTGTGCAAGTGCGAGATAACGACACGCCCGACGGGACGCACACCTTCCGTCCGTCAGCGGCTGCGCTGACGCCGTCAAACGGTAGAAACTTCAAATCCATCATGTTGGCTCATTGCCAAAGCGCCGCTTCAAGACAACAATGACCTCGACGCCGGCGCGCCAGACGCGCACAAAAAAAAGCGTCGGAGGAAATGGAGGAGGAAGCCGCTGGCCAAGTCACGGACGCGCTATGCATGCGGCCTCTCGGTGCTCACCACCGACGAATCCGACGCGGATGCGTTCGCCCGGGCGGTGGCAGCGGAAGCAGTGGCCATTGACGCCGGGTTTGCCCTCCTGTTTTTCTCGCAGAGACTCATAGAGGCCGTCGCCCTGTCGGAAGCGCTGAAGACCCACGCGCCGGCGCTCCACTATGCCGGTTGCTCGACGGCCGGTGAGATAACGCCCAAAGGGCTGGAGGAAGGCCAGATCCTGGCTATGCTGCTTCCCTCCGCATCGTTTTCGGCAGCCAGCACCATGGTCGAAAATCTGTCCTCATCGGGCATGGACGGGATTACCGGCGAAGTCGAGGCGCTGAGGCGGTCATTACGCGAGCGCTTCGGGCACGAGCGAGCCGACACCACTTTCGCGCTCTGCTTGATCGACGGCCTGTCTTATGCCGAAGAAGCGGTGACCTCCGCCATCCATTGGGGGCTCGACGATATTCCATTAATCGGCGGTTCGGCTGGCGATGATTTGAAATTCGAGACAACGCGGCTGATCTCGAACGGCAAAGTGACCTCCGACAGCGCCATCATCGTGCTGATCACCACGGAAATTCCTTTCCACGTGTTCAAGACCGACAATTTCGTTCCCACCGACGAGAAGCTGGTGGTGACGGCATCCGATCCCGACCACCGCATCGTGCGCGAATTCAACGCCACCATTGCCGCCGAGGAATATGCCGCCTCGGTCGGCGTCGTCGCGCAGATGCTGACGCCACTGAGTTTTGCCTCGCACCCGGTGGTGGTGAAAGTCGGCGGCGAATTTTACTGCCGTTCAATCCAGAAGATGCACGCGGACGGCTCGCTGTCGTTCTTCTGCGCCATCGACGATGGTGTCGTGCTTGCCGTCGCCCAGCCTAAGGACATGGTCGAGGCGACCCGCGCCGCTCTCAGCGACGTCAGTGAAAGGCTTGGCGGCATCGACCTGATCCTCGGTTTCGACTGCGTGCTGCGCCGGCTCGACGCGCGCAATCGGCAGGTCTATCGCGAGATTTCGGAACTCTACAAGGTCAACAACGTCCTCGGCTTCGGCACCTATGGCGAACAGTACCGTTCGATGCATCTGAACCAGACCTTCACCGGCATCGCCTTCGGTGAACGCAATGCGGCCGAAGCGGCGGAGTAGGAAATCCGGCATGCCGCTCAGGAACATCGACGACCTGGAAAGGCTGAAGAAGATCAACGCCGCGCTGATCAGCCGCGTCGAACGCTCCATGGACCAGCAAGGCAATGCCTTTTCGCTGTTCCAGACCGCCATTTCGCTTGAGAGCCGGGTGCGCAGCCGCACCGAAGAGCTGCATTCGACCTTGCGCCGGCTGGAGCAGTCGAACATCGACTTGAATGCAGCCAAGGAAAACGCCGAGCTGGCGAACCTGTCCAAGACCAGGTTCCTTGCGGCCGCCAGCCATGACGTGCTGCAGCCGCTGAACGCCGCGCATCTGTCGGTCTCGGCGCTTGCCGAAGTACAGACCAGCGAGGAAGGCAGAAACCTGGTCCGCCAGGTCGAGCGATCGCTGGAGACGATGGAGGACCTGCTCCGCACCTTGCTCGACATTTCCAAGCTCGATGCCGGCGTCGTGCAGCCCGACATCACCGATGTCAGCCTGGAGACGCTGTTTTCGTCTCTGCGCTCGGATTTTCAGCCGGTCGCGGAGATGAAGGGGCTGACGCTGAAGTTCCGGCCGGTCGATGCGCTCGTTCGTTCAGACCGAACCTTGCTGCGCCGCATCCTGCAGAACATCCTGTCCAATGCACTGCGCTATACCCGCTCGGGCGGCGTGTTGGTCGGCACCAGGCATCGCGGCGACACGATCCGCATCGACGTCGCCGATACCGGCTGCGGCATCCCCGACGACCAGCGCGAGGCGGTGTTCGAGGAATTCCATCGGGGCGTGATCCCCACGGATGCCGGGCTTGCCGCCGGCGGGCTGGGGTTGGGGCTGGCCATCGTGCGCCGCATCGCCGCGGCACTCGGCCATCCCGTCACGTTTTCGTCGAAGGTCGGACATGGCACGATTTTCCATATCGACGTTCCGGTCGGGATCGGCGACACGGCCGATCCAATCGCCGGCACCGTCGACATGGAGCGGCCGCGCGGGTACGGTCTGTTCGGCACAAGGGTGCTGCTGGTCGAGAACGACATCGAGGTGCTGCAGGCGATGACCTCCCTGCTCGAGCGCTGGCAATGCCTGGTACGTCCCGCCACCTCGACCGGTGACGCGCTCGACCTGCTTGGCGATACCGACTGGTTGCCAGATATTGTCATAGCCGACCAGCATCTCGACGGCGGCGACCTCGGCACCACCACAATCGCCGAGGTCCGTGATTATCTCGGCCGCGCCGTGCCGGCGCTGATCGTCACCGCCGACGGTTCGGAGACCGTCGCCAACGCCGCCCGCGCCGCTGGCATCGAGCTGATGCGCAAGCCGCTGAAGCCCGCGCAGCTCCGGGCGCTGCTGGCGCATCTGCTGGCTTGATCCCATCTGAGGGCATGGGCGAACTGCTTCAGGCAGTACCAAATTTTGAAAAGGCCAAGGATGCATTGGAGAATAGAAGAAAACGCCCGAGACTACTGTATTCTCGTCGACGACGGAAATACAAATGGATCCCAGGCTTTCCTCGAGATGGAGGAGGCTGGGCCTGTCGACAAAAGTAAGTTGCTTTTTCGCTTTGATGACGAGCGGCCGCTGCCTATCTCGGATTTCGTACCAAGCTCTCATCCAGGCGTCTTGTTTGCAAAGCGCGAGATATTCGAGGCGTTTGGTCCGATTGTTTCGAGAAGCAAGCACCTCTTTTATACGTCCAAGACGGATAGGGGCGACTTGAAAATATATGTACCCATGGAGGAGATAAAAGGGTTCGACTTTTCCGAGTCTATTTTCGAAACATTTGAAGACGGAGACATATACCGCATTGATCAGCTAAGGCTCGTTGATGGTTTCTCGACCGAGTTTGATATTTTTCGCCTGAATGACAACTTCGGGACGAGATTCCATATAATTGTTTCTGATAAATTCAAGTACATGTATGAGTCGCATGGAATGACGGGGCTGCGGTTTTCTGCGACATGAGCCGCTGAAGCCGGCGCGACTGCGCGGCGTGCTGGCGCATGTGCTGGCTTGACGTCTCAGAGGCGGTAGCTTTGCGCAAGGGATCAGGTGTTCCATGTATACAATGGACACGACGAACGCTCGTTATTGGATTTTCGCATATTGGTCCTTGTTCACTTTGAGGGTTTGTAGGCAGTGCAAGAATTCCAGTTGCGATACGATCATGGTCTGTGGCTCTTGGAGACGAGCAAGGACTCCTACCCTCTCAGCGAGGTGAGAGATTTTTTCCGCTTTTTCATCCTCTTAGACGAACCGTTTGAGCGAGCGTCCAATATCATCGCTCGATCGCTAATTGGAGGCAGCGGCCAGCAGTTTCCTCTTTGGAAAATTGTGGCGGCGGCGTTTTTGTCGACGTCCGAAATCAATGCTCAGAAGGCTCTGGTTGGCTGCCGTCACTCTCGAGCGAGGATCGACAATAATTACAGCCGTATTTGTCATCAATGTCATCGTCCGATCGGCCAACCAGAAGACGCGCCACCTCCGTGCGATCAAAACCCCGCCGGATCGCGAAACAGCTCGGCATTGTCCAGCTTCGAGACCTCGATCACCGCCTGGGTGCGGCTGTAGACGTTGAGCTTGCGCAGGATTTCCGAGACATGCGCCTTGACCGTGGTCTCGCCGACCTGCAGCTCGTAGGCGATCTGTTTGTTGAGCAGGCCCTGGCGCAGCATCTGCAGCACCTTGAGCTGCTGCGGCGTCAGCGTGGCCAGGCGCTGTACCATCTCGGCGCGGTCGGTGCTGTCGGCGTCGGGCGGCCGGCCCTCATAGGTCTGGGGAACATAGATCGCACCTTCCATCACCGAGCGGATGGCCGCGGCAAGATCGCTCTTGCGTGCCGATTTCGGGATGAAGCCGGCCGCGCCGTAGGACAGCGCCTCGGAAATGATCTTCGGCTCCTCATAGCCGGAGACGATGACGACCGGCAGGCGCGGATAACGCGTCCTGAGCTGCAGCAGCCCGTCAAAGCCATGCACGTCGGGCATACTGAGATCGAGCAATGCGAGGTCGAACGGCTTGGCATCCGTCAGAAGCTCGAGCGCCTCGGCAATCGAGCGCGCTTCCACCGTGTCGACCTCCGGATAGGCCATCTGCACTGCGCTGTGCAGGGCCTCGCGAAACAGCGGATGGTCGTCGATGATGAGGAACCGGGCGCGATCGTTGACTGCGGTCATTAGCTTCACTTCGGTTCGGTCTGGTCTGGTCTAGAATAGTCCGGCAACCATGGCCAGCTTATTGCCAAATAGTACATTGCCATCTTGGCTGGCTAAAGCAGAATGGACCGACGATTTCCGCGGCACCGTGCGGCAGGCCTGCTCCTCCGCCATCCAATGCCTTGCCCGTTTGCCCAAATCGGCCGAATGTGCCGGCGACAGATCCACTGAACAGAGACAGTGCATGACCGGCTTCGTCCTTCCCCTGCCCGCAACCCCGTCGGTGGCCGTCGCCGGCTCGCCGGAGCGTTTTGCGGTGCGCCGCATATTCTGCGTCGGCCGCAACTATGCCACCCATGCCCGCGAGTTCGGCAATGACGAGCGCGACCCGCCCTTCTTCTTCACCAAACCGGGCGACGCAGTGGTCGACGCGGTAGTCCGTTCGGGCGCCACGATCCCCTACCCGCCGCTGACCCAAAACCTGCATCACGAAATCGAGCTGGTCGTCGCGATCGGCAAGACCGGCTTTCGCATCCCGCGCCAGCGGGCGCTGAACCATGTCTGGGGTTACGGCGTCGGCGTCGACCTGACCCGCCGCGACCTTCAGGACGAGGCGAAAAAGGCGGCACGACCGTGGGACTGGTCGAAAGCCTTCGACCGTTCAGCGCCCTGCGGCCCGCTGGTCCCGGCGCAACAATCCGGTCATCCCGAGAAGGGCCGCATCTGGCTCGCGGTCGACGGCGAGATCAGGCAGGACGGCGACCTTGCCGAACTGATCTGGCCGGTTCCCGACATCGTCTCGATTTGCAGCGAGGCGGTAGAACTTAGGCCCGGCGACCTGATCTTCACCGGCACGCCGGCCGGCGTCGGCGCCGTTGGGCCGGGCGAAAAGATCACCGGCGGCGTCGACGGCATCGGCGAAATCGAACTGACCATCGGCCAACCGAGCCCGTGACACAATGAGCGATATCGTCCTTCACAACTACTACCGTTCCTCGACCTCTTACCGGGTGCGGATCGCGCTGGAGATGAAGGGCTTGGCCTACGAGTACGTGCCGCATCATTTGCGCCACGGCGAGCATCTGGATCCCGCCTACCTCGCGGTCAATCCGCAAGGGCTGGTGCCGGCGCTGGTCCTCAGCGATGGCACGCTGCTGACGCAATCGCTGGCGATCATCGAATATCTTGACGAGACCACCCCTGAGCCACCGCTGCTGCCCAAGGATGCGTCTGGCCGCGCCCGCGTCAGGATGCTGGCGCAGATGATCGCATGCGACATCCATCCGGTGAACAATCTGCGCGTGCTGACCTCGTTGCGCACGCTGTTCGGCGCCGGCGACCAGGATGTCGTCAACTGGTTCCGGCACTGGGTCAACGAAGGCTTCCAGCCGCTTGAAAAGATTCTGGCTTCCTCGCCCGAGACCAAGACATTCTGCCATGGCGACACGCCGGGGCTGGCCGATATCTGCCTGGTCGCACAGGTCACCAGCAATGCCCGCTTCGGCGTCGACATGACGCCCTACCCGACGATCTCGCGCATCAATGCCGCCTGCATGGCGCTGCCGGGGTTCCAGAAGGCCGCGCCGGAGAACCAGATCGATGCCGAATAGAGAAGCCAAAGATCCAGATGAAGCGAAAACGCTCGCCGACATCGAAGAATATGGCTGCCACATTCTGTATGTGCTGGAAGAAGGCGAGCATCCGCCTTTCAGCTACTCGGTTGGGATAGAGCACAATTTCAATGCTCCTGAACTGGTCGTTGTCGGGCTGAAGCCAGAGCTTTCCCAGTCTGTCATCAACCAATACTGCAGACGGGTGTGCAACGGCGAGATTTTCCGCATCGGGCAGCGATCGTCTGGTTTCATAGGCGGCTTCGACTGTCAGTTCGGCTCGGTCCATGTTGAGCACTACCCTGAACATTTCGGTTGGGACATCTGGTTCTACGACGGCCTGGGCTTCAGGGTTATGCAGCTTATCTATCCTACGACCGAAGGCATCTGGCCGTGGGATACTGAAGCGAGCGAGTGGTTTCGAAAGCGGCAACCGCTTCTCGACACGCCGCCGGCATCAAGCTAACTCCGAACAACCGCCTGACGAATGCGCCCTTGGTGAATTGAAACTTATGAAAGCCTTGTCATGAAAGCCGTCGTCTTCGAAAAATTCGGCGAGGCGCCGACGATTCAGACCGTGCCGGATCCGACGCCTTCGCCGGAAGGCGTCGTCATCAAGGTGGAGGCGACTGGCCTCTGCCGCAGCGATTGGCATGGCTGGATGGGCCACGACGACGGCATCCGGCTGCCGCATGTGCCGGGCCACGAACTGGCCGGCGTCGTGGTCTCCGCAGGCAACCAGGTGACCCGCTGGAAGGGCGGCGAGCGCGTCACCGTGCCGTTTGCCGTCGGCTGCGGCCGCTGCTTCGAATGCACGTCGGGCAACCACCAGGTCTGCGAGCACCAGTTCCAGCCCGGCTTCACCGCCTGGGGGTCGTTCGCCGAATATGTCGCCATCGACCATGCCGATACCAATCTCGTACGCTTGCCCGACGAGATGGAATTCGCCACCGCCGCCAGCCTCGGCTGCCGCTTCGTCACCTCGTTCCGCGCCATCGTCGATCAGGGCCGCGTGGCTCCCGGCGAATGGGTGGCCGTACATGGCTGCGGCGGCGTCGGCCTGTCGGCGATCATGATCGCCAGCGCCATGGGCGCCAATGTCGTCGCCATCGACCTCACCGACGAGAAGCTGGACTTTGCCAAAAAGATCGGCGCGGTGGCGACGATCAACGCGGCAAAGACGCCCAACGTGGTCAAGGCGGTCAAGCAGATCACCAATGGCGGCGCGCATATGTCGATGGACGCGCTCGGCCACCCCAGTACTTCGTTCAATTCGATCGCGAACCTGCGCCGCCGCGGGCGCCACGTGCAGGTCGGCCTGATGCTCGGCGACCATGCCAGGCCGCAGATTCCGATGGACAAGGTGATCGCATTCGAGCTCGAAATCCGCGGCAGCCACGGCATGCAGGCGTTTCGCTACCAGGCGATGATGGAGATGATCCGCACCGGCAAGCTCAAACCCGAACTCCTGGTCGGCAAGAAGATCAGCCTCGAGGAAGCGCCGGCCGCTTTGATGGCGATGGGCGGCTTCGAAGGCATCGGCATCGGCGTGGTGACCAGATTCTAGATCACGCCCCGACTCTGGATCAACGAAACGACGCGCAGACCTCCCGCACGCAGGCTCGCAGCCAGCGCTGCGCCGGATCGCCATCGAGCCGCGGATGCCAGAGCATCGAAATGGTGACCTCCTCGATATCGACCGGCAACGGGAAGCTGTACATGCCTGCGCGCGCGCCCAGCGTGTGCCGTTCGGGGACGCTGGCGATCAGATCGGAGGCGCGCGCCATGGCGAGCGTGGCCGAGAAGCTGGAAACCATGCACGCAACCGTCCGCTGGAGACCCAGCAGTTTCAAGGCCTCGTCGATCGGGCCCTTTTCGCGGCCACGCCGCGACACGCTGATGTGGCGACCGGCCGCATAACGTTCCGGGCTCACCGGGCCCTCGCTCAGTTTATGTCCCGTTCGCACCACACCGATGAAGCGGTCGCGAAACAGCGCCTGAATGCGCATTTCAGGGCTCGTCTCACTGGCAACCCCGATTTCGAGATCAATCGCCGCGTCGCGCAACGACATGTCGCTCTTGTCGGATTTCGGCGCAAAACGCAGCCGCACGCCGGGCGCATCCGCTTCGACACGGGTCACAAGACGCGGTGCGAACTCCTCGACAAAACTTTCGTTGGCGCGCAGCGTGAAGACCTTGTCGAGAGCGGAGAGGTCGAGGGGCCTGGCCGGACGCAGCAGCGCTTCCGCATCCTGCACGACGCGGCCCACTTGCTGCTGCAATTCGAGGGCGCGCGGTGTCGCAACCAGGCCACGGCCAGCCCGAACCAGCAATGGGTCGCCTGTCGCCTGGCGCAACCGCGCCAACGTCCGGCTCATCGCCGAGGGACTGAGGCGCAGCCGCCCGGCCGCGCGCGCCACACTGCCCTCGGTCAGCAGCACATCGAGGGCGACAAGCAGATTGAGATCTGGCGACGACATGGAACGACCATAGCACAGCTCGGCGTGATGTGGCGTTTTATGCATGAATAAGATGCAAATACTGCGCCTTCCGCCACATCATGCGAGGGAATAGTCTCCGACAGCTCCGATTTGGGGCTGACGGCAAAGGAGTTCACCTTGGCATCGACCGCTGAAAAGACCTGGGACAAAGTTGCCCCGGTGAGCGCACGCTCGACCCGATGGGCATTGGCAAGCCTGTCGCTTTCAACGCTGCTGTCGTCGCTCGCCACCAGCATCGCCAGCGTCGGGCTGCCATCGCTGATGCAAGCGTTCGGCGCATCGTTCCAGCTCGTGCAATGGGTCGTCCTTGCCTATCTGCTCGCCATAACCACCTTGATCGTCAGCGCCGGGCGGCTCGCCGATATATTCGGCCGCCGCCCGCTATTGCTCGGCGGCATTGCCCTGTTCACCTTCGCATCCGTGCTCTGCGGGCTTGCCCCGACGCTCTGGCTGCTGATCGCCGCACGGGCGGCACAGGGGCTCGGCGCGGCTGTCATGATGGCTCTGACGCTGGCCTTTGTCGCGGACACGGTCCCCCGGGGAAAAACCGGCAGCGCCATGGGCCTGCTCGGCGCCATGTCGGCGATCGGCACCACGCTTGGCCCCTCGCTTGGCGGATTGCTGATCGCCGGCCTCGGCTGGCGCGCGATCTTCCTCATCAATCTGCCGTTGGGGGCGCTGGCCTTCGCGCTCGCCTGGCGCGTCCTGCCGGCCGGAAAAAAGACGCCAGATCGGCGCGGTTTCGACGGGATCGGCACGGCCTTACTTGCTCTGACGCTGGCCGCCTATGCGCTCGCCATGACGCTTGGGCGCGGCAGTTTTGGTTTCCTCAATGCCGGTTTGCTGATTGCCGCCGCCGTGGCTGGCCTGCTGTTCGTCATTGCGCAGACAAGGACCGAGAACCCTTTGATTCAACCTGCGAGGTTCCGCGATCAGGCGTTGAACGCAAGCCTCGCCATGAACCTGATCGTCGCCACCGTCATGATGGCGACGCTGGTGGTCGCGCCGTTCTATCTGTCGCGTGCGCTCGGACTGGACGCAGCCATGGTCGGGCTGGTTCTGTCGACCGGCCCTCTGGTTACCGCACTGGCGGCGCTGCCGGCCGGACGCCTGGTCGATCGTTTCGGGGCGCACCGGATCACGATCGTCGGCCTGTTCGATCTCGCTATTGGTACTTTTGCTCTGTCGCGGGCGGAATTCGGTATTGCCGGCTATATCGTGCCGATCATCATCGTCTGCACCGGCTACAGCCTGTTTCAGACCTCCAACAATTCAGCCGTGATGACCGGCGTGGCACCCGACCAGCGCGGCGTCGTCTCCGGCCTTCTCAATCTGTCGCGCAATCTCGGCCTGATCACCGGTGCGTCGGTGATGGGCGCGGTGTTTGCCTTCGCATCGGCTGCCGGAAGCGAAGGAACTGGCTTGGCCATATTAGCACCTGCGGCAGCCGCACGAGGGATGCAGGTCACTTTCCAGGTGGCGACGGCCCTGGTAGTGGCGGCGCTGATCCTTTCGACTATTTCTGGTCGCCGCGGCCAGCGCGCTTAGCTGAGCCGCCGGCGACGAACTCCAGCATCAGTTCAGCAGCCTTGAGCGCATGCGTCTCCAGGAGGAAATGTCCTGCGTCGAAGACGTGAGCCTCCATCCGGGGAAGATCCACAAGCCAGGATTGAACCTCTGCAATGTCGAAGAAGGCATCGTGGCGACCCCAAAGAAGCATCGCTCGGGGCTGATGCTTCGCCAGATAATCAGCCACCTCCCCGAACCGGTCGACATATCGGCCGTAGTCGGCAATGAGCGCCTTCTGCAGATCAAGTCGTCCCGGCAGGCACATGACCCGCCAGTCTTCAATCCAACCACCTGGATCGATCTGCGCCGCGATCTCGCCGGGCAGGCCGGCGACATACTGGTCGCGGGTTCCCTCGAGGGTCAGATGGGCGGTGGCGGCCTGCTCATTCGCCGCATTCGGCGCAGCCCAGAAGTCCAATGTGTCTGCCCATTGCGGACCAAAACCGGAGCGGTGGGCATTGGCATTCTGGATAACGAGGCCTTCGACGAGTTCCGGCGCGCGCATGGCGAGATGAAGCGCTACCGGGGTTCCGAAATCATGCAGATAAAGAAACCTGCGGCCAACGTTGAGACGCGAGAGCAGCTCTTCAATCGCGCCGGCCAGCATGTCGAACGATGGCTCGGGCGGCAGATCGGACGCGCCGAAGCCCGGCAGGTCAGGCGCCACGACATAGGCGCTGCCGGAGAGCGGCGCGATCACGTCGCGAAACGTCCGCGAAGAGCTAGGAAAGCCGTGCAGCAGCACGAGCGCGGGCTTGGAAGCGTCACCAGCCGTCCGGACGGCCACCTCGCCGCCGGAGGACAAAACTATCTTCTGGACCCCAGGCACCAAAATCATCCCTTTTTCCGCCACGCCGACGTGAGGCCACCTCGCGCCTTGTGCCACTCTGGCCGACTCGGCACCTCGAGACGTCATTCCGCCAGGTCGGCAGCTCTTGGTATCAATTGGACGCGATTGTATCGAGTCAAGAGTGTGCTGGCGCACCTATTTTGCATATCTCTTGGCACCGACGACGCAAAGCACGACGGCGGCGGTGACGGCGATCATGGCGGGACTGACCTGCTCATGCAGCAGCGCTGCCGCCAGCCCAAGGCCGAAGAAAGGCTGCAGCAGTTGCAACTGCCCGACCGCGGCGATGCCGCCTTGCGCCAGGCCGCGATACCAGAACACGAAACCGATCAGCATGCTGAACAGCGAAACATAGGCCAAGCCTATCCATGCGCCCCTGCCGGCACTTTCGAGCGACGGCGGCATGGTGATGAACGTCAGCGCCAGCATGACCGGCAGCGACAGCACCAGCGCCCACGAAATCACCTGCCAACCGCCGAGTTTGCGCGACAGCGCCGCTCCCTCCGCATAGCCCAATCCGCACACGATGATGGCGGCCAGCATCAGGATGTCGCCGAGCGGCGAGACCGACAGGCCTTGCGTGACTGCAAAACCGGCAACAAGGGCGCTGCCGAGGCAGGAGAACAGCCAGAACGCCGGCTTCGGGCGATCGCCGCCTCGAACCACGCCGAAGATCGCGGTCGCCAACGGCAACAGGCCGACGAAAATGATGGAGTGAGCCGACGTGATGTGCTTGAGCGCCAGCGCCGTCAGCAGGGGAAAGCCGACCACGACGCCAAGCGCCACGATCGCCAGCGGGAACAGATCTCGCCGCTCCGGGCGCTTCTGGCGAAAGAGAAGCAGCAGCCCCAGGCCGAGGATGCCCGCCGAAGCCGCACGGGCGACCGTTACGAACACCGGATCGAAATCCATCACCGCCACGCGCGTCGCCGGCAGCGAACCGCTGAAGATCAGCACGCCGATGAACCCGTTGACCCAGCCACTTGCCGCCCAACTGCTCGCCGCCCAGCTACTCGCCGCCTTGTCCATAGATGCCCCGCTGATTTCGCCCTCTATCGGGCCGTGCGTATGGCTCCGCCAGAGACAATCAGGTACAGTTTGACAAAACTGTCATGGTGGGGCGAGCAGTACGGATGGACGAGCAGACGACAACAGATGAAGGCAGCCGGACGCTTGTCGAAAGCGTCATGGCGACGATCAGGCACAGGATCGCCTCGCGCGGCCTGACACCGGGAATGCGGCTGCCTTCGATCCGGGCTTTCGCCAAGGCCATGCAGGTTTCCAAATCCACCGTGGTCGAAGCCTATGAACGTCTTGCGGCGGAAGGCATGATCCGCTCGCGGCCAGGCTCGGGCTTCTATGCCGCCGGACCGCTGGCTCCGCTGTCGCTGGCCGAGATCGGCCCCAGGCTTGACCGTGCTGTCGACCCGCTCTGGGTCTCGCGCCAATCGCTGGAAGCCGGCGACGGCGTCCTGAAACCGGGTTGCGGCTGGTTGCCGGCGTCATGGATGCCCGAGGCCGGATTGCGTCGCGCGCTGCGGACGATGGCCCGCGCCGACGACGCAGCGCTGACCGATTACGGCACGCCGCTCGGGTTGCCGGCGTTGCGACACCTGCTGGCGCGGCGCATGGCCGAGCACGGCATCGAAGCGTCCCCGGAACAGATCATGCTGACGGCATCGGGCACTCAGGCGATCGACCTGCTGTGCCGGTTCCTGCTCGAACCGGGTGACACGGTGTTGGTTGACGATCCCTGCTATTTCAACTTCCATGCCCTGTTGCGCGCCCATCAGGCCAAGGTGATCAGCGTCCCCTACACGCGCTCGGGGCCGGACATCGAACTGTTCGCGCAGGCGCTGAACGAGCACCGGCCGCGCCTCTACATCACCAATTCGGCGCTCCATAATCCGACCGGCGCGATATTGTCCCCGGTCGTTGCCCATCGGGTGCTGAAGCTCGCCGATCAGTCGGGGCTGACGATCATCGAGGACGATATCTTCGCCGATTTCGAACACACGCCCGCCCCCAGGCTGGCGGCCTTCGACGGCCTCAGCCGGGTCATCCATATCGGAAGCTTTTCCAAGACGCTGTCGGCATCGGTGCGCTGCGGCTTCATCGCCGCTCCTCGCGACTGGATGGAAGGTTTGACCGATCTCAAGATTGCCACATCCTTTGGCAGCGGGCGACTTGCATCCGAACTGGTGCTGACGCTGCTGAAGGACGGCCTCTATCGCAAGCACGTCGATCTGCTGCGCGCGCGGCTCTCGCGCGCCATGGAAGAAACCGGCACTCGGCTCAGAGCAATCGGCATCGTGCCGTGGATAGATCAGCCGGCCGGCATGTTTTTATGGTGCAGGCTGCCGGAGGAAATAGATGCCGCGGACGTCGCCCGTCACGCTTTGTCGGCCAACGTCGTGCTTGCGCCCGGCAATGCGTTCAGCCTGTCCCTTTCGGCCAGCCGTTACATGCGCTTCAACGTCGCCCAATCGGGCGACGACCGGATTTTCAGGGCGCTTGAAGAGGCGATGTCGCGTTGATTGCGCTGCCGGAAGCCTGCTGGCCTGAGGCTGTGCCCTCAGGCCCCTGCCCGCTTGCGGCGTGCATAAAGCATGACGAGCGTCTCGGCGGTCAGCGCCGGCTTTTGCTCGCCTTCGATCTCGACTGTATTGGCGGCCTTCATCAAATACTGCCCCGGACCTTTGTCTTCCATCGACAACAGCGTGGTGCGCAGCCTGATTCGCGAGCCGACCCTGACCGGCGCCACGAAACGCACTTTGTCGAAACCGTAATTGAACGCGGCCTGCGTGTTTTCGGGCACGATGCCCATCTCGAGCGCCAGCGCGCCGATGATCGACAGGGTCAGATAGCCATGCGCGATCGTCGTTCGGAACGGGCTTTGCCGCTTCGCCCGTTCGGGATCGACATGGATCCATTGATGATCGCCAGTGCATTGGGCAAACTGGTCGATGCGGTGCTGATCGACCAACGTCCAGTCCGAAACGCCCAACTCCTGCCCGGCCATCGCCCTGAGTTGCTCGAAGGTCGGCGGCGTCCTCGGCCGTATCTGCGTCATTCCTGCTTTCCCGATCGCTTGCCTGTTCCGGACCACGACCGGCCCCCCGTGTCAATTCGCCAGTGCGATTCCAGCCCGTAATCTTCGGCCGCGAACCGCCGGTCTTCGCTGCCGGCAAGCGTGCTGCCGGGGAACAGCTTACCCCTTATGATGGCCGGCGCGGATCTCCTCCATCGCCTCCTTGATGCGGCTGCGCAGGATTTCGATCGATTCGGTGCCGGACGCCCTCGCCAGTTCGGCCATCTCGCCGGCATTCTTCAGCACGGTCTCGAAGGATTTCCTGGCGAACGCCGCCTGCTTCTGCATCATTTCCTGCGGAGTGCCGGGCGCTCGGTAGTTTTGTGCCATGTCGGTGATTTCGCGCAGTGTGTCCTGCAGCATCTCGCGTTGCCTTGACAACAGCGCCGACGCTCCGGCGGCACTCGCCCGGGCCGACTTCTCCAGCGCTTCCAGATTCCTGGCGTGGTGGGCGAGGATCGCCTCGACGTCGACATTCGGCAGCTTCAGGTCGCGGCCGAACTTGCCGAACATGTCGATGAAGGACTCAGACTCCGGTCGTTTTGCCATGCTGGTTCTCTCCCCCTGTTGCCGTGAACGCCGCCACTGCACCGAAGATAGTGCAGCGAAGCTCAGCGGTCCATTCGGACGAGTCAGCCGACGAGAAACAGCCGTTCGGCGATGTAGAGCACGAGCCCGGCGAGGCCACCGATGATCATGCCGTTGAAGCGGATATATTGCAGGTCCTTGCCGATGTTCATTTCTATAAGCCTTGTCAGTTGCGCGAGGTCCCAGCGCTTGACCTGGTCGGCGATGAACTTCGACACGCCGCTTTTCTGGCTTTCGACGAAGGAGGCCAGCGCCACGATGAAGCCCTGGTTCATGTCGGCCCTGATCTGCGCGTCGTCGGCAAGATGGCGGCCGACCTCGACGAACATGGTGGCGAGATGGTCGCGGATCATCGAATTCGGCGCCTTGGCGTCCTGTTCGATGAACAGCCGCAGGCTGTCCCACATATCGCCGGCCAACGCGCTGAGCTCCGGCCGGGCAAGGAAATCGCGCTTCAGCTTTTCGGCGCGCCTGGCATATTGTTTGGATGTCCTCAACCGCTCGACGAAGGTTTCGACGAAAAGGTCGAATTCGGCTCGCATCGGGTGGTGCGGATCGGCCCGCACCTCATCGAGCAGCGAGCCGGCCGACGCAACGATCTTCTTCAACAGATAGGCGTCGGCGCGAAACAGGTTGAACAGCGACGGCAGTTCCTCGCGGATCTTCTCGCGCATCGTCGCCAGCGCCTGCTCGTCGCTCAGGAAGCGGCCGACCACCTTGGTGAACTCGTCGAATAATTTCTGGTGGCGGCGATCGTCGGTCAGCGCCGACAGCAGCTCGGCGGCAAGCGGCGCCAGCGGTACCTTCTCGATCTGCTCCAGCATGCGGCTGGTGACGAATCCGCGCAGCCCGGATTGCTCGACCGCTGCCAGCGTCTGCGGCACCAGCCGGCCAACGAAACGCGACAAATCGGCGGCGCGGTTCGGGTCGGCCAGCCAGTCCGCGACCAGCGCCGAAAAGTCCACCTCGGCGAGCTTTTCGCGCACCGGTTCCGGCGCCAGGAAATTGACCTCGATGAAGCGGCCGAGATTGTCGGCGATGCGGTTCTGGTTTTCCGGGATGATGGCCGTATGCGGGATTGGCAGGCCAAGCGGCCGCCGAAACAGCGCCACCACCGCATACCAGTCGGCCAGCCCGCCGATCGTCGCCGCCTCGGCGAAAGCGGCGACGAAGCCCAGCCACGCATGCCGGCTCTCGAGCGATTTCGCCACCGCAAAGACCAGCACGCAAAACGCAAGTGCTGCGGCGGCAACGAACTTGGTGCGCCTGAGCGCCGAAAGCTTGGCATCGGCATCGAACCGGGCGGACGCGACAGATGCAAATGCCGGGGCTGGTCGAGACATGATGGGCCGCTCCTGATCGTGTATGCGAACTTATCTAGTGCCGCCTGCCCCGGAAAGCGCGCCGCTGGTTTCAGCGCGCGCAATCGTGCACGCAAACTTGAGGCCGAAATTCATCTATTATGCAGCGCCAGTCTGGAATTGTTCCAAACTATAGGCCATATTGACGCCAACCACTGCTATGTGAGGACACGATGCGGCTTACCCGTCAGACAAACTACGCCATGCGCATTCTGATGTATTGCGCCGCCAACACCGAACGGTTGAGCCGCATCCCCGAGATCGCCGCCGCCTATTCGGTATCGGAACTTTTCCTGTTCAAGATCCTGCAGCCGCTGGTCGAGCACGGGCTGATCGAAACGGTGCGCGGCAGGAATGGCGGCGTCAGGCTCGGCCGTGCGGCCGAATCAATCAGCCTGTTCGATGTCGTGCGGGTGACTGAGGAAAGCTTTGCCATGGCCGAGTGCTTCGAGAACGATGCCGCCGAATGCCCGCTGGTCGACAGCTGCGCCTTGAATTCGGCATTGCGCGAAGCGCTCAACGCCTTCTTCGCGGTACTGTCGCGCTACACGATCGCCGATCTGGTGGCGGCGCGCCCGAATGTGCGGCACCTGCTCGGCATCGACATGCTGGTGCAAAGGGCGCCGGCCGCTTGAGTTCTCTGATTGCCTAAGCCGCCGATTGCGGCAGTACGAACGGCATGTTTGCCGCCGGCAACACGCCGACCTTCAGCCGGCAATCGAAGACCTTTTCGATCAGCTCGTCGCTGAGCACCTGTTGCGGCGAACCTTTAGCGGCAAGCCTGCCGTGATGCATGACCAAAATCCGGTCGGCATACATCGCCGTCAAATTGAGGTCGTGCAGGATGGCGACCACGCCGCCGCCGCGTCTGGCGAAATCGCGAGCGATGTCCATGATGATTAGCTGGTGCTTGATGTCGAGGCTGGACACCGGCTCGTCGAGGAACAGATAGCGCGGCTTGCCGTCGAGCACCGGCGCCCAGACCTGGCACAGAACGCGGGCAAGCTGCACGCGCTGCTGTTCGCCGCCGGATAGCTCCTGGTAGAAGCGGCCGGCAAAACCCTCGAGGTCGACGCGAGCCAGCGCCCGTTCGGGCAGGCGCTGGTCCTCGCCGGGCAAGGCGCCGGAGCGCCCGCCGACCAGGCCTAGCCTGACGATCTCGCGCACGGTGAACGGGAAGGACAGCGTCGTCGCCTGCGGCAGCACTGCACGGACCGTCGCCGCCTCGACCGGCTTCATCGCCGATAGATTGCGGCCGTTGACGGTGACCTCTCCCGAATAGCCAAGATCGCCGGACATTGCTCTGAGGAAGGTCGTCTTGCCCGAACCGTTGGGGCCGACAATGGCCGCGATTTCGCCCGGCCGCGCCTCGAAATCGACATTGGCGACAATGCGCTTGCCGCCGATCGCCACCGAGACATCGCGCGCTTCGATCATAAAAACCCTCTTAGAGACTGTTTCGAAATTCGCTCTGGCGAGTCATATGGTGGTGGTTTCGAGAACCGGAGCGGAGCGGACATTTGGGTCCGTGAGCACCGGAAGCGCAGAAAAACGCCATCAGATGGCCGCCAGAGTAGAGTTTCCAAACAGTCTCTCACAGGTCGATGACGCCGCGCTTACGCAGCAGTATCCACAGGAAGAACGGTGCGCCGGCGACCGCGGTGACGATGCCGATCGGCAATTCGGCCGGGGCGACGATGGTGCGGGCGACGGCGTCGGCCAAAAGCAGCAGCGCCGCACCAAGCAGTGCCGATGCAGGCAGCAGATAGCGGTTGTCCGGGCCAATCAGCAAACGCAGCAAATGCGGTACGACGATACCGACGAAGCCGATGCCGCCGCTGACCGCGACGGAGGCGCCGACCGCTGCCGAGACGCCGATGATGGCGGTGTATTTCAGCCGCTGCACCGGGATGCCGAGATGGCCGGCGGTGGCCTCGCCAAGCGCCAGCGCGTTGAGGCCGCGCGCCAGGAACGGCATTGCCGCCAGCGCCAGCACGATGACCGGCCCGACCGAGCCGATCTTCTGCCAGGTTGCGCCGCCCAGCGAACCGAGCTGCCAGAAGGTCAGGTCGCGCAATTGCCGGTCGTCGGCCATGAAGATCAGGATGCCGGTCAGCGCCATGGCAAGCGCCGCCAGCGCGATGCCGGCGAGCAGCATGGTGGCGACCGAGGTCCGGCCTTGTCGTGTCGCGACCCGATAGAGCAGCAATGTCGTCGCCAGCCCGCCGCAGAACGCAGCCAGCGGCAGAGCCAGCGTGCCGAGCGCCGAAGTTAGCGGCGCCAGCATGGTCGAACCAAGCACGATGACGGCGACCGCACCGAGGCTCGATCCAGCCGAAACGCCGATCAGGCCGGGGTCGGCCAGCGGATTGCGGAACAACCCCTGCATGACGGCACCGGAGACGGCAAGCGATGCACCGATCAGCACGCCCAGAATGATGCGCGGCAGACGGATGTCATGGATGATCAGGCGGTCGCGGGCGCTCAACGCCGCGTCGCCGGGCAACGCGCCGAACAGCCAGTTGTGCATGACACCGATGGCCGAGGCATCGGACGCGCCGGAGGTCAGCGACAACAGCACGGCGATAACCAGCCCGACGCAGAGTAGCACGATGACGAGGCAGGCACGCCGCGAACGGTCACCTGCCGTCGCCATGATGCCCGTCGCACCGGCGATCGAATGATCGGCCATCGCGCTCAATCCGCGACCTGGCTGCCATAGAGCGAGACGGCGAGATCATGGATGGCGTCGGCCGTGCGCGGGCCGAAGCCGAGCAGATAGCCGCCGTCCATGCGGATCAGCTTGCGGGCGGCACCCGCCGGCGTCGAAGCCACGGCAGGGTTCGAAAACAATTCGTCATCCGCGGTGGCCGGCCCGGCATTGTTCATCATCAGGATCACGTCGGGCCTGGCGGTGATGACTGCCTCGTCCGACAATTGCTTGTAGCCGGCAAAGCCATCGATGGCGTTGATGCCGCCCGACAGCTTGATGATGCCGTCGGCGGCGGTGTCGCTGCCGGCGGCAAGCAGCCTGCCGCCCTGGATCGACAGCACGAACAGGATGCGCTTGCGCTCCTTGATCGAGGCGGTCTGCTTTTCAGCTGCCTTCAGCTTGGCGTCTGTCTGGGCCGCCAGCGCATCGGCCTTGGCCTCGGTGCCGAGCGCCTTGCCGACGATGTGGATCTTTTCGAGAATGCCTTGATTATCATAGCGCTCGGGCACCTCGATGAACGGTATGCTTGATTTCTTCAAGACGTCGACGGCTTCCTTCGGTCCGCTGCCGTGCAGGGCCAATATGCCCGACGGATTGACCGACAGCACACCCTCCGGCGAAAGCTGGCGCATGTAGCCGACATCAGGCAGCTTGAGCGCCGCCTCGGGGTAACGGCTGGTCGAATCGCGGGCAACCAGCCGATCCTGCTCGCCGAGCGCGTAGACGATCTCGGTGATCGAGCCACCAATAGCCACGATCCTCGAGCGACCGGCGAAAGTCGCGATGCCCTCGGCGGCTTGAGCCGTCATCAGCGTGGCGAATGCCAAGAAAACGGCGGCCGCAGGACCAAGCGCCGGCCTGGAGACCGATGCCAGCCTGGAGACAAGAACCATCGTCGTTTTTCCTCAGGCTGCGGTCGGGCTTGGGATACGCGGCAGGTTTTCGGCCAGAAAGCGCCAGTCTTCGCGCTCGCTTTCGCCTTCGTGCCGCTTCCCGAAGAACTGGATGATCATCTTGCCGTCGGCGCCATAGACTTCCAGCGACGTGACATGGCCGTCCTTGGTCGGCTTGCGCACGGCCCAGACCTCATCGATGTGGTCGGTCCGCAGGTGCAGATGGAAGGTCTCGTCGAGCACGTTGAGCCATGGTCCCATCGGCTTGATCGAGGCGACGGGGCCGGAATGGATCTGGATGCAGCCGCGATTGCCGACAAAGCACATGATCGGAATGGCGCCGGCAGCGGCGTGGTTGAACATGGCGTTCACTACATCCTTGTCCACCAGCCAGGCGTAGTCCTGGCCGACCATGCGCACCGCCTGTCGGCGGTTGATCTTCAGTGTCTTCAGCATGCCGAAGAACTGGTGCACGTCGGTCAACTGGCTCCAGCGGTTGCGCAGATCGTCGACGCTCGCCGAATTGTCCGCAGTCTCGGTCTCGTCAGCCGTGCCCGCTGAAATCGCCACCGTCGGCTCCTGGTTCGGCGATTCCAGCCCGGCCACCAGTTTCTGATAGGCGTAGAGGTTGGAGGCTGGCCTGAGATGCACCTTGTGTACCGCCTCGCCTGCGGTGTCGAAGAACTGCAGGCTGCGGCGGATGTCGGCGCCATCGCGCTTTTCCACGGCAAAGCCGTGCGCCCAGACTTTCGGGAAGATGCGCAGGTCGATGTTTTCGCCGAGCACCATGGCATTGTGATTGCCGGTGACGACCTTGTCGTAGACGCCAATCTTCTCGTGCACCGCGCTTTCGTTGCGGGTCAGCGCCATCACCTCACCGACAGCTTCGAGGCCAGTCAAGAGGTCGTTGACACGCGGCTCGACGCGCACGACCCCGTCGCCGCAATGCGCGGCGACCAGTTCGGCCTCCGAAATCCTCAGCTGGGCGGCGAGCTCACGCTCGCGCATCTTCGGATTGTCTGCCCGTGCCCGCCGGATCTCGTGCGGGGCGGGTTTTACGCGCTGGTCCATTTCTACCACCTACTTGTTGAGGATGAGCTTGCCCTGCCGGGTGATCTTCAGCCGATACAGCGCACCATGATGCTCGATGCCGATCTCGTGCTCACCCTGGAACAGCGTGTTGCTGGACAGCGTTCTCACGGCCGATTGGACCCGGTCGAAACGGATGGAATTTTCGTCGGAACGGCGGACGCGATAGCGAAAGTCGCTGGGATTGTGCGTGTTCATTGGTTCGATCCCTTTCCTGTGCCGGGCATCTGGCTCGGCGCCTGCGTGAATGCCGATTCAATTCTTGACTTGAATGGTCATGTTATCTAGCAGTGCAATACCGGAGTAAATTAGTCAACATTTAAGGCGCCGGACGCGATGAAAAATGCCAGCGAGCCCCAAGCCAGCCAGCATCGAACATGGATTCTTGGAGTTGCAGCATGGGGTTGGCGAATTGGGGACGGCCGGCGGGCAGCGGCCTGGCACACTGGTCGACGGCAAGAAAAATGGGTTCTATGGCAAGCAAAATGGCCGCGTTGCTGGCCGGCGCGGCGGCGATCCCGCTGCTCGCCACACCGGCCGGCGCCCAGCAGGCCGCCCAACCGGCAACCGGCCAGCAACGGACTGACCCGTCACAACAGCCCGAACAGGCAAAGCCGGCTCCGACGGGTACCACGCTGCTCGACAAGATCCTGATCCTCAGCCGCACCGGCGAGACGGCGATCGAATCGCTTGCGTCAGCCAGCCATGTCGACGAGGAACAGCTCGAGCGCCGCATGGCGACGACGCCCAACGAAATGCTGTTCGGTGTGCCGGGTGTCGCCGTCCAGGCCGACGCAAGGCGTGTCAGCTCCAGCATCAACATCCGCGGCCTGCAGGATTTCGGCCGCGTCTCCGTCATCGTCGACGGCGCCCGTCAGAATTTCCAGCGCTCGGATCATGGCACGCAATCGACCTTCTACATCGATCCCGAATTAATCAAATCCGTTGACGTGATCCGCGGCCCGGTCGCCAACACCTATGGCTCCGGGGCGATCGGCGGCGTCGTTTTTTTTGACACCAAGGATGCGCAGGATTTCCTCAGGTCGGACGAGACCTGGGCAGCAGCAGCGACCGGGCGCTACGAAACCAACGGCGAAGGCTGGACCACCAGCGCCAGCGGTGCCTATCGGATCAACGAGAATTGGGACGTGCTCGGCAACATCGTCTACCGCGATTATGACGACTACAGGCATGGCGGCGGCGACACTGTAGCGGGCACCGGCTTCGATGTCTTGAGCGGGCTGCTCAAGACGACCATCCGCCCCAGCGACAACAGCGAGCTGAAGCTCGGCTGGATCGGCTCGAACGACCGATGGACCGAAACCAGCGGCAGTGCGCCGGTGAACGACGCCGACCTGAAGGCGAATACCTTCACGGCCCGCTACAACATCACCGACGAAGACAAGAGCTGGCTCGATCTCCACATCAACGCGTCTTACAACAAGACCAAGCTCGATCTGACGACCCTTGTCGCGCAAAACCGGTTTGATCCGGTCACCGGTCTTCCGATCATCCTGCCAGCGGGTTCGATGTCGACATTCGATATCGGAACTTCCGGCATCGACATCTGGAACACGTCGAGATTCGAGACCGTTGGAATCGCGCATGAGCTGTCCTATGGCGGCGACTGGGTCGGCGACGATGTCGAGACAGGCGGCGCGGCGGGCGGCGACAGTTTCTACACGCCTTCGGGCGATAGAAACGTCTCCGGCGCTTACGTTCAGGACAAGCTCACCTGGCACTGGCTCGAGGTCATCGCCGGGCTGCGTTACGACAGCTACAAGCTCGACAGCGATGTCGGCGAAACCTCTGGCAACCGGCTGTCGCCACGCATCACAGTGGGCGTTTCGCCCTTCGAAACCGCCGGCCTTTCCGGGCTGCAATTCTACGGCACCTATGCGGAAGGCTACCGTTCTCCGTCGCTGTCGGAGACGCTGATCAGCGGCAATCATCCGTCAGGCGTCAGCTTCCCGTTTCTCCCCAATCCGAATTTGAAGCCTGAAATCGGCAAGACGGTGGAGTTTGGCGTCAATTACAGCACCAATGGCGTCATCGAGGCTGATGACGCGCTGCGGCTGAAGGCGGCCTATTTCAACAACAACGTCGATGACTACATCGACGGCGTGACGTTGTCGCCGTTCGACCCGACCAGCGGCTGCCCATTCGGTCCGGACATCCCGATCTGCTTCCAGTACCAGAATTTCGCCAAGGCCAGGATTCACGGCTTCGAGATGGAGGGCGTCTATGACGCAGCCTGGGGTTTTGCCGGGCTGTCGGCGTCGGTCACCGACGGCCACACCATCTCCTATGAAGGCGAACGGGCGGACCTTGTCACGGTCCCCTCCTCCCAGGTCACCGGGCAACTCGGGTTTCGCTTCCTCGAGGACAGGCTGACCATCGGCGGCGAGGTGCAATACAACGGCAAGCCGCAGGGCAACGCGGTGGCCAAGGACTATACGCTGGTCAATGCCTTCGCCAGCTACCAGGCGACCGACAATTTCAAGGTCGATTTTCGCGCCGACAATCTGTTCGACGTCAAATACGTCAACCCGCTGAACGCATCGACGACGAGCGTCGTCTACGAGCCCGGCGTCACCCTGAAGCTGGCGGCGACCATGAGGTTTGGAGGCTGACGACAATGACAGGCATGACGGCATCCCTTCGTCTGTTCGCCGCGGTGCTGGCAATATCGCTTGCGGCGGCTCCGGCATGGACACAGCAGCCAGCGCCGGCGCTGAACCTAGAACTGAACGGCGCGCAACCATCCGACAAGGGCTGCCGCCTGACCTTCGTGGTCACCAACAATCTCGGTGCCGATCTGTCCAAGGCGGCATTCGAGATCGCGCTGTTTAACGAAGTCGGTGTCGTCGATCGGCTGACCGTGCTCGATTTCAAGGAGCTGCCGGCAGGCAAGACCAAGGTGACGCGTTTCGACCTTGCCGGCACCGATTGCGGCAAGCTCAGCCGCGTGTTGATCAACAGCGCCACGGAATGCGCCGGCGCCGAGCCGAATGCCTGCATGCGCGGGCTGAACACGCAGACCAGGACCGGCATCGCCTTCGGGGTCTGAATTTTGGGACTGGAACCCGCCTTCGCACGAAACGCCGTGGCGTGGCCGCTAGCCGGTTTCCTGGCGCCGGAGCCGGACGATCCGGATTTCGCCATCCCGCGCGAGGCGCTGCGTGTTTCGCTGCGCGACAGACCGGAAGACAGTTATATCGTCGATGCCGACGGCAACTTGCCTACGGTGCCTGTGGAGCCAATGCGGCAGGCACGACAGAAGCAGCGGCGCCGCAACTGGACAGTGGCGATCGCCTGCTCTTGCGCACTCCACGCAGCCGTGGCGCTGGCTTTTCTCACGCTGCCGGACGACCGGCCAAGGATCGAAGGTGCCGACCAGCAAGGCGAAATGCTGCTCGGCGCCGACCCGCAGCAGGCAGCCGGCGATGCCGCAGACGACCCGGAAGTGGCCAACGTAACGATGGTGACCATGCTCGACGCCAAGCCCGTCGAAACGGTCGAGGCACAGGCGACCGCGGCGGAGGAGACGCTCCAGCCGGTCACTGACGCGGCCGAAGCTTCCGGAACAGAAGTGGTCGAGCCGGTCAGCGAGGCCGCCACGGAAGCTGCTGCGCCTGCCGATCGCACCGATCCCGCACCTGCCCAACCCGTCCACCCTGCCCGCCAGGACCCATCGCCCGACATTCTTACGACCCACAGGCTGGTGCCTGCCGACGACAATGCCGTGCCGCCGCCAGTCAGCGCAGCCGAAACGGCCGAGCCGGCCGAGACAAACGCGCCGGCACCAGCCGACCCGGCGCCAGCCGAAACAGTTCAGACGACCGAGACTGTCGGCGCGGCGGAAGAACCGAAGCCGGACAGGCCGAAGCCCAGGCAGGCCGAGCCGAAGAAGAAGGCAACCGCGCAGAAAAAGCCGGCCGGGAAAGCCGAACCAGATGAGCCTGAAAAGCCGATCACGCGCGACAAGGCGAGCAAGGCACTTGCCAAGGCCGACACCAAGAAGGGAAAGACCGGTTCCGGCGGCCGCGACGAAACGGATGTCGCGCGCGGCGCGGCCGACGGCAAGAAGGACGGCAAGATCCTGACCGCCAGCAGGGGCGGCAAATCAGGCGTCGGCAATGCGACCGTCACCAACTATCCCGGCAAGATCAGGTCTAAGCTGGTGCGGGCGTTCAATTCGACACGCACGCGCGCCACCGGCACGGCTACCGTCGCCTTTACCGTCGCATCGAATGGCAGCGTCCGGTCGGCCAGGCTGACGGGCAGTTCGGGTGTTGCCGCGCTGGACAAAGCCGCACTCGACGCAGTCCGCCGGGCTTCTCCGTTTCCTCCCATTCCGGAAGGAGCCGGTCGCTCGGCTTGGCAGTTCGAGGTGCCGCTCGGTATCAGGTAACTATCGCTCTCAGCCACCAAAGCCGGCGCCGCCCCTCAACCCGCTGCCGGGACCTTCTCCCGTAAAGAACGGGAAGAAGGGGCGTGGACGCAACGCTGGGCGACCCCTCTCCCCGTTCTTCAGGGGAGAGAGTAAGGGTGAGGGGAAACCTGAAGCGATTTACACGGCCCGCGATACGCGAACCCTGGCGAAACCCTACGCAGCGGCCAGCAGGCTGGCATTGCCGCCCGCTGCCGTGGTGTCGACGCAGACGGCGCGCTCGTGCGCATAGGCGGCCGGATAATAGACTTCGCTGACCAGCGGCACGATCGGGCCGGCGCGCTCGGCGATGACCTTGCGCACGATGCGCGCGGCCTCGGGCGTGCCGGAAAAGGCCACGACATCGACCCGCAGCGAGCGCGCTTCGACCGGGTCCGGCCGGCCGTCGATCGCCGCCAGCGGCAGGCCCTTGCCGGTCAGCGCTGATAGCGCCGCCGGCGCGCCGGGCGCGACGGCGAGCACCGCGTTGCCGGCGGCCAGCGCCTGGATCGTCTGAGCAAGCAGCGTATCCGCGTCGGGACCGAGGCACAGCACGCGCCCGCGCGGCGACAGCGACAGCGTGTTGGCCTCGCCGGTCGGCCCGGGCAGGTCGACCTGGCCGAAATCGATGGCGGCGGCAGCGCCGATGGCCGCGGCACCCTTACCGCGTAGATGTTTCCTCAGGATGGCAACGCGATCCGGACGCGTCGACCAGCCGCCAAACGCCGGGTCCGGCAGATTGTCGGCGAGCTCGGTCGCCGTCACCTTGCGGCCTTCGGCAAGATGGGTGCCGGCCTCCGGCCCCTTGCGGAAGCGCCGGAGATAATGCGGGCCGCCAGCCTTCGGCCCGGTGCCGGAAAGCCCCTCGCCGCCAAACGGCTGCGCGCCGACGACGGCGCCGATCTGGTTGCGGTTGACGTAGATGTTGCCGGCATTGATGCCGTCGACGAAATGCTGGGCGCGGCCTTCGATGCGGGTGTGCAGGCCGAAGGTCAGGCCATAGCCCTTGCGGTTGATCGCCGCGATCACCGCATCGATCTCGTCGGCATCGAAGGTGGCGACATGCAGCACCGGCCCGAACACCTCGCGCTCCAGCTCCTCGATGCCCTTGACCCGAAAGACGTGCGGCGCAACGAAGCGGCCATCCTTCGGTGCTTCGAGTTTGGCGATCAGCCGGCCCTGCAGGCCCATTTTGGTGCAGTAGTCGCGGATCGACGCTTGCGCCTCGTCGTCGATGACCGGGCCGACATCGGTCGATACCCGCCAGGGGTCGCCGAGGCTGAGCGCTTCCATCGCGCCTTTCAGCATCTCCAGCATCTTCTTCTCGACGTCCTTCTGCACGTAGAGAATGCGCAATGCCGAGCAGCGCTGGCCGGCACTCTGGAAGGCGGAGGCCAGGATGTCGCGCACCGCCTGTTCGGGCAGCGCAGTGGAATCGACGATCATGGCGTTCAGGCCGCCGGTCTCGGCGATCAGCATGGCATCGGGCGCAGCGGTCTCGGCGAGTTGCTTTTCGATCAGCTTGGCGACCTCCGTCGAGCCGGTGAAGCAGACGCCGGCAATGCGCGGGTCAGCGGTCAGCGGGCCGCCGACCGAGGGGCCGTCGCCGGGCAGAAGCTGGATGACGCCTTCCGGCACGCCGGCCTCGCGCAGCAGCTGGACGGCGCGAAAAGCGATCAGCGGCGTCTGTTCGGCAGGCTTGGCGATAACGGAATTACCGGTGACGAGTGCTGCCGCAATCTGTCCGGTGAAGATGGCGAGCGGAAAATTCCACGGCGAGATGCAGGCGATGGCGCCGCGCGCCTCGGTTCCCGCCTCGGCATTTCCGGCCTCGGCCGCATAATAGCGCAGGAAATCGACCGCCTCGCGCACCTCGGCAACGCCGTCGGCGAGCGACTTGCCGGCCTCGCGGGCGGCGAGTGCAAAGAACTCGACGGCGTTCGCTTCGTAGAGATCGGCCGCCCGGTTGAGGATGGCGGCGCGCTCGGCAACCGGGCGTCTTGCCCACGCCGGTTGTGCCTCGACGGCGATGCGCACGGCGGTCTCGACCTGCTTGGCGCCGGCCTCGCTGACCGTGCCGACCACTTCCGAAGGTTTTGCCGGATTGACGACCGGACGCTGCTTGCCGTAGCCGGCAGCGCGGCTGACCGGCTTGGCGTGCCAGCGCTCCGGCCCGGCGAACTCGGCCCTCGCCTTGTCGATCGCAGCCAGCGTCAGCGTGTCGGTGATATCGAAACCCTTGGAGTTGCGCCGGCCGGGACCGAAGATCGCCGACGGCGGCACGATCGCCGGATTGGCGGCGGGGCCTTGTTTCTCCACCGTCTCGAGTGGGTCGCGGGCAATGTCCTCGGGCTCGACCTCCTCGTCGGTGAGCTGGTGGACAAAGGAGGAATTGGCGCCGTTCTCCAGCAGCCGGCGGACCAGATAGGCAAGCAGGTCGGAATGGGCGCCGACCGGCGCATAGATGCGGCAGCGCGTGCCTTCGGCTTTGCGCACCGTCTCGTGCAGAGCTTCGCCCATGCCGTGCAGCCGCTGGAATTCGAATGTATCGCGGTCCGTCGTCATCGACAGGATGGCGGCGACGGTGTGGGCGTTGTGGGTGGCGAATTGCGGATAGATGCGATCGGTCATCGCCAACAGCTTCTTCGCGCAAGCCAGGTAGGAGACGTCGGTGTTAGCCTTGCGGGTAAAGACCGGATAGCCGTCGAGCCCGAGCGTCTGCGCCCGCTTTATTTCGGTGTCCCAATAGGCGCCCTTGACCAGCCGCACCATGATGCTGCGGTCATATTTCCTCGCCAGTTCGTAGAGCCAGTCGATAACGAACGCGGCGCGTGGGCCATAGGCCTGCACGACGACGCCAAAACCGTTCCAGCCGGCAAGCTCCGGCTCGGCCAGCACCCGCTCGATGACGTCCAGCGACAAATCGAGGCGGTCGGCTTCCTCGGCGTCGATGTTGAGGCCCATGCGCGAGTGGCGCGCCGCCAGCGCCAGCGAGAACAGCCGCTCGGCCATGACGGGCAGCATCTTTTCCTTCTGCGTGACTTCATAGCGCGGATGCAGCGCCGACAGTTTGACCGAGATGCCGTGGTTCTGGCGGATGTCGGGGCCGTTGGCGCCGGCATCGAGCGACGAGATGGCGTCGGCATAGGCCTTGAGATAGCGCAAGGCATCGGCCTCGGTGCGGGCCGCCTCGCCCAGCATGTCGAACGAATAGAGATAGCCCTTCTGCGTCATCGGCCGGCCGCGCCTGACCGCCTCGGCAATGGTGCGGCCGAGCACGAACTGCTCGCCCATCTCGCGCATCGCCGCCGCCACCGCCTTGCGGATGACCGGCTCGCCCAACCGGCGCACCATGGCGCGCAGCGTGCCTTCGATGCCGCCCTCGCCTTCGTCGAGCACGCGGCCGGTCAGCATCAGCGCCCAGGTAGACGCGTTGATGAAGATCGAGCTCGAGCCGCCCGCATGCGCCGACCAGTCGTGCGGCGCGATCTTGTCGGCGATGAGATCGTCCATCGTCTCGGTGTCGGGCACCCGCAGCAGCGCCTCGGCCAGGCACATCAGCGCCACGCCCTCCTTGGTCGAGAGGCCGTAGGCGGACAGGAAGACTTCCATCAGCCGCGGATCGGACGAGCCGCGCACTGCCCGCACCAGATCGGCGGCGCGGGCCGAGATCGCCTTTCGGTCTTTCCCCGAAAGCCCCGTCGCCTCGGCCAGCCGCTTCACAGCCTCGTCTTCGTCAGGCAGGTAATTGGCACGGATCTGCTGGCGGATGGCATCGAGCGCTGGCATGACGGTCCTGTAGAGCAAGCATCAGGGAGCGGGCCGGCGGTCGCCGGACCGAATGGCGCAAAGCTAGCACAAAGCCCGATCGCAGTCGGTCCAAAGAAATCGACAGCGCAGGTCGATTGATCTATCATGGCGGCTGATGCCCGCCATTTTGACCAGAATTTCAATGACAGAAGACCAATTGGACCGCATTGACAGGAACATCCTGTCGGCGCTGGGCAGCAACGGCCGGCTTTCCATGTCGGAACTCGCGGCAAAAGTCGGCCTGTCGAAGACGCCGGTGCAGGCGCGGGTCAAGCGGCTGGAAAAGGATGGCTTTATCAGGGGCTACCAGGCGATCATCGATCGCGAGCGCATGGGCGAAGGTCATGTCGCCTTCGTGCAGGTGAAACTTTCCGACACCCGCTCGGCCGCGCTCGACGCCTTCAACCGCGCCGTGCAGGCGGTGCCGGAGATCGAGCAGTGCCACATGATGGCGTCGAGCTTCGACTATCTGCTGAAGGTCCGCACCACCGACATCGCCGCCTACCGCCGCGTGCTCGGCGAGCGCATCTCCGCCCTGCCGCACGTTGCCCAGACCTCGACGTTTGTCGCGATGGAG
Source organism: Mesorhizobium sp. M0208 (assembly GCF_040322015.1). Taxonomy (NCBI): domain Bacteria; kingdom Pseudomonadati; phylum Pseudomonadota; class Alphaproteobacteria; order Hyphomicrobiales; family Phyllobacteriaceae; genus Mesorhizobium; species Mesorhizobium sp. M0208. The sequence continues at coordinate 158,584 of NZ_JAMYSP010000007.1, read as the reverse complement.
ACAGTGAAGGATCGGTAGGAGAGCGCTGTTGCGGTAATGTTGGCGGAGTGAAGGACTTAGAAAGCCGATCGCTACAGAGCGGGCTGAGCCACCCTCACTCCGCCAGTGTCTTCAAAAACGCCACCAGCGCCGCGCGCTCGCGGTCCGAAAGCTGCAGCGGGTGGACCTCTGACACACCCTCGACACTTGCCGGCGCCTTCGAATAATGCGCCACCACCTCGTCCAGCGAGGAAAACTGCCCGGCATGCATGTAGGGCGGACGGGTGGCGGCACCGCGCAGCGACGGCGTCTTGTAGGCGCGGACGAGTTCCGGCCCGGTCTTGACCATGAAGCGCAGTTCGCGGCAGGCGCTGGCATCGCCGTCGCGAAAGGCGCCGAAACAGTTGAACGGATCGGCCTCGACCTGCGCCACCGCGTCGACGCGCCCGCGATCCGGCGGCAGGCCCGCGACCGGCGGCACGCCGGTGTTGTGGAAGCTGCCGTCGGTAAAACGCGGGCCATTGTGGCAGGTCACGCAATTGGCCTTGCCGATGAACAGCTTTAGGCCGAGGATTTCCTCCGGCGAAAAGGCGGCGTCGCCTTTCGGCTCGGCGCCCGCAGCCAGGTCGATGGCAAAGCGGTCGAAGCGTGTCTGCGGCGGCGCGATCGAGCTCTCGAAGGCGGCGATCGCCTTGCCGATGTTGGCAAAGACGCGGTTGACCTCCTCGGCTTGGCTGGCGGGCATGGCGTTCCAGGCCGCCTTCTCGGCATCGGTGCCGAGCGGGCCGGCATTGGCCGGCACGCCCGAAAGGTCCGGCAGCGGCCCGAAGATGCGCTCGTAGCGCTCGCCGAAGCGGGCCTTGATGTAATGCGCGAAGGCGGCGCGGCTGCCGGCCTGCTCCAGCGGATTTTCGAGCGGTGTCAGCGCTTGCGCCCACAGGCTGTCGCGCCGCCCGTCCCAGAAGAACCAGGGATCATGCACGACGCCGGCCAGCGGCATGGTACGACGGTTGGTGCGGCCGACGCCGACCGCTTGCGGCAGGTCGTCCTGGAACTGCCGGTCGATCTTGTGGCAGGTCGAGCACGATACCGTGCCGTCGCCGCTCATCCCGGTGTCGAAAAACAGCGTCGAGCCGAGTGCCGCGGCGGCCGGCACATCGGCGAAGCGATTGGTGGTATCGGGCTTCAGCGGCGGCAGCTTGGATAGCGCCAGCGAGGCGATGGTCTGCTTTTCGGCATCGGAAAACTCCGGTCTGCCGCAGCCGGCAAGTACGGCCACCACCGCCAACGCGAGAAGACTGGGAAACCGGCTCATCAGTGGCTCACAGCACCACATTGAAGACGACAGTGTCCGAACCGGCCGCAGCGGAAATGGCAAAATGCAATTGCCACCACCCGCTCATCGTGAATTTCACGCCGTCGATGCGATAGCGCCCCGCGCCGAGGTAATCGGTCGCCTGCGGGCTGGTCGGCAGACCGTGCTTGTGCTGCGGCATGCCGCCGGAAATCGTTATCGCAGCACCTTCCACCGGCGCACCCTCGACGGTTTTGAGCGTCAGCAGCCAGGATTCCAGTTCGCCCTGCCGGATGACGCCTTTCTCGGGCTCGAAAGTCGCCGCGAACAGCTTGTTCGCCGTCGTCTTGGAACGGCCGACATCCGAGCTTGGTTGCGGCGCATGCGGCGCCGTCAGATAGACGATTGCCAGCACGCCGGCGAGCAAGGCAGCCAGGCCGAGGCCCCCAAGAAGATAACGCCATAACGATGCCAAACCCATTCCTGTTCTGCGGATAACGTTTCGCTGGGCAGATCGCGTCCCACGCCCCTGTGGGAAATCGCGCCCAGTGTAAGAATCCGCCGTCGCCAAGCATGGCGCTGCCGGCTGCAAAAAGCTACAGCACCGCAATTGCAGGACGGAGGAGTGCTTCATGGCAGGAAACGGCATCGCCTCGATCGGCGAGTGCATGCTCGAGCTTTCGGGCCAGGCCGGGCCGAACTGGCGCATGGGCTTTGCCGGCGATACGTTCAACACTTTGTGGGCGCTGCATGCCTTGAGCGGCGAGCGGCCGGCGACCTATGTGTCGGCCTTCGGCGACGACCCGTTCTCACGCGACCAGATCAAGTTCCTGGCCGAGAACGGCATCGGCATCGGCGCCAGCCCGGTGATAGCGGGCGCCCGCCCCGGCCTCTATGCGATCACGCTGACCGGCGCCGAACGTTCTTTCACCTATTGGCGGGCCGATGCGGCCGCAAGGCAGTTGGCTTCGGACCCAGCCGCTTTGCAGAAAAGCCTTGAAAATCAGGCGCTTGTCTATTTTTCCGGAATCACTTTGGCAATCCTCGACGAGGCTCCACGCAAGGTACTGCTGACGGCCGTGGCCACGGCGCGCGCGGCCGGCTCGCTGATTGCCTTCGATCCCAATTACCGGCCGCGGCTGTGGCGCCGGCGCGAGGACGCGCAGGCCGCGATCCTCGAGGCACTCGCCGTCGCCGACATCGCGCTCCCGACCTTTCCCGACGAGCAGATGCTGTTTGGTGATACGACACCGCAGAAAACAGCCGAACGGCTGCGAAAGCTGGCCGGCGAAGTCGTCGTCAAGAACGGTGAGGAACCGGCGCTGATCGCGCAAAACGGAACCTTGCAATCGGTTCCGGCGGTGCATGTCGCCGCGCCGGTCGACACCACCGGCGCCGGCGACTCCTTCAACGGCGCCTACCTCGCAGCCCGCCTTGCCGGCCATGCCCCGGCAGAGGCGGTGCTGCGCGCCCATCGCGTCGCCGCCGCCGTCGTGCAGGTGCGCGGCGCCCTGGCGCCGTTCGAGACGCTCAAGGCTGCGTTCGAGGCAACTGCTATCTGACCTTGATGACGACCTTGCCCTTGGCGCGTCCTGTTTCGACATAGGCCAAGGCGTCATTGGTCGCTTCGAATGGAAAGACCCGATCCACAACCGGGCGGATCGCGCCGGCTTCGATGAGAGCGGTGATTTTGCTCAGCTGATCGCCCTGCGCCCACATGAAAAGGAACGAAAACTGCACACCACGGCGCTTGGCTTTGGCCCGAATTCCGCGACTCAGGAAGCGCAGCACCAGCCTCAGCATCAAGTTCAGTCCCTTTTCCCTGGCAAATTCGGCATCCAGTGGACCGGAGATGGAGATGAGCTTGCCACCCGGTTTCAGCACGCTCAGGGATTCTTCCAGTGTCTTGGCGTCCTGGCTGTTCAAGACGACATCGTAGCCCGACAGAACTTTCTCGAAGTCGTCTTTCCTGTAGTCGACGACGACATCGGGGCCGAGACTTTTGACCAGATCGGCACTCGCCGCGCTCGCGGTTGTCGCAACGGTCGCGCCGAGGTGCTTGGCCAACTGAATAGCAAATGTCCCGACGCCGCCGGAACCAGCCTGAATGAAGACCTTCTGCCCCTTCTTCAGGTTTGCCCGTTCGATTAGCGTCTGCCAGGCGGTGAGACCGACCAGGGGAATCGACGCCGCCTCTTCCATACTGAGATTCTCGGGCTTCAAGGCTACGTCGGCCTCATTCACGGCAATGAATTCGGCGAATGTCCAATCCGGCCGTCGCGCGGCCGCGCATAGACCTCGTCGCCGGCCTTGAACTTGCTGACTTTCGATCCCACGCGGATAACCTTCCCAGCCACGTCGTGGCCCAGGATGAAGGGCCGGCGATAGGGCAGGATGAGCTTGAATTCTCCGGTTTTGACCTTGGAATCGAGCAGGTTCACCCCTGCGGCATGGACCTCGACCAAGACATCGCTGTCCTGGAGCTCCGGCTCCGGCATTTCGGCCAGCCGCAGGGTGCCCTTTTTATTATACTTATCGACAACGAATGCCTTCATGGCAGTTACTTTCTAAGAATGTCTGTTGCTGTTCGGGACGAAACAAGCCGAACGTTTTCAGCTGCATGGCCGCCCTGCGGCAAGGCCTCAGCCTCGAGGAAGGACAGCGCCTTCGGGACAAAATCGGCGTAGTTCTGAAATACCCCGCCATGCCCGGCATCCGGGTAGATGACCAGATGCGCCCCAGGGATACGCCCGGCGAGATCGTAGGCATTGCTGCTCGGCACCATCCTGTCCTGGTCGCCATTCGCAACCAAAGTGGGAATGCGGATGGTGCTCAGGTCTCGTGGCGCCTGGAGTCCGTAGGCCTTGATCGCCTTGAGTTGCGCGCCGAACGCGCTCAGCGATATCGCCTTGTCCCGGTTGTTCCGGCGCTCCTTCAGCCGTTCCAGAAATGCGTTTGCGGCGCGGCGCCCATTCGGCGTTCTTGTGAAGAAGAGATAGTACTTCGGATCCCGAAAAGTCAGCGCGCCCTTGATCATGTCCACGATCGTCAGCGGCGTCACCTTGTCGATGCCTTGCCCACCGGCCGGCCCCGTGCCAGCCAGGATGAGTTTGCGCACAAGCTTGGGCTCGGTCAGCACAATCTCTTGCGCCACGAAGCCGCCGAGTGAAAAGCCGAAGAGATCGACTTCTTCGAACCCCAGCGCCCGGACAAAGGCGATTGCATCCCGCGCCATGCCGGAAATGGTCGACGGAGTTTTGCCACCCGAAGCACCGATGCCGCGATTGTCGAAGGCAATTACCCGCCGGGTCGCAGCGAGGCCATCGACGATGCGCGGATCAAAATTGTCCAGCTGAGCAGCCAGATGGTTGAGCAGGATCACCGGCACGCCCGCCCTGGGCCCGAGTTCCCTGTAAGCAAAGGCTGTGCCGCCGACATCGATCGAGAGCGTTGGCGCGTCCTGGAACAACGCCGGTGAACGCGGCGACCGATTGGATCTATGTGTCATGCTTGGCGCCTCCGTTTCGTAGGGCCTGGCCAAATGTGTCGTAGTTGCTAGTCGCATGTGCGTGAAATCCTCTGGCTCGCCGTTGTTCAGACCGGCAGTCGGAACTGTTTGCGCAGGCTCTTGTCGAAAATCCCCGCGGGGGCAAAGCGGCGCAGCAGGCTGACCTGGCGCGCTGCGTTGCCAGCGGTATAGCGCCGTCGCGGGCGGGCATCGGTCGCTGCCTTGACAACCACATCCGCCACCACTTCCGGCCGATCGGCTTTGGGCATCACATCGCCCAGCAGCGCCTTGAGCCCGGCTCGAGCCCGATCGTATTCCTTCAACAGCGAATCCGGCTCGATGCCGTTCTGGTCGAAGACGGTGCGGACGAATGCCGGCTCGATGACGGAAACGCGGACGTTGAAGGCGCGCACCTCGTGGTCGAGCGATTCCGAATAGCCTTCGAGCGCGTGCTTGACCGCCGAGTAATGAGCTGAGTATGGCGCGGGTACCAGTCCCAGAATGGAGCCGATATTGATGATGCGCCCTTCGCCGCGCCGCCGCATCGACGGCAACACCGCATTGGTCATTCGCATGACGCCGAACAGATTGACGTCGAACAGGGCTTGTACCTGGGCGACCGAGGATTCCTCGGCGCCTCCTAGCAGACCGACACCGGCATTGTTGACCAGGAGGTCGATCCGGCCGGTCTGCGCGAGCACGGTGGCAACGAGCGCATTGACGGCCGCATCATCGGTCACGTCGCATGCCAGCATGGTCACTCCGCCCGGACCATTACTGGTCTTGCGGCGACTTGTCCCGAAGACAGTGAAACCCGCCCGCGCCAAGGCCTCGGCGCTGGCGCGGCCGATGCCGGAGGAGGCTCCGGTCACGATTGCGGTTTTTTCAGAATTCCCATTCATTTTTGATATTCCAGGTTCGAGAGGTCTAGCTTATTTCCACAAATTGAATTATGGTCGTAATATCAGATTATGAGCATAATGCAATAGCAGGACAGGAAAGAAAGACCATGCGCTACGAAAAGGGCCGAAAAGACGCGTCACGCAGCCGGATCATGGAGGTCGCCGCCGAACGTTTTCGATCTGACGGCATCGCGGCGTCCGGGCTGGCAACCATCATGAGCGACGCCGGGCTGACGAACGGCGCCTTCTATCCGCACTTCCAGTCGAAGGCGGAGCTCGTCCGTGAAAGCGTGGCGGCGGCCTTGGACGCGCAGTCGCATGAAGTGCAGGAAGCATTGGCCGCCGGCGGTCCGGAAATGGCCATAGAGACGTATCTATCGGCCGAGCACCGGGACAATCCTGGAAAGGGTTGCGCTTCGGCCGCGTTGTTGCCGGAAATCGCGCGGCAGCCGCCTGAAACGCGAGCCCTCTATGCCGAGCGCGCTCAATCCCTGGTGCGCCAGATAGCTGAAGCTCTGCCGCAGACGAACGATCCCGAGGGCGCTGCGTTGGGCATGTTTGCAACGCTCATCGGCGCGCTTCAACTCGCGCGCGCCGTGGAAGGAACGGAATTGTCGGATCGTATCCTAGCGGCGGGAGCAGCTGCCGCAAAGGCGCTGATCCGGCCGGTTCAAGACGAGGTGGCCTCCTGATGGCAGCCCGGATTATTCGGCCGGCTCGAATCTGCCTTGCACCAAGACTGTCTCCACCGGCCCAAGCGGATTGATGATCCGGCTAACCAGGACTTCGATAAGTTTGCGTCCAACACCCGCCATATCCACGGAATGAACTCCGATCTTTGCCGGCAGGAAGCGTGCCAGCCGCGTGCTGTCACGGGTGACGATGTGGACGTCGCGGCCTGGTGTAAGATCCCGCTTGCCGAGAGCGTGCAACGCTCCCAGAAGGCCCAGTTCGTTGGCGCACGCCAAGCCCGTTGGCGGATCTGATGACGCCAGCAAGCGATCGAACCAGCCTGCGCTCGATTCCATGGTGAACATGCCATGACCGATCAGCGATTGGTCGATCGGAATACCGGCCTCGGCCATTGCCCTTCCATACCCGGCAAGACGCATAGCACTCGTCTGGTCCTCCGGAACGAGAAGTTGCAGCGCAATGCGTCGACAGCCCTTATCCATGAGCCGCCGGGTCGCCTCGTAGGCAATCTGTTCATTATCGACATCGACATAAGGATACGCGATATCCAGGTCGGTTCTTCCAAACGCAACGAACGGCATGCGTTTATCCAGCAGCAGCTTGACGCGCGGATCAGCCGACACCAGGCGCGTGATGATCAGGCCGTCTGCGCTGTGCGCCTGAAGCTGCCGCTGCACACTCTCAACGGGATCGTCGTCGGGAGTGGTGGAATAGATGGACAGACTATAACCGGCTTGCCGCGCCGCCAGCGTCATGCCTTCGATTAAAGGAAGCTTCAACAGATCGGACAGATGGTCTCGTGTTTCCATCGGGAGTACGGCCGTCAGCGTCTGCGTTCGACCGGTTTTGAGCGCGCGACCATGATGATTTGGTAAATAGCCGACCCGCTTAGCCGCCTCCTTGACGCGGGCTATGGTCGAGGGCTGCACTTCCGGTCCATCTTTCAGAGCGCGGGAAACCGTGGTCACCGAGAGCGAAAGTTCCGCGGCGATCTGCTTTAGATTGGCCATTGTTCGCCCGACTTCATTTGCGAAAGCGCCGGCTGATTTGCTGACCGCCATAACGTTACCGAATTCGACATCCCGGTCAATCGAACTCCCGTAGGAAGCAGCTTGACTCCAGTGCATTGAGATGCAATCGTAACGTTACGATTACAAAATAATGGCTCTTTTGAGCGATGTTTGATAAAGTTGGGGAGGAGAACCTATGTCCTGGCTACGCATTTCCTTAACAGCATTCGCAATCTCGGCTGCCCTGCCCGTTCATGCGCAGACGGTCACCATCACGACCGCAGGTGGGGATTATGGTAACGCCATGAAGGAGGCCATGTGGGGCCCGGCTGCAAAAGAGCTTGGCTATGATGTCCGCGAGGAGACCCTAAGCGACGGCCTGGCCGCCTTGAAGATGCAGGTCACCTCGGGTGCGGTCACGACCGACGTCATTCACCTGGGTTCGCCGGAAGGTGCCCAGGCGGCCGCACAATCGCTGCTGGAGCCGCTCGACTACAAGATCATCGATCCGAAATCCGTGCCGGAGGGTGCGAAGTCCGACTACTGCTATCCGTTTGACTCCTATGGCACCGTCATGTCGTGGAACACCAAGACCTATGGCGAGAACCCGCCGAAGACGTGGGCGGAATTCTGGGATGTTGCCAAATTTTCTGGCCGTCGCGCGTTGCGCGCCAATGCGCAAGACTCGATCGAGATCGCGCTTCTCTCCGATGGCGTGGCACCGGCGGACGTCTATTCCGTGCTCAGCACCCCGGAAGGGCTAGAGCGCGCCATCAAGCGGCTTGAAGCGATCAAACCAGATGTCGCCGTGTGGTGGACCTCGGGCGCCCAGTCCGCGCAGTTGCTGAAAGACGGTGAGGCGGATTTGGTCATTACCTGGAACGGACGCGCCCAAACCGTGAAAGCAGATGGCGGCGCGGCTGACTACACGTTCAAGGGTTCGGTCATCGGCACGGACTGTCTTGGGGTGCCGAAGGGAGCGCCGAACAAGGAAGCCGCGATGAAGCTCATCGCAGCGATGACGCAGCCCGCGCGGGTTGCCAAGCTGACCGATTTCATTGCCTACGGCCCAGTCAATCCTGCGGCATATGAGGGTGGCCTTATTCCCGAGGACCGTCTGAAGACCCTAGCGACCGCGCCTGAAAATGCTGGCACTTCGGTGTTTTCCAATTCAGAATGGTGGGTCAAGAATGGCGAGGCTGCCCAAAGAGCCTTCGATGAAATGATGGCTCGCTGACTCTCAGCTCTGACGCATGTCGCGCAAAAATGTGCAGCGCGCGACAACGACATGCATGAAAACAAGAACCTAAAGCGCGTCGCGTGAAGCCGGTCGAACGCGACGCGCTTTAAGGCTGGAGCACATCATGAAGTCGCTCGCGATCACCATCGAAAGCGTGCACAAGGCTTATGGGTCCTACGTCGCACTGGATGATGTTTCGCTCGACATTCAGGCTGGCGAATTCCTCACGCTGCTAGGGCCATCGGGATCGGGCAAGACCACGTTACTCATGGCTCTGGCCGGTTTTGTCCGGCCGGATTCCGGTAAACTTTTCTTGGGCGATCGAGACATCACCCGCCTGCCGCCCAACAAACGAGACATCGGCATAGTATTCCAGAATTACGCCTTGTTTCCCCACATGAATGTCCTGGCGAACGTCGCGTATCCGCTGGTGCTGCGCAAGGTACCGAGAGCGGAGGCGCGTCAGCGGGCGCTTGATACCTTGGCCCGCGTGAAGCTGGATGGTCTGGCGGAGCGCAATATTGCCGCACTATCCGGCGGCCAACGTCAACGGGTGGCATTGGCGCGGGCTATCGTCTTCGAACCGCGCGTGATGTTGATGGACGAGCCGCTGTCGGCGCTCGACAAGAACCTGCGCGAGACCATGCAGTATGAGATCCGGCGTCTGCATGATCATCTACGGATCACCACGATCTATGTAACCCACGACCAGCGCGAAGCGCTGATTACGTCTGACCGGATTGCGGTGATGAATTCTGGCCGCATCCAGCAGATAGATACGCCGCAGCGGATTTATGATCGTCCATCGACCCGCTTCGTCGCGGAGTTCATGGGCGAGGCCAACATTGTGGCCCCGGGCTCAGCGCGCAGAATCGACGGCGCCGAAGCATCACGCGAAACTCTGATGATCCGCGCCGAAAGCTTCCATCTTGATGCGAAGCTCGTCGGGGGAGACGGAGTGGCTCTCGAAGGAATACTGCGCGCCAAAGCGTTCCGCGGCGAGAACTGGCTTTTGACGCTGGCGCTTGACGGCGGGCAAGAGGTTCTTGTCTGCATTCCGGCAGCGCTGGCCGGCGGCTGCGCCGAGCTTGCCGCCGGTCAGCGGATGACCGCATATGCACCGGCAGCGAAGGTTCACGCGATACCGGGAGCGATGGCGTGACCGTCGTCCGGGACCCGGCGCTCGCGGCGGATGCGCGGCGCGAGCGGCGGTTTTTTCTTTCACTTTCGCTCCCGGCGCTGTTCATCGTTGGACTGGCGGCGATACTGCCCATCCTTTGGATCATCCGGCAATCCTTCCTGACCACCGGGGGTGAGTACACCGTCGGCAACTACGAGAAGGTCCTTTCGAGCGGACTGACGTGGTCGGCGCTCGTCACGACCCTCGAACTGTCCTTGGGTACGGTGGCGGCCTGCATTCTCCTCGGCACTCCTCTGGCGCTGGCTCTGGCCAGCGTCAGACCAAGGCTGGCCAACGTGCTCATGGCGTTCGTCATGCTGCCGCTGTGGACCTCTATTCTGGTGCGTACCTATGGTTGGCTCGTGCTCTTGCGGCGCGACGGCCTGATCAACGCGGCTTTGACCGGTTCAGGCCTGACGGCGGAGCCATTGCCGCTGGTCTACAACTTCACGGGAACGCTCATCGGCATGGTGCACTACATGCTGCCACTTTTTCTGCTGCCTGTTTATGCTGCGATGCGCGATATCGACCCAAATCTCATTCGCGCGGCTGCGAGCATGGGAGCCACTCTCAGGCAGGTCATCCGCACAGTCATTATGCCGCTTTCGGCGGGCGGCATCTTCTCGGGTTCGATCATCGTCCTCATCTACGCCATAGGTTTTTTCATCACGCCGGCGGTGCTTGGCGGCGGCAAGGTAAATCCGCTCTCTACCCGGATCGAGCGTACACTATCGACCTTTCAGGACTGGGGGTCGGCAAGCGTCCTGGGCATTCTGCTCCTCGTTCTTATGTCGCTGATCGGTGTGATGTTGCTGGCGGCACGCCGTATGGTGGCCCAGAACACCGTGGAAGCCTCCCATGCTTGAAGCCTATCCGCAAAACAGGCTCGCCCGCATTTTGCTCTGGAGCTTTGCCGCTCTTGTCATGGCATTTCTGATGCTGCCGACGCTCGTGGTGGTGCCGCTTTCCTTTTCGGCGTCGAATCTCCTCGAGTTTCCGCCGCACGCCTACTCGTTGCGCTGGTACGAGAACTTCTTCGGCTCGGCAACGTGGATGGCCGCGCTCAGAACGAGTTTGATCCTTGGGACGTTGACGGCGTTGATCGCGGTACCCTTCGCGCTGCTCGCCTGCATTTCAATGAATCGGCTGGGCGGAAAGACCGCTACGGCCATCCAGAGCGTCCTGCTGACCCCCTCGATCACCCCAGGTATCCTGCTTGCGATCGGTCTCTTCTTTGTGTTGGCCGCACAACATCTGATCGGAACGCTATTCGGTGTGCTGGTCGGACATGTGGTGCTGGCCGTTCCGGTCGCCTGCATTGTGTTGCTACCCGCTCTCGCCCGCTTTGACTGGAACCAGGTTCAGGCGGCGCGCAGCCTCGGTGCAAACTGGGCCAGGTCCATTGGCGGAATCATCGTTCCGCAACTTCGGATCAGCTTGCTGTCAGCGACATTGATGGCGTTCCTGACTTCGCTCGACGAGTCGGTGATTTCGATCTTCATCGCAAGTGGTCGCAATAGCACGATGCCGAAGCTTATGTTCCTGTCGCTGCGCGATCAGATCGATCCGACCATTGCGGCGATCTCGACATTGTGGACCGTCATCGTCGTGGCCGTGGTCCTGATTGTGACCCTTCGCCAAAAATCCTGACCGAGACTGGAAACATGCCCACCAATTACCATGCAGCCGACGATCTGACGGATCATTCGACGGACATCCCTCAGGTAGGGTTGGCCATCATCACCGGGTCGGCAAACTGGGGGCTTGCCTTCCCGGAAGATGTCGAATTCGATGGTGTGCGTACCTTGCGGCGCGACATGAGTTTTGAAACGCCTTTCGGTCGTACCGACAACTGGAAGCTGCTCGAGTTCGACGCGTCGATTACTGCCGACGGGAGAGCAAAGCGCGCTCTGTGCATGTATTCGCACGGCAATCCCCGCGACCATATTGACCATTCCTGTCATCGCCGCGCGTTCTGGGTATTGATGCGGGCGGGTGTACGGCAAGTTCTCGCCTGCTCGACGGTTGGCGCCGTCAACAAGGCGATCCAGCCGGGCGACATGGTGGTGACCGCCGACATCATCGAACTGACGCAGACCCCGTTTTCACTGTTGCCTGACCGCCAGAGCTTTGACTGTTCGGGCAAGCAAATCGTGTGTCCAAGATGTGCGGCGGTTCTGGTCGAAACGGCCCGCCGTCATTGGCCAGCCGAATGCCGCGTTTATGGCATCGAACAGCAGTTGGTGGCTGCCCACTGTTATGGGCCCCGGCTGACAACGCCAGCCGAAGCCTTGGCGTATCGGGGCATGGGGGCGGATGTACTCAACCATTCCATCGCCCCTGAGGCGACCTTGTCGCGCGAGATCGGCGCGTGTTTCGTGCCTTGCGCGTTCGTGACGGCGGGCTTCAACGACTATATGGATCGCAATCGCCAGAAATTGCTGCAGGAGGACGTGCTGCCCAATCTCTCAATGACAGCCTCGCGGGTCGCGCTGGAGACCGCCGCGCGACTTCCTGCTGATCCGGCATGCTCCTGTCAGGGCTTGAAGTCGCCTCAGCCGAAAGAACGCTCCAGCCGGTTCTGAGATACCCGCCAGATGGCTGAAGCTCTGCCGCAGACTAGGGATCTCGAGAGTTGTGTGCGTCAAGCTCTGCAAAAATGGCGTTGCATTCAGCGATGACGTTGGCGTGTCCGCCGGGCAGCCGGTAAGCCTATGGGAGCCGGTCTAGGGCCTCCGCAACTTTTACTCTCAGTTGCGCTTCGTCAAGATAGAATCTAGGATTCTCTCTAATCAAGCTGATATCGGAAGTATATGAGTCAATGCCAGCAAAGATCTCATCTATCACCTTAAACTCCTGCTCTGGGATGGCTCGCGTCTCATTCTTAAATTTCTTTAAGTAAATTTCTACCAACTTAGGAGCATCTATTTCCCCTGCGAGAAAAGTTTCAACCAACGCACGGTATTCGCCAGATACGCTGCTCATTGTTCGCCTCCCAGTTTTCCGGTCGTCAAGACATATTCTAACTGCTTGGGACTGAGCTTCCATCAAGACAGGAGATTTCCTGAACTATCGCGAATGACATTCAAGCCGGTTTGCGGGTCGACGAAGTGCGTTACTGATTGCTCTTGGTAAGTTCCTGGATGGCCTGCGTCATCTCGGCCTCCAAAGCCTCCTGCACCACAATCTGCAAGACCTTGCGAAAGCCGTCCTCATCCGACGACAGCAACGCTTTCAACTCGCCCTCTGCTCAGCCTATTTCTCGACTGGTCATGGCACTCCCCTTCCACGGGAATCGGTGGTCGAAACGTCACCAGCGTGCCATGGCAGCCCGTTGCCTCAGGCCAAGAGCTGTTCTCTCTCCAGAGCTTTTGCAGAACCTTCAGGACACTATCATCCCGAGGCGCTACGTTGGGCATGTTCGCGACGCTCGAGTCGTACGCTTCGGCAGCGGCAGTCCAACCCTAAGGCAGCCTGAACCGGTATTCCGTCACGTGATGGTAGATCTGCCCGGGCCACAGTGTGGCTTGCGGGAAATACGGCCGGTTCGGCGCATCCGGCCAGATTTGCGGCTCCAGGCAGAAGCCCGAAAAGGCCTTGTATTCACGCCCACCCAATCCAGGCGAAGACGGCGCCAGATACTGGCCGGTATAGAGCTGGACACCCGGCTCCGTGGTCCAGAGCTCCATCTCGACGCCGGAATTCGCGCCCTGCGCCCATGATGCCTGTTTCAGCGGCCCGCGCGTCGAGGCGAGGCAGAAATTCTGGTCATAGGGGAGCTGTTCGCCCTCGGTCTCCATGCGCAGCGGCCGCGCCTGGCGAAAGTCGAAAGGCGTGCCGTCGACCGGCTTGACCGTGCCTGTCGGGATCAGATCGGCGTCGACAGGAAGATAAGCGCCGGCATTCAGCATCAGCCGGTGGTCGAGAATGTCGCCGGCGCCGCCGTCATCCAGGTTGAAATAGGAATGCTGGGTGAGGTTGCAGAGCGTCGGCTCCTCGCAGGTGGCGGTCAGTTCGACGCTGAGCGTGCCGGGGATCTTCAGCCGGTAGGTGCAGGTCACGTCGAGCGCGCCGGGAAAGCCCATCGTGCCGTCGGGGTCGTGCAGGGTCAGCGTGACAAAATCCCTGCCATGCAGCGAAACCGCCCAGGCCCGGCGCGAAAAACCTTGCGAACCGCCATGCAGCGTGTGCTTTTCGAGGAAATTGCGCTCGGTCTGATAGCGTTTGCCGGCAAGCGTGAAGCGGCCGTCGCGGATACGGTTGGCATAGCGCCCGACGACGGTGCCGAAGAAGGCGGTGTCAGTCTCATAGTGCTCGAAACGATCATAGCCGAGCACCAGCGGCGCGTCGTGCCCGGCCAGACGCAGATCCTGGATGATCGCACCCAGCCCGATGATGTTGGCGGTGAGGCCGCCACCACGGATGGTGAAGCGGCGGACGGCCTCGCCCGCCTGCGTCGTGCCGAAAACCTCGCCGTCCTTCATTGCCATGCTCGCAAGTTCGCTGCTCGATGCCAGCCTGGCCTTTCGAAGCGGCCCAGGGTCGTTTTCGGTATTACCGCATCAGGCTTCTAGAGACCAAGTCCACCGATGCAGACATATTTGGTGTCGAGATAATCCTCGATGCCCTGATGGCCGCCTTCCTTGCCGAGGCCCGATTCCTTGACGCCGCCGAACGGCGCTTCAGGGGTGGTGATGAGCCCTTCATTGACGCCGACCATGCCGTATTTCAGCCCTTCCATGACCCGGAAGGCGCGGCCGAGATCGCCGGTGTAGAAGTAGCAGGCCAGGCCGAACTCGGTGTCGTTGGCGAGTGCTACGGCCTCTTCCTCGGTCTCGAACTTGAATACCGGTGCTACCGGGCCGAAGATTTCTTCCTTCATGAAGCGCATCTTCGGCGTCGCATTGGCGATCACTGTCGGCTGGAAGAACGAGCCGCCGAGCGCGTGGCGCTTGCCGCCGGCGACGACCTTGCCGCCTTTGGCAGTAGCGTCGGCAATCAGCTCCTCGACCTTCTCCACCGCCTTCTCATCGATTAGCGGTCCCTGCTGGACACCCTCCTCGAGGCCGGAACCGACCTTCAGCCCGTTGCTCGCAGCAGCCAGCTTTTCGACGAACTGGTCATAGATGCCGGCCTGCGCCAGGAAGCGGTTGGTGCAGACGCAGGTCTGGCCGGAATTGCGGTACTTGGCGGTGATGGCGCCGGCGACGGCCCGCTCGATGTCGGCGTCGTCGAAGACGATGAACGGCGCATTGCCGCCGAGCTCCATCGACACTTTCTTGACGGTCACCGACGACTTCTGGATCAGGATCTTGCCGACCTCCGTCGAGCCGGTGAAGGTGATCTTCTTGACCAGCGGGTTGGCACAGATCTCGTCGCCGATCTCACCGGCGGCGCCGGTCAGGATATTGATTACGCCTTTGGGGAAGCCGACTTCCTCGGCAAGCGCGCCCCAGGCAAGGCCGGAATAAGGCGTCTGCGACGCGGGCTTGACCACGGCGGTACAGCCGGCGGCAAGCGCCGGGCCAAGCTTGCGGGCCAACATCGAGGATGGGAAATTCCACGGCGTAATGGCGGCGATGACGCCGACCGGCTCCTTGGTCACCAGGATACGGCGGTCCGCCCAGGGCGACGGAACGACGTCGCCATAGGTGCGGCGGCCCTCTTCGGCGAACCACAATATGTAGGACGCGGCCGAGCCGATCTCGCCCTTCGATTCGAACAGCGACTTGCCCTGCTCGATGGTCAGCAGTTCGGCCAGCACGTCCTGATTGTCCATCATCGCGTCGTGCAGCTTGCGCAACAGCTTCGAGCGTTCGAGCGCGGTGGTCTTGCGCCATGTCTGGAAAGCAGCGTCGGCGGCTTCGATGGCGCGGCGGGTCTCGGCCTTGCCCGACTTCGGCACTGTGCCGATCTTGAGGCCGGTGGCAGGATTGTTGACGTCGATCGTCTGGCCTGAATCGGCCTGCACCCATTCGCCATTGATGAGATTGGCCTGCCGCATGAAATGGCTGGTTTTCTGAAGCATGATCTCGCCTCCGTTCGGCACCTGGCGGGCCGGTCGCTGATTTCGTGAATGGACGTGCGCGATAGCATCGCTAGAGCCACTGCTCTTAGCCCAGGGCAAGCCCCGCAAGCAATCACAAGATGGCATATAGGGTTTGGGCCAGCCAAAGCGAGAGCGATGCAGCCAAGGCTCCAGGGTATGTTGAGATTCAGGTCAGGCCGAGTCGAGAAGGGTGGGTTCCGAGAACCGGAACGGAGCGGACATTCGGGTCCGTGAGTACCGGAAGCGCAGGAAACCGCCATTCGCAGGCCGGCATCACCTGAATATCGACATACCCTACCCAAAAACATGGACGACCACCGTCAGCCAAAACGCAGTGGTCACGACAGCACAGGCGGTGGCGATGGTCATCTGGTTCGACGCCAGCGCCTGGCCGGTGTTGAACTGCACCGCGATGAGATAGGAATTGATGCCGGACGGCAACGCCGCAACCATCACCGCCACCTTGGCCGTCAATGGCGGCAGGCCGATCAGCCACACCAGGCCGAGAACCAGCGCCGGCATCAGGAACAGTTTCAGCGCCGACAGCGCCAGCGCCGGCCTTACATTGCCGGAGATGCCAAAGCGGCGCAGGCTGAGCCCCATGGCAAACAGCGCAACCGGGGCGGCCGTGCCGGCCAGCGCGTCGCTCAGCCGCGTCGCAAGCACCGGCAGCGGCGCACCGGTGAAGCGCCACGCCAGCCCGGCCAGTATGCCGATGATCAGCGGATTGATGATTACCCTCCTGAGAAAGCTCCTGACGACACGGACCGGATGCACAGGCTCGCTGCCGCCGCGGCCGAACATCTCGAACAGGATTATCGAGGCCATCATCATCACCGGCAGGTGAATGGAGACGAGCAGTGACAGCACTTCGAACCCGGCCGGCCCGAACACGCCGATGATGAAGGGCGCGCCGAGCAGGACGACGTTGGAGAAGGACGACGATACGCCGCCGACGACGCCGGCGCGGGCGTCCCGCCCGAAGATGCGCGTAACAACCAGATGGCCGGTGGCCCAGGTGAGCGCGACCGCCGCGAAATAAGCGCCCCACAGCGACCACGGCGCCACGCCGTGGAAATCGGCCTTTACCATGGTCTGGAACAGCAAAAGCGGCATTGCCACGTTGATGGCGAATTCGGATACGCCCTCGCCGCTCGCCGGCTTCAAATAGCCGGTCAACCCGGCAAGATAGCCGAGCCCGACGAGACTGAAGACGAAGAGGACGGTTTCGGTAAGCGGAGACATTTTTCCCGTGATAGGCGAGCCCTGAGCGCGGCGCAATCGCCCTTCCCTCGCGAATGTACCGGCCAACAATCCGGCCGCTCGGATCTTGCCCGAATTTGCTCATGGTTGGATGCCAGCGCTATACAGGGTTGTCGGGGGACACGCGGCGAATGGGCCTTGTCGGAAATCAGCACTTCTTCAAGCAGGCGTGGCTGACGGCTTTCGTCGGCGCCATGCTTTGCCTCGTGGTGACCTCGGCTCATGCCGCGGAGCCGGCGAGCCTCAAGGGTGTGGCGCTGATCGTCGGCCAGTCGAAATACCAGCACATAGCGGCTCTTCCCAACCCCGCCAACGACGCCCGCGACATCGCCAAGATGCTGACCGACCTCGGCTTCGACGCGCGCAGTGTAACCGACCGCGACACGGCAAAGCTGAAGCGCGACCTCGAGCGTTTCGCCGAGGATGCAGAGGACGCCGACGTCGCCTTGATCTACTATTCCGGCCACGGCATCGAGGCCGGCGGCGAAAACTATCTGGTGCCGGTCGACGCCGACGTTTCTTCATTGAAGGACGCCGATCAGGCCCTGGTGCCGATCTCCGCCGTCATGGACGAATTGAAGACGACCGTGCCGGTAACGATCATGTTGCTCGATGCCTGCCGCACCAACCCGTTTCCGGCGGATGCGGTGCTGCGCCGGGCGCCGACGGCCTCGGCCTCCCCGATCAGCGCCGGCGGATTGGAGCCGGTGCGCGGTGCCAGGGCACTGGCAAACGCGACCGCGACGGAAAATCTGGGAACGGTGATCGGCTTTGCCGCCGAGCCGGGGCGGCCGGCACTCGACGGCATCGTCGGCGAAAACAGCCCCTACGCAGCGGCACTTCTGCGCCACCTAGCGGCAATGAAGGGCACCGAGTTCGGCTCGGTCATGCGCATGGTGACCGAGGAGGTCTATCTCGACACCAAGGCAAGGCAGCGGCCATGGGTCAATGAAAGCCTGCGCCGGCTGCTCTATTTCGGCGTTGCACCGCAGGAGCCGACCGGCGACGACGACCTGATCACCGGCGAGCGGCGGCAATTGCTGCTGACGATCGCCGAGTTGCCGAACCCCAAGCGGGCACAGGTCGAACTGGCCTCGCTGCAGGACGGCGTGCCGCTCGACGCGCTTTATGGCGTGCTGAAGGCGCTCGGCACCGAAAAGATGCCGGAGGACCCCACCGACCTGCAAAAGCTGCTTGATGCGCAGGCCGAGCGCCTGAAGAAGATGATCTCCGAGCGCAACGCGCTGCGCACCGACGACCCCGAGATCAGCCGCCTCGTCGCCTCGGCCGACAAAGCGATCGGCCAGGGCGCCATCGTCACCGCGCGCAACTTCCTCGACCAGGCGGTGGGCCGGGTCGAGCAGGCCAGCGGCGTGGTCGATCGGGCAGAGGATCTGGTCAGGCAGAAGCGTCTTGCCGACGCGGCGATCTATGCCAGGCGCGCCGACGCTTCGGCGCTGGTCTTCGACTATCTGTCGGCCGCCAACGACTACGGCGAGGCCTTCTCGCTGGTCGAGAGATGGGACGACAGGCTGCGCTGGAACTACAAGAACCAGGAGGCGGAAGCGCTCAACGCGCATGGCAACGCCACCGGCGACAGGCAAGCGCTGCAGCACGCTATCGACGCCTACCGCGTCATCCTGAACTTCATCCCCAATGGCGAGCAGAACCGCGACTGGGCGATCACCCGCAACAACATGGCGGTGGTGCTGCAGACGATCGGCGAGCGCGAGCGCGAAACCGACCGGCTGGAAGAGGCAGCGAAAATCTTTCGCGATTCGCTTGCCGTGTTCGAGCGCGAGAAGGACGACATCAACTGGGCCGCGGCCCAGAACAACCTGGCCAATGTGCTGTTGAAGATCGGCGAACGCGAGAGCGACCCGAAACGCCTGAATGAGGCGGTGGTGGCGATGCGCGCCACGCTGGAGAAGCGGCCCCGCGACAAAGTCCCGCTGGACTGGGCCGCCTCGCAAAGCAACCTTGGCCTTGCGCTTTACGCGCTTTCGGAGCGCGAACCGGACGGCGAGCGCCTGACCGAGGCCGAGGCCGCCTACCGGCTGGCGCTTGAAGAATACACGCGCGAAAAGGCGCCCGTTCAGTGGGCGATGGTCCAGAACAATCTCGGCAACACGCTGGTGTCTCTCGGCACGCAACGCAACGACAAGGCAAAAATCGACGAGGCAGCCGCGGCATTCCGCGCCGCGCTCGAAATCCGCACACGCGACACCTTCCCGCTCTCCTGGGCGAGCAGCCGTCTCAATCTGGGTAACGCGCTGAGCAGTGCTGCCCGTTTCGATCTCGGCACCGGCCTGCTCGAAGAGGCGGCTGCCGCCTATGGCGACGCGCTGACCATATTCACACGCCAACGTTTTCCGACGGATTGGGCTTCGGCGGAGAACAATCTCGGCTCGATCTACCAGACGCTCGGCCAGCGCACGCGCGATCCTGCCAGGCTTGAGCAATCGGCGGCCGCATACCGGGCGGCACGGCGCGTCTACACCAAGAAGGAGTTTCCGCTCGACTGGGCGATGACCCACTACAATCTCGGCAACACGCTGCAACTGCTCGGCGGCGTGACCGACAAGCCGGTGCATTACGAGGAGGCGATCGAGGCCTATCGCGATGCACTTCGCGAATACAAGCGCGAGACGACGCCGCGGCAATGGGCACTGGCGCAGGCCGGTCTAGGCTCGGCGCTGCAATGGCTGAGCATGAGCGAGGCCGATCCCCGCAAACTGGCCGCTTCGATCGCCGCGCGCCGGGCAGCGCTGGAGGTGCTGACCTTCGAGACCTCGCCCGTCGACTGGGCGAACGCGCAGAACGGCATCGGCATGAGCCTGATCAATCTAGGCAATCTCGAACGCACCGGCAAATATCTGGACGAAGCCGAAGCCGCCTTCGAGGCAACGCTCAAGGTCTTCACCCGCGAAAGCCAGCCGATGCAATGGGCCTTCGAGCAGAACAATCTCGGCGACGTCCACTGGAACCGCGGCAGCTATGGCGGTGGCAATGCCGAATACCAAAAGGCGATCGAATTCTTCGAGAACGCCAAGCAGGGCTTTACCGATGCTGGCTATACACTCCCCATCCCGCTGACCGACCGCAAGATCGATCTGGTGAAGAAGCAGATAGCGAAGAAATAGGCGTCTCGGCCGCAGGTTGCACTCGGCTTGTCTTTCAGCCGGCTTTGCCGTCCCTATATGCCGGTCACCGGGGACCTGCCTGCCGGTCACCCGAAAAGGATGTCTGATGCTTCGATTTGTGCTGGCGCTGCTGTTGCTTGCCGTTTCCGCCACAGCCCATGCGACGGAAGCCGGCTGGGCGCTGCTGCGCGACGGCGGGCATGTGGTGCTGCTTCGCCATGCCATGGTCACCGGCACCACCGATGCGGCCAATTTCGACCTCGGCAAATGCGCCACCCAGGTCAATCTCTCTGAGCGCGGCAAGCAACAGGCGCGCAAGATCGGCGCGCTGTTTGGCGCCCGCGCGGCACCGGTCGAGCGCGTGCTGTCCAGCCGCTATTGCCGCTGCCTCGAAACCGCGCGCATAGCTTTCGAAAGCGAACCGGAGCCGTTCGCACCGCTTGACCTGCTGAAGACCGACGAAAAGGAGAAGGCCGCTCAGATCGCTGCGATCCTGGCAGAGATCCGCGGCTATTCCGGCTCCGACAATCTGGTCATGGTCACGCATCTCGAAGACATCAAGGAATTGACCGGCATCTCGCCGCGCGAAGGCGAAGCCGTGGTCGTCGAGCCGCAAGGCGACGGATTGCGCGTGCTCGGCCGCGTTACCTTCTGACCGGGCCGGTCGCTCCTCGCGTCGAGCGAGATAGGTGTTGCCGAAATGCCACTGCCACGAGAAGCCGTGGTTGGATTCCGATCTCATCTTGCTCTGCCAGAACATCAATCCCATCTGCGCCCGGCGTATCAGGCCTTTTCCTGCCCGGAAAAACCGATTAGACAGCCCAAAACACATGCGGACAGATTCCGCCCGCAATCGAAGGAAAAGCCCTTGTCCACCACGTTCGACAAAGTCGCCAAGATCATCGCCGACACCAGCGAGATCGACATCGAGACGATCACGCCCGAAAGCCACACCATCGACGATCTCGGCATCGACAGCCTCGACTTCCTCGACATCGTCTTTGCCATTGACAAGGAATTCGGCATCAAGGTGCCATTGGAAAAGTGGACGCAGGAGGTCAATGACGGCAAGGCCTCGACCGACGACTATTTCGTCATGAAGAACCTGTGCGCCAAGATCGACGCGCTCGTCGCCGCCAAGAACGCCATCTAAGCACTGCGCTTGACGCGCCCTCACCCACAACAGCCGCCCATGAACCCCCGCGACGTCGTCATATCAGGCATCGGCCTTGTCTCGTCACTGGGCGAGGGTCCGGATGCGCATTGGCAAAAGCTCGTCCAGCCCCGCCTTGAACCGGTTCTGGAGGCCTCGCGCTTCTCGCCCTATACGGTCCACCCGCTGCCGGAGATCGACTGGAACCTGCAGATCGCCAAGCGTGGCGACCAGCGGCAGATGGAGACCTGGCAGAGGCTCGGCACCTATGCGGCCGGCCTTGCGCTCGACGATGCCGGCATCAAGGGCAATGACGAACTCTGCGCGACCATGGACATGGTGGTGGCCGCCGGCGGCGGCGAGCGCGACGAGGCGGTCGACGCGGCCATTCTCGCGGCATCGGAAAGCCGCAATGACCGCGACGTGCTGCTCAACGAGAAGCTTACCACGGAATTGCGCCCGACGCTGTTTCTGGCACAGCTCTCCAACCTGCTCGCCGGCAACATCTCGATCGTCCATAAGGTGACGGGATCATCGCGCACCTTCATGGGCGAGGAAGGTGCCGGCGTTGCCGCTGTCGAGACGGCGGCCGCGCGCATCCGCTCCGGCCAGTCGACGCATATACTGGTCGGCGGCGCTTTCCAGACCGAACACTCCGACATGCTGCTCGGCTATGAACTGGCCGGCTACCTGCATCGCGGTCCGTGGACGCCGGTCTGGCAAAGGCAAGGTGCCGAGGGCGGCGGCGTGGTGACCGGATCCGGCGGCGCGTTTCTCGTTCTGGAGCAGCGCGAGCATGCGGAAAGCCGTGGCCGGAAGATCTATGCGGAACTCGGCCCGATCCTGTCCGGCCGTGCCAAGCGCCGGCGGGGCGAACTCGACGGTGAGATCGCCGCGCTGCTGAAGCAGGCCGCATTGCCGAATGGCGAGCTGCTCGCGATCTCCGGCGCTTCGGGCGCCCATGCCGCGACCGCCGCCGAGAAATCGGCGCTCGACGCCAATCCGGCGATCGCCGCACGCGGCTTTTCGACGCTGACCGGCCACATGAAGGAAGCGCAGTTCCCCTTTGCCGTTGCGCTGGCGGTACTGGCTGTCGACCGCAAGGCCGCCTACCCTGTGTTCGACGCCACAGTCGAAAAACCGTTTGCCGGTGTCCCGAAGACCGTCCTTGCAACGGCGATCGGCTATCACCAATTCGAGGGTATGGCGCTGATCAAAGCCGCCTAGAGCATCGGACCGAAAAGTGTGACGCGGTTTTCGGGCGATGCGACGCTCCAAGAGAAACAGGTTTTTGGACAACAAATGGCCAATCTGAACGACCATATGGGCAGGCCGATCGTCGCGGTCACCGGCATCGGCGTGGTGACGTCGCTCGGTGTCGGCAAGGCCGACAATTGGGCGGCGCTGACATCGGGCAAATCCGGCATCCATCCGATCACCCGCTTCCCGGTCGATCATCTCAACACCCGCATCTCCGGCATGGTCGACTTCCTGCCGTCGAGCTCCAAGGGCGCCAGTCTCCTCACCTATGAGCTTGCCGAAACCGCCGCCCAGGAAGCGATGTCGGAGGCGGGCCTCGATGCCGGCGATTTCGGCGGACCGCTGTTCCTCGCTTCGCCGCCGGTCGAGCTCGACTGGAGCGAGCGCTTTTCGCTCTACAATTCCGACAAGCCCAATAATTCAGACAGGCACGATTCCGGCGCCGAAAGGCTGCTGCGGGTAGCGCGCGGCCTCAGAGAACTCGACATCTTCGAGACCACCCAGTTCGGCTCGATTGCCGACCGGCTTGCCGACCGTTTCGGCACGCGCGGCCTGCCGATTACGCTGTCGACCGCGTGCGCTTCGGGCGCCACCTCGATCCAGCTCGGCGTCGAGGCGATCCGCCGCGGCGAATGCGACAGGGCGCTGTCGATCGGCGCCGACGGCTCGGCGACCGCCGAGGCGCTGATCCGCTTCTCGCTTCTATCGGCGCTCTCCACCCATAACGACATCCCTGAAAAGGCCTCAAAACCCTTCTCCAAGGATCGCGACGGCTTCGTGCTCGCCGAAGGCTCGGGCGCCCTTGTGCTGGAATCGCTGGAGGCAGCACTTGCCCGCGGCGCCACCGTTCTCGGCATATTGCGCGGCTGCGGCGAAAAGGCCGACGACTTCCATCGCACCCGCTCTAAGCCGGACGGTTCGCCGGCGATCGCGGCGGTGCGCGCCGCTCTTGCCGATGCCGGCTTGAGCGAGGACGGGATCGATTATGTCAACGCCCATGGCACCTCGACGCCCGAAAACGACAAGATGGAGCATTTGTCGCTGTCGACGGTGTTCGGCGAGCGGATCTCGTCAATGCCGGTCTCGTCGAACAAGTCGATGATCGGCCATACCCTATCGGCTGCCGGTGCTGTCGAGGCAGCATTTTCGCTGATGACGATGCGCGAAAGCGTCATTCCGCCGACCATCAACTACGACAATCCCGACCCGGCGATCGTCCTCGACGTGGTGCCGAACACCAAGCGCAACGCCGAGGTCGGCACGGTCCTGTCGAACTCCTTCGGCTTCGGCGGCCAGAACACCTGCCTTGTCATGGCGCGGGAACCGGTCTAAGCGACCTTTTTCAGCCAGACTGAACCGACAGGCACCATGCGCGCATTGCAACTTATCGAGGACCGCCGCCTTGAAACGGTGGACCTGCCGCCCCCGCCGCAACCTGCGCTAGGCGAGGTGACGCTGCGCATCAAGGCCGTGGCGCTGAACCACATCGACGTCTGGGGCTGGCGCGGCATGGCTTTTGCCAAGCGCAAGCTGCCGCTGGTCGTCGGCGCCGAGGCCTCGGGCGAGGTCGAGGCGGTCGGCCCCGGCGTTTCCAGCCTTGTGCCCGGGCAATTGGTCTCGATCTATGGCGCCCGCACCTGCGGGCTTTGCCGCGCCTGCCGCGAAGGCCGCGACAATCTCTGCGAGCATGTTTCGGGCGTGCACGGCTTCCATCTCGACGGCTTTGCGCAGGAAAAGATCAACCTGCCGGCGCGCCTTCTGGTCCCAGTTCCGCCCGGCGTGAGCGAAATCGGCGCGGCGGTGGCGCCTGTCACCTTCGGCACGGTCGAGCACATGCTGTTCGACAATGCCCGGCTGCAGTCCGGCGAGACGATACTGGTCCATGCCGGCGGCTCCGGCATCGGCTCCGCCGCGATTCAGCTGGCCAAGAAGATGGGCTGCACGGTCATCACCACCGTCGGCTCGAACGACAAGATCGACAAGGCCAAGGCGCTCGGCGCCGACCACGTCATCAATTACCGCGACGACCGCTTCGAAGGCGTCGTGCGCAAGCTGACCAAGAAGAAGGGCGTCGACGTGGTGTTCGAGCATGTCGGCGCCGACACCTTTGCCGCCTCGATGCTGTGCCTCAAACGCGGCGGTCGGCTGGTCACCTGCGGCTCGACCTCGGGCGTGTCGACGCAGATCAATTTGATGCAGTTGTTCCAGCAGCAGCTGAAGCTGCTAGGCTCGTTCGGCTGCCGCATGGAAAACATGGCCGACGCCATGCAGAAGATGGCGGCGGGCCTGGTCGCGCCGGTGATCGACACCGAGGTCGGCTTCGACGGCATCGATGCGGCGCTGAAACGCATGGAAGGCCGCGACGTCTTCGGCAAGATCATCCTGCGCGTCGGCTGAGAATGATCGGCAACGCCTTCAAGAAGATCCGCAGGGACCTGGGATTCCGCTATGGCAGGCGGCTTCGCCAGTTCAATTACTGGCTGGTCGCGCGGGTCGCGATGATCATCATCTCCGCGCTGCGCCTGCTGCCGCCCGACAGCGCGCTCAATTTTGCCGACCGCGCCGCCCGCCGCATCGGCCCTTGGGTGGCGCGCCATCAGGTTGCGGTCGACAATCTGCGCCAGGCCTATCCGGAAAAAAGCGATGCCGAGATCGAAGCGATCGCTTCCGACATGTGGGGCAACATGGCCCGCCTGGCCGCCGAATACATTTTTCTCGATGCTTTGTTCGACTACGATCCCACTGCGACGAAGCCAGGCCGCGTCGAGGTCAAGGGCGTGGAGCATTTCGTGCGCATCGCGGGCGAGGACAAGCCGCATATCGTCTTCACCGGGCATCTCGGCAATTTCGAACTGCTGCCGGTGGCGGCGGCGACTTTCGGCATGAATATCACGGCGCTGTTTCGCCCGCCCAACAACCCTTACCTCGCCGACTACATCCTCTCGACCCGCCGCTCGAGCATGGGATCGCTGCTGCCGTCTTCGACCGGTGCCTCGTTCGCGCTTGCGGCCGTCCTGGAGAAGGGCGGCAATATCGGCGTGCTAGTCGACCAGAAATTCACCGGCGGGCTCGAGACGACATTCTTCGGCCGCCGCTGCGAGAGCAACCGGGTCCTCGGCACCCTGGCGCGGCACTACGATTGCGATGTCTACCCGGCGCGCTGCGTGCGCTTGCCGAACAATCGTTTCCGGCTCGAGATCGAGGACAAGCTCACCTTGCCGCGCACCGCCGGCGGCAGTGTCGACGTCCCCGCCACCACCCAGCTTCTCAACGACGTCGTCGAGCGCTGGGTGCGCGAAGACCCCGGCCAGTGGATGTGGTTCCACAAGCGCTGGGAGATCAGCAAGCGCAAAAAGCGTCGGCCGGTGACAATGCGCGACAAAGCCGCTTGAGCGGAAACCATAGCAAGCGTTTTCCGCTACTGACGTATTTTGTTCTTGCTTTGTGCCGGCAGCTATGCTACAAATTTAGTTATGGTGCTATTTGGCTCCGACGAACCCGCCGCTCCGGCGGGTTTTTTGTTGCGGGCCGGGGAGCAGACCCTAATTCGTCACGAGGATCCGCGTATTGCCGAAGCCGGCTTTGCGCACCATCGAATAGAATGCGGCCGCGTTGCTGGGGTGAAGGCGCACACAGCCATGCGATGCCGGGCGCCCCAATTGCCGGATCGCGCCGGTGCCGTGGATGGCATAGCCGCCGCGGAAGAACACCGAATAGGGCATCGGCGACATGTCGTATTTGCGCGAATACCACATCCGGGCCGTCCGCTGTGGACGATAGCTGCCGCGTGGCGTGATGTAGCCTTTGCGGGCGGTGGAAACGCTCCACCGGTAATACGACAGCCCGTATCTTACCGTCATCGTCTGTGAGGAAATATCGATGTTCGCGACCAGGCTGGCCGCACGACTCTCGAACGACGAACCGAACAGCATCGCTACTAATGCCGCTGCCATGAGAACAGTGTTTTTCATGCAATCAAACCCCTTTGATGCCCCTTGCCTGCCTGCCCTCACGCTGTTCCCCAGCGTTTTGATGGCAAGCCAGCGAGCTAACACTTACTCCCTGACGATTTCACCAATCCCAAGCAGCGAATTTGAACGATTTCCCGCAATAGTTGCCGTAACGACACGCAATCGCCTGGCAATTCGGCCATCGGGCTTGCAAAACCCCTCATCCGCTGCTCAATTCGCCGAATGAACGAACCGAACGAACGGCTCCTCAAGGCTATCGATGACCGAGCCGATGATCTGGTTGCACTGACTGCGGATCTGATCCGCTTTCCGACCATCAATCCGCCCGGCGAAGCCTATCGGCCATGTGCCGAATATATCGGCGCGCGGCTGAAGAAGCGTGGTTTTGAGATCGAATTCATCCGTGCCAAGGGCACGCCTGGCGACACTGACCGTTACCCGCGCGTCAACGTCGTCGCCCGCTTCGATGGCCGGGCGCCGGGTGCTTGCGTGCACTTCAATTCGCATATCGACGTCGTCGAGCCTGGCGACGGCTGGAGCCTCGATCCGTTCGCCGGCATCGTCAGGGACGGCAAGATCTATGGCCGCGGCGCTTGCGACATGAAAGGCGGGCTTGCCGCCTCGATCATCGCCGCTGAAGCCTTCATGGAGGTCTTTCCCGATTTTCCCGGCGCCATCGAGATTTCAGGCACGGTCGACGAGGAGTCCGGCGGCTTTGGCGGCGTCGCGCATCTGGCCAAGCTCGGCTATTTCTCCAGGCCGAAGGTCGACCACGTCATCATTCCCGAACCGCTCAACAAGGATCGCATCTGCCTTGGCCATCGCGGCGTCTGGTGGGCCGAGATCGAGACCAGGGGCGAGATCGCGCACGGCTCGATGCCGTTCCTCGGCGACAATGCGGTGCGCCATATGGGCGCCGTGCTGCGCGCCTTCGAGGACGAATTGTTTCCGGCGCTCGACCGCAAGATGACGCGCATGCCGGTCGTGCCCGAAGGCGCAAAACGCTCAACCATGAACATCAACTCGGTCCATGGCGGCCAGACGGAGGATTTCCGGCCCGGCCTGCCCTCGCCCAACGTGCCCGATTCCTGCCGGCTGACCATCGACCGCCGCTTCCTGCTCGAAGAGGATCTCGCTACGGTCAAGAGCGAGGTGACCGATATCCTCGAACGGCTGAAGCGCGAGCGCAAAAAGTTCGACTACGAAATCCGCGATCTGATGGAGGTGCTGCCGCTGATGACCGAGCGCGACGCGCCGGTGGTTAAGGCGGTCGCGCAAGGCATCATGGAGATATTCGACCGCGAACCGGATTACGTGATTTCGCCCGGCACTTACGACCAGAAGCACATCGCCCGTATCGGCCACATCTATGACTGCATCGCCTATGGCCCGGGCATCCTCGATCTCGCCCACCGGCCCGATGAATGGGTCGGCATTGCCGACATGCTGGACTCGGCAAAGGTGATGGCGATCGGCCTCGACGTTCTGCTGAGGGACGCCGGCCCGCGATGATCCGGCCATGGGCGAAAAAACATTCCTCCCGGCGACCGCCGACGGGACGAAACGCAATTTACTCGGCGGCGAATTCACGCTTCTATCCGGCCGGGTTTGAGCACGTGTTTTAGACATGGGGAGTTGCACGATGAAATTGTGGAAAACCGTTCTGGCCGCCGCGGCGCTGGCGTTGGCCGCCGGAACCTCGGCGATGGCCGCGCGCACCGACCTGGTCATCGGCATTACGCTCGAACCCCCGCATCTCGACCCGACCGCGGGTGCCGCCGCGGCAATCGACGAGGTACTCTATGCAAATGTCTTCGAGGGCCTGACCCGCATCGGCCCGAACGGCGAGGTGCTGCCCGATCTCGCCGAAAGCTGGAGCATTTCCGACGACGGCAAGGTCTACACTTTCAAGCTGCATACAGGCGTGAAATTCCATGACGGCAGCGACTTCAACGCCGACGACGTGAAATTCTCGCTCGATCGTGCCCGCGCCGACAATTCCGTCAACGCGCAAAAGAGCCTGTTCGCCGCCATCGACAAGGTCGAGGTCGTCGATCCCACGACGGTGAATGTCACGCTGAAGAACCCGCAAGGCTCGTTCCTCTACAATATGGGCTGGGGCGACGCGGTTATCGTCGCGCCTGAGACAGCCGACACCAACAAGGAAAAACCGATCGGCACCGGCCCGTTCAAATTCCAGAACTGGGCCAAGGGCTCGTCGATCACGCTGGTCAAGTCGGAAAATTACTGGGGCGCCCCGGTGTTCCTCGACAAGGCCGAGTTCCGCATCATTCCAGATGCCGCCGCCGCAGTTCCGGCGCTGCTTTCCGGCGACGTCCAGGCCTTTCCGTTCTTCGATCCTGACAGTGTCGCCCAGGTCAAGGACGACCCACGCTTCAAGGTGGTGATCGGCTCGACCGAGGGTGAAACCATCCTGTCGATCAACAACAAGAAGCCGCCCTTCGACAAGCTGCAGGTCAGGCAGGCGATTTCCTTTGCGGTCGATCGCAAGGCGATCATCGACGGCGCCTCGGCCGGCCTCGGCGTGCCGATCGGCTCGCACATGTCGCCCGCCAGCAAGGCCTATGTCGACCTCACCGGCCTCTACCCGCACAATGTGGAGAAAGCCAAGGAGTTGCTGAAGGAAGCCGGCCTGGAGAATGGCTTCAAGGCGACGCTGAAGCTGCCGCCGCCCTCCTATGCGCGGCTTGGTGGCGAGATCATCGCCTCGGAGCTTCGCGAAATCGGCATCGATCTCGAGATCATCCCGGTCGAATGGGCGCAATGGCTGGACCAGGTCTTCACCAAGAAGGATTACGACCTGACCATCGTTTCCCACACCGAGCCTAACGACATCGATATCTATTCGCGCAAGGACTATTACTTCAACTACGACAACCCGGCCTTCGACAAGATCATCGACGAGCTGAACCTTACCTCCGACGAGGCCAAGCGCATGACGCTGCTCGGCGAGGCGCAGAAGGTCCTGGCCGATGACGCCGTGGTCGGCTTCCTCTACGAATTGCCGAAGGTCGGCGTCTGGGACGCCAAACTGCAGGGCCTGTGGGAAAACGCCCCGATCCAGGCCAACGACCTGACCAAGGTGAAGTGGACGGATTGATCGCTGACAGAAAGGCGAAAGTTGCACTCCGTCACACCCCCCTCTGTCCTGCCGGACATCTCCCCCTCAAGGGGGGAGATTGAGCCCTCACCGCCGCTTTCGCTAACCACTAGCGTTGCAAGGACTGTGCCGGCGTGGAAACTGCCAATCTCCCCCCTTGAGGGGGAGATGTCCGGCAGGACAGAGGGGGGTGGGCGGGAACGCAAGCTTCGCCCGGTTTTTGCGTTCGCCAACACAGCGGTTCCTCAACGTCCATGACCGCCTACCTCCTCAAGCGGCTCGCCATCGCCGTCGTCACGCTGGTTCTGGCCTCGATGGTGGTCTTTGCCGTGCTGGAAATCATTCCCGGCGACCCGGCGCGGCTGATGCTTGGCCTGAACGCCAGCGCCGACCAGATCGAATTGCTGCGCAACCAGATGGGTCTCAACGCTCCCGTCGTGCTGCGCTATCTGCATTGGGCCGGCGGCTTGCTGAGCCTCGATTTCGGCCGTTCCTACACCTATTCGGTGCCGGTCATCGATCTGGTCCGTGAGCGCCTCGTCGTCTCGCTGCCGCTGGCACTGATGGCGCTGGCGCTGTCCACCGTCATTGCCATTCCGGTCGGACTGTTTTCCGCCAGCCGGCGCGGCCGGGCCGGCGACACGATCGCGATGGGTGCCGCCCAGCTTGGCGTCGCCGTGCCCAATTTCTGGTTTGCGCTGATGCTGATTTATCTGTTCGCTGTCTGGCTGCGGCTGGTGCCGGGCGGCGGCTTTCCCGGCTGGAGCCCCGGCGTCTGGCCGGCACTGAAATCGCTACTTCTGCCGGCGGTCGCCCTCGCTCTGCCACAGGCGGCGATCCTCGCCCGGGTCACCCGCTCGGCGCTGATCGAAGTGCTGAACGAGGACTACATCCGAACCGCCCGCGCCAAGGGCCTGCCCTATCGCCTTGTCTTGTGGCGGCATGCGCTGCGCAACGCCATGATCCCGGTGGTCACCATTCTAGGCCTGCAATTCGCTTTCCTGCTTGCCGGCACCATCATCATCGAGAACGTCTTCTACTTGCCCGGCCTCGGCCGGCTGGTGTTCCAGGCGATCAATCAGCGTGACCTGATCGTGGTCGAGAGCGTCGTCATGTTGCTGGTCGCCGCGGTCATCATCGTCAATTTCGTTGTCGATCTCTCCTATGCGGTGGTCGATCCGCGCCTGAGAGGCCGGCAATGACGCTGCACATCGACATCCCCGACGAGAACCTTGCCGGCATCCTGGCCAAGGCGTTTCGAAACCGTTCGTTCCTCGCCGGCTTCTTCATCACCGCACTGGTGGCGGCGGTCGCGATCCTGTCGTTCTTCTGGACGCCTTACGATGTCACCAATCTGGTCATTTCCGACAAGACCCAGGCGCCGTCGCTGGCGCACTGGTTCGGCACCGACCATTTCGGTCGCGACATCCTGTCGATGATCATGGTTGGCGCCCGCAACTCGATTGCCGTGGCGCTGGTGGCGGTCGGCATCGGCATGGGCGTCGGCGTACCGCTCGGCGCCTTTGCCGCGGCGCGCGGCGGCTTCGCCGACGACGTGCTGATGCGGTTGAACGATTTGGTCTTCGCCTTTCCGGCGCTGCTTTCGGCAATTATGATCACCGCCATCTTCGGGCCGGGCGCGTTCAACGCCATCATTGCCATTGGCATCTTCAACATCCCGGTGTTCGCGCGCGTCGCCCGGGCCGGCGCCCTGGCGATCTGGCCGCGCGAATTCATCCTCGCCGCCCGCGCCGCCGGCAAGAGCAGGACGCTGATCAGCATCGAACATGTGCTGCCCAACATCGCCACGCTGCTGCTGGTGCAAGGCACCATCCAGTTCGCGCTGGGCATACTGGCCGAAGCCGGGCTTTCCTATGTCGGGCTGGGCACCCAGCCGCCAATGCCGAGCTGGGGCCGCATGCTGTTCGATGCCCAGACCCGCATGGTGGTGGCGCCTTGGATGGCGATCTTTCCAGGCATGGCGATCGTCGTCACCGTGCTTGGCCTGAACCTGCTTGGCGACGGCATTGCCGACATTCTCGATCCGAAATCGCGGCGGCAGCGATGAGCCTGCTCGAAATCGAGAAGCTGTCGCTGACCATCGGCAGCACCCGTATCCTCAGAGACATCGAACTTTCCGTCGCGCCGGGCGAAGTGATGGGGCTGGTTGGCGAATCCGGCTCCGGCAAGTCGATGACGGCGCTCACGGTGATGCAGCTTCTGCCCTGGGCGGCGCACGCCAGCGGACGCATCAACTTCGACGGCGTCGACATCCTTGCCGCCAGCGAGGACCAGATGTGCGCGCTGCGCGGCGACGACATCGGCATGGTGTTCCAGGAGCCAATGACGGCGCTCAATCCGGTCAAAACCATCGGCGAGCAGGTCGCCGAGGGTATTCGCTGGCACACCAGGGCGAGCCGCGCCGACGCCGAGGAACGGGCGCGAAAAATGCTGGACCGGGTCGGCCTGCCGGCAGCACAATTCCCGCTCTCGCGTTATCCGCACGAACTCTCCGGCGGCCAGCGCCAGCGCGTCGTCATCGCCATCGCCTGTGCGCTGAAGCCCAAGCTGCTGATTGCCGACGAGCCGACGACCGCGCTCGACGTGGTGCTGCAGGCGCAGATCCTCGACCTGCTGCGAGATCTCGTAGCGGAAAACCGCATGGGTCTTCTGCTCATCTCGCACGACCTCGCAGTGGTGACCGAGATGGCGGACCGCATCACCATCCTGCGCCATGGCGAGGTGATGGAGGCCGGCGATACCGCGCGCACGCTGTCGGAACAACTTCATCCCTACACGCGACAGCTGGCGCAGGCCTCGATGCATGTGCCGGCGCGGGCCCGCACACATGACAGCGGATCGGCCAAACCGCTGCTTCAGGTAGAGAACGTAACGCGGGATTATCCGGGACGGCGCACATCCCTGTTGAAACGCGCGGCTCCCATCCGCGCGGTCGACGATGTCTCCTTCGCGATGGCGCCCGGCCAGTCGGTGGCGCTGGTCGGCCGTTCCGGCTGTGGCAAGTCGACGCTTGCCCGCATGGTCCTGGCACTGGACAAGCCGACGGCCGGTACGATCCGCTTCCGTGGCGACACCCTCACCGGCAAGAGCGAGGCGGAGCTCAAGCCGGCGCGGCGCGACATGCAGGTCGTATTCCAGGACCCGTATGGCTCCTTCGACCCACGCCAGAAGGTCGAAAGATTGGTGGCAGAGCCGCTGCATGTGCTGGAGAAGAAGCCGGCGCCCGCCGCGCGGCGCGAGATGGTGGCGCATGCGCTGCACGAGGTCGGCCTCTCGCCAGGCGACATGGACAAATATCCGCACGAGTTGTCGGGCGGCCAGCGTCAGCGCCTGTCGATCGCCCGCGCCATCATCACGCGGCCGAAGCTGGTCGTGGCCGATGAGCCGGTCTCGGCGCTCGACGTCTCGATCCGCGCCCAGATCCTCGATTTGTTCGCGGAGCTCAACCAGAAGCTCGGTATCGCCTATCTGTTCATCACCCATGATCTGACCGTCGCCCGCGCCATCACCGACGAAGTGATGGTCATGCATGACGGCAAGATCGTCGAGCGCGGCAGGACAAGCGAAGTGCTCGACCACCCGCAATCCGCAGCGGCCAAGGCGTTGGTCGCCGCCGCTCCAGATTTGCACCGGGCGATCGCGAAACGACTGCAGGAACAGGGGTGAGCGGCGACCGTTAGCCTTGCGGCTTGACCACATCGGCAGGGCTGATGTCGAGCAGGTCAAGCGTGCGGCGCAGCAGCTGCATCTCGCTCCCGGCAAGTTGCGAATCGGCCTTGGCGATCTCGGCCATATGGCGGGCGAGCAGCTTGCGCCGTTCGACATCGAGGTCGCGGAACTGCGCGATGGCCTGCGAGCCGTTGGTCTCGTAGCCGAATTCGTTGAGGTATTCGATGACGCTGTCGACGCTGGTTTCGGGAATGCCGAAGGCGTCCCGGCAGATACGCCTGAAGGCGGTCATTTCGCTTTCGCTGACCGAACCATCGGCCAGGATCATGCGGAACAGCATCAGTAGCTCCGCCGACAGCACCGGATCGTCCGCCACCTTGCGCACGCCGGGGTCGCCGTCGAAAATCGAGCGTATCTGGTCCAGCAATCCCATCGCCATCAGCCCCTTCCGATTCGTTCGGAAGGTAGCGCGGAATCGGCCTGGCGCAAACGGGGGTGCGCGTGCTGGAGCCGCATGTTTTCTCGCCGGAAAGCTGCAAGCCGCTGCGCTCATTGGTGTGTGACCGTGCGACTGATACTATGCCGCTGTACGAATCATGTTGAGGAGGGACGGACATGAATCTCAGTGCACCTACCCAGCTTATTTTTATCATATCCCTTGTCATCGCCATCATCGGCGTTCTCGCCGCGCTTGGCGTTCTTGCGTTTATCCCTTTGGCTTCCGTGTGGATTGTCGTCATCGCCTACATCGTGCTGGCCGCCGGCTGTCTGATGCGCGGCGCTTAAACACGTCCAGACAATTCGGAATCTCAGGCAACTCGCAATCTCAGGCAACTCGGGGCGCCCGGCCAAAAGCCGGGCGCTTTTGATTCTGCAGGATGGTCTGTTAGAATTCCTGGACCAGGGAAAGCACAATGCCCACCAGCGAAGACGGCAGCCGCCACGACGGCCCGGAGCTCGATCGGTTCGAGATGGTGCGGCGCGCGCCGAGCCATCGGCTTCAGGGCGCCGTCACTGACATGTGTGGCTTTCGCGAAACCATGCCAGGCCATTTCCGCGCGATCGAATATGCCTCGCTGACCGTGCCGCTGGTCATCAGCTTTGCCGAACCCTTTGCCATCGGGCTCGGCAGGAACCCCAGCGACAATGACCGCTTCGCCAGTTTTGCCGCCGGCCTTTATGCCGGGCCGGTGGTGATCGAATCCTTCGGCGGCGCCTGCTGTGTGCAGATCAATTTCACTCCGCTCGGCGCTCGTCGCTTCTTCGGCCGCCCGATGAGCGAACTGACCGACCGCATGGTCGGCCTGGATGACGTGCTCGGCGTCGAAGGCATCGCGCTTCGCGAAAGGCTTGGCAATGCGCCGGATTGGAGCTCACGCTTTGCCATCGCCGAGGCCTTCGTCGGCGATCGGTTGGCAACCGCAGACCGCACTCAGGCCGAAATGGTCTGGGCCTATGAGACGATCGTCTCGACGCGTGGGCGGACCCGCATCTCGACGCTGGCCGAAAAGCTTGGCTGGAGCCGCAAGCATCTTACCGGAAAATTTTCGGACGCAGTCGGCACCGGCCCAAAAACGCTGTCGCGCATCGTCCGTTTCAACCATGCGCTTGGCCTGTCGAGACAGGCCAACAGTGATTGGGCCGACATCGCCGCCGACTGCGGCTATGCCGACCAGGCGCATCTGGTGCGCGAGTTCCGCGACCTCGCAGGCGTCACGCCGACCACTGTCGCCGCGAGGTAACATTTCTTCAAGACGCGCAACCAGCCTTCGCCCAGACTGGGTTGATCGACCAACCCGCTGAAGGAGATCAGTCATGCCGAACATCACCGAACCACCGCGGCTTTATCCGGCGCTGCGCTACAGGAATGCCGGCAGGATGATCGATTGGCTGTGCGAGGCCTTCGGCTTTAGCGTTCGCGCCCGCTATGGCGAAGGCGACGTGGTGCACCATGCCGAACTCGCTTTCGGCTCCTCGATCATCATGCTCGGCACGGCGCGCGACGATGCCTATGGCAAGATGGTCGGCGCGCCCGGTTCGGGCGGCGGCAAGTCGATCTACGTTGCGGTCGCTGACGCAGATGCGGCATACGCGCGGGCAAAGACCGCCGGCGCCGAGATTCTGGAAGAACTCACCGACCGCGACTATGGCAGCCGCGAATTCATCTGCCGCGATCCGGAAGGCAACGTCTGGTCGTTCGGCACCTACTGGCCGAAGGCTGACGAAGCTGCCAGCTAACGCGCCAGCCCAAAGATGGCGTCGCAGTCGAGGTGGGTTTCCAGCTCGGCGGCGATCTCGTCCAGTGCCCGTTCGACCTCGGCGCGGTAGTCGATGCCGCCGCCCTTGACGCCGAGGCTTTCGAGGAATTTCGCCCGGAAGGCATCGGCGGAAAACAGCCCGTGCATATAGGTGCCCAGCACCTTGCCGTCGGCCGAGATAGCGCCGTCATCGATGCCGTTGATAACGACGGACGGCCGCAGCGTGTCCGGACCGGTGGTGCGGCCGAGATGGATTTCGTAGCCCTCGAGCGGCAGATCGAACGGCACCGAGCGCGCGCTGAGATTGCGCACCGTCTTTTCCGGCTCCATCACCGTTTCGACGTCGAGCAGCCCGAGGCCCTGCGTCTCGGTAACGCTGCCCTCGATACCATCGGGATCGCGCACGACATGGCCGAGCATCTGGAAGCCGCCGCAGATGCCGACGATATGGCCACCGCGTTTCCTGTGCGCGGCAAGGTCGCGGTCCCAGCCGTTCTCGCGGAATTTCAGGAGATCGCCGATCGTCGACTTCGAGCCGGGAATGACCACCAGCCCTGCATCCTGCGGCAGGCGCTGGCCAGGCGGCACGAACACCACCTCGACCTGCGGTTCGGCCTTGAGCGGGTCGAGGTCGTCGAAATTGGCGATGCGCGAGAGTACCGGCACGACGATCTTCAGCGCGCGCTTCTCACCGGACGCCAGCCGTTCGAGCACGACGGAGTCTTCCGACGGCAGCCGCGCCGCCGCTTTCAGCCACGGCACAACGCCAAAACAGCGCCAGCCGGTGAATTTTTCGATCGCCTCAATGCCATCGTCGAACAGCGAGACATCGCCGCGGAACTTGTTGATGAGGTAACCGACGATCATGCGCCGGTCCTCGTCCGGCAGGATCAGGTGGGTGCCGGCGACCGAGGCGATGACGCCGCCGCGATCGATATCGCCGACCAGGATCACCGGCACGCCGGCGCGCGTCGCAAAGCCCATATTGGCAATGTCGCGGCTCCTGAGGTTGATCTCGGCCGGCGATCCCGCGCCCTCGACAATGACCAGGTCCGCGCCCTCGCCGACCGTCGCCCAGGAGTCCAGCACCGCATCCATCAGTCGGCCCTTCAGCGCCTGATAGTCGCGCGCCCGCGTCTCGCCGAACACCTTGCCCTGCACTACGACTTGAGCGCCGACATCGGTCTGCGGCTTGAGGAGCACCGGGTTCATGTGGATGGTCGGCGGCACGCCGCAGGCGATCGCCTGCAGCCATTGGGCGCGGCCGATCTCACCGCCGCCTGAAACGCCTAGAATATCGGCGACAGCGGCGTTGTTCGACATGTTCTGCGGCTTGAACGGCCGCACTTTCAGCCCACGGTTCCTGGCCGCGCGGCACAGACCGGCAACGAGCACCGTCTTGCCGACATCCGAACCCGTGCCCTGCAGCATGATCGCCTTGGCCATATCAGTCCCTGCCCTGCGCAACGGTTACGGTGATCGTCGACTTGGCTGCCAGTGGCCCGCCGCGCCAGAGATAGAGCGCCAGCAGCGGCTCCTTGCCGGTGCGCATGGCGTGGCTGACGCCAGAGGCATGGCGGATCACCTCGCCCGGCGCTCGAAGGCGAAAACCGCCATCGCCCATGCGCCATTCGGTGCCGCCGGTCAGCGGGATGTAGATCTCCTCCGCGACATGGTGGTGGTCGGGGTAGACGATGTCGGGTCCAAGGATCAGCAGGCCGGCCGCGACCTCTTCATTGACGAAATGGCCGCGCGTACCAAACACCTCCAGCCAGCCGTAATTGTCCATGAAAACCTTGCCGAAATCCGCTTCGCCATAGGTCTGGCCCCAGCGCAGATCGCCGCGACGCGCCGCAACCAGCCGCGCCAGCGGCTTGGCCGCAACGGGAGCGAGTTCGACGATACGGTCGAGCTGGACGAGACAAGGCAGTGCATGCGGTTCGAGCGGCCGGCTTGGCATATCCCAGCCGATCCGGGCCACGGCGTCGCGCACCAGCGCAGCATCGAACGTCTGGAGATAGGCATGGAAGCATCCAAGCAGTTCGTCGAATTTTGTCGTCACACTTTGCTCCAAAGCGCATTCGCGCACAGCGGCTGCGCAGACGGGTCGGGTTGCGCGGCGGCATCATTGGTCTAGATTGAACGGCGCGCAAAGCCAAAAACGACAGGCCAGCAGGCCGGAAACGTCAGGGAGCACGCCATGGACGCCGCTGTCGATGCTGGCACCAGCCAGTTCGAACTCAACGAGGACCAGCGCGCCATCCAGGAGATGGCCGAGGCCTTCGCCGCCGACCGTGTGGCGCCGAACGCACTCGACTGGGATCGCAACAAGTATTTCCCCGCCGACGTGATCCGCGAGACGGGCCCGCTCGGCCTTGGAGGCATATATGTCCGCGAGGATGTCGGCGGCTCGGGGCTCGGCCGGCTCGACGCCGTGCTGATCTTCGAGGCGCTTTCGCGGGCCGATCCGGCGTTTTCCGCCTTCATCTCTATCCACAATATGGCGGCATCTATGATCGACCGCTTCGGCAGCGACGAACAGCGCCGGCGCTTCCTGCCGAAGCTGACCTCAATGGAATGGCTGGCAAGCTATTGCCTGACCGAGCCCGGCTCGGGCTCGGATGCGGCGGCGCTGAAGACGCGCGCGGCAAAGAGCGGCGGCGACTATGTGCTGAACGGCGCCAAGCAGTTTATCTCCGGTGCCGGCGACAGCGACCTCTATGTCGTCATGGCGCGCACCGGCGCCGACGGGCCGAAAGGCATTTCCACCTTCGTCGTGCCGAACGATGCGCCGGGCCTTTCTTTCGGCGCCAACGAGCACAAGATGGGCTGGCACATGCAGTCGACGCGCCAGGTCGTCTTCGAGGACTGCAAGGTGCCGGCGGAAAACCTTCTGTCTGCAGAAGGCGCCGGCTTCGGCATCGCCATGGCCGGGCTCGACGGCGGCCGGTTGAACATCGCCGCCTGCTCACTCGGCGGCGCGCAATCGGCACTCGACAAGGCGCTCGCTTACACGGCCGAGCGCAAGGCTTTCGGCTCGAAGATCAACCAGTTCCAGGCGCTGCAGTTCAAGCTTGCAGACATGGAAACCGAATTGCAGGCAGCGCGCGTCTTCCTCTACACCGCCGCTTCGAAGCTCGACCGCAACACGCCGGATGCCTCAAAATGGTCGGCGATGGCGAAGCGCTTCGTCACCGACACCGGCTTCAATGTCGCCAACGACGCCCTGCAGCTGCACGGCGGCTATGGTTATCTGCACGATTACGGCATCGAGAAGCTGGTGCGCGACCTGCGTGTCCACCAGATCCTCGAAGGCACCAACGAGATCATGCGCGTCATCATCGCTCGCGCCCTGATCGGGCGGTAAGGCAGTAGGCAGTAGGCAGTAGGCAGAAAGATGACCGGCAAGATCAATTCGTACAAGGATCTTATCGTATGGCAGCAAGCGATGGATCTGGCCGTCACCACCTACTCCCTGACCAAGGCATGGCCAAAAGAGGAATTGTATGGGTTGACCAGCCAGATCCGCCGCTCAGCAACCTCTATTCCTGCAAACATCGCGGAAGGTTACGGCCGAGACAACAGAGGCTCCTATCAGCAATTTCTCAGGATTGCCCAGGGATCGCTGAAGGAGTTCGAGACACACCTCCAGATCGCTGAACGCATTGGCCTTGCTACGCATGATCAAGCTTATCACGTGCTTTTAGCGACCGAGGGCATTGGGAAAATGCTTCGCCAGCTTATTAACAAACTTGCGCCCGAATAGGTCGCTTACTGCCTACCGCCTACTGCCTACTGCCTACCCACACCACGGGAGCGCCAATATGACCACCATCGCCTTCATCGGCCTCGGCAATATGGGCAATCCGATGGCCGCCAACCTGGTCAAGGCCGGGTATGCCGTGCACGGGTTCGACCTGGTGCCGGAGAACCTCGTCATCGCCAGGGAACACGGCGCCGTCATCATGGCCAACGCCGTTGCAGCGGTGAAAGACGCCGATGCGGTCATCACCATGCTGCCAGCCGGTAAGCATGTTCTGACGGTTTACGCAGACATAGTGTCCAAGGCAAAAAAAGGCGCGCTGTTCATCGATTCCTCGACCATCGATGTCGAGTCGGCTCGAAAGGCCCATGCCATCGCCGCCAAGCACGGGTTGCTGTCGATCGACGCGCCGGTCTCCGGCGGCACGGGCGGTGCCGCGGCCGGCACGCTGACCTTCATGGCCGGCGGTTCGAAGGATGCCTTCGCCAAGGCCGAACCAATCCTCAAGCCGATGGCCGGCCGCATCGTTCATTGCGGCGACGACGGCGCCGGACAGGCGGCGAAGATCTGCAATAACATGATTTTGGGCATTTCGATGATCGGTGTTGCCGAGGCCTTCGTGCTGGCGGAAAAGCTCGGCCTGTCGCACCAGGCGCTGTTCGACGTCGCCTCGACCTCGTCCGGCCAGTGCTGGTCGCTGACCACCTATTGCCCGGTGCCCGGCCCGGTGCCGACATCGCCCGCCAACAATGGCTATAAGC
Organism: Mesorhizobium sp. M0208; assembly: GCF_040322015.1. Classification (NCBI taxonomy): domain Bacteria; kingdom Pseudomonadati; phylum Pseudomonadota; class Alphaproteobacteria; order Hyphomicrobiales; family Phyllobacteriaceae; genus Mesorhizobium; species Mesorhizobium sp. M0208. The sequence continues at coordinate 118,346 of NZ_JAMYSP010000007.1, read as the reverse complement.
CTGGCTTCGCGGCGGCACTGATGCTGAAGGACCTGAAACTGTCGCAGGAGGCCGCACAGAGCATCGGTGCAGCAACGCCGCTCGGCGCCGAGGCAGCTCAGCTCTATGCGCTGTTCAACGCACAAGGGAATGCCGGTGCCGATTTTTCCGGCATCATTAATTTCCTCCGTGGTAACCCGGCGTAAGCTCCAAGTTCACAGGTTTTCGATCTGCCCAAAGCGGAAAGTCGGCAAATTTAGGTTTGCTTAAGCTCTTGCTAACCCTGCAGTAACGATATGCGTTTAAAACGGATTGCGAGGCGGACATCCGCCCGGCGCTCCGGATCAGGTCTCGCGTACCGGAGCCCGCAAGTTTCGCCGTTAGTTTCGCAAGTGTATTGTTGGCGAAGCGCCATGCGTATCTGGCAAAGCCGCGTTCCCGATGGAGCGCGGTTTTTGCGTTTCGCTTCCTCGCTTGGCAAGCGCTCGGTCGATCGCCGGGCGCCCGACATGGAGCGCCCGGCGGTCGTTCACCGCTTGCGCAGATCTGCTTCGGCCAGATCGAGCGCCTTTGCGATACGATCGCAAGCCATGTCGATCGTCTCGCGCGTCCAGATCAGCGGCGGCGACAGGATCATCGTGTCGCCGGTGGCGCGTAGCATCATGCCCTGGGCAATTGCGTGGTCGCGAACGGTCACCGCCGCGTTGCCGGCCGGCAGGAAGCGCTCCTTGGTTGCCTTGTCCTTGACGATCTCGATCGCTCCCATCAGCCCGAACGAGCGCACCTCGCCGACCAGATCGTGCCCGCCGAGACGTTCCTGCAAAGCTCTGGCGAAGTAAGGCCCGGTGTCGTTCCTGACGCGCTCGACCAGCCCCTCGCGCTCGATGATCTCGAGGTTCTTCAGCGCCACCGCGCAGGCCACCGGGTGCCCGGCATAGGTGTAGCCGTGATAGAATTCGCCGCCCTTTTCGACCAGCGTCGCCGCGATGCGGTCGCCGACCAGGAGCGCCGACAGCGGCTGATAGCCAGAGGTCAGCGCCTTGGCCGTGGTGATGGTGTCGGGCTCGACATCGAAGGCTTGTGCCGCGAACCACTCGCCGGTGCGGCCGTAGCCGGTGATGACCTCGTCCAGCATCAGCAGGACGTCGTATTTGCGGCAGATGCGCTGCAGTTCCGGCCAATAGCTCATCGGCGGGATCTTCACCCCGCCTGCCCCCATCACCGGTTCGCCGATGAAGGCGGCCACCTTGTCGGCGCCAGCTTCGAGGATCGCGTCCTCGACCGCTTTTGCCGCGCGCAGGCCGAAATCATGGTCGCTTTCGCCGGGCAGTGCGAGCTCATAGGCATAGGGCATCATTACATGGACGATGTTGGGCACGGCGCCGCCGAGCTGCTTGTGCATCAAATCCATGCCGCCGAGCGAGGCGCCGGCGATGGTCGAGCCGTGATAGCCCATCTTGCGCGAGATGATGCGGTTCTTCTCCGGTTTGCCTTCCAGCACCCAATAGTGACGGACCAGGCGCAGCGCCGTGTCGTTGGCCTCCGAACCCGACGAGCCGTAGAACACCTGGTTGATATGACTTGGCGCGATCTCCGCCAGCTTTTTCGACAGCAGAACCGGCGTCGGCGTCGAGCATTTGAAGAAGGAGTTGTAGTAGGGCAATTCCTTCATCTGGGCGTAGGCGGCGTCGGCCAGCTCGTCGCGGCCATAGCCGACATTGACGCACCACAGCCCTGCCATGCCGTCGAGGATTTCCGTCCCTTCGGAATCGTAGATGAACGGCCCGTTGGCGCGAGTGATGATCCGCGAGCCGGTCTCGCGCATCTCTTTGTGGTCGGTGAACGGATGAAGGTGATGCGCGGCATCGATCTGCTGAAGCTGCTTCAGCGAATAATTCTGGTAGGTCATGTCTGATCTTTCCTCTTGAACCAATCCGGCAGCTTTTGCGCCGGGGCGGATTCGTCAGAGGACAGCGGGCGGCGAATAGCCGATGCGGGCGCACAGCCGCAACAGCTCGGCGCGAAGCGTGCGCGGCGACGGCGTCACCGCGACCCCAAATGCGCAACCCGATTTCGCCAGCCGAGCCATGCATGTACCTTAGGCTGCCTCGAGCCCTCAGTTCAAGCCGTGCCGGTAAAGCGACGCCGGTCAATTGGTGCCAGTCAATTGGTGCCAGTCAGGGCCCGCTGCAGGAAGACGTACTTCATTGCCGCCTGTGCGGCCTGCGGCCGCCGATCGCCGCGTCCGCCATGGCCGCCCTCGGTCTCCTCAAAGAACAGCGTCTTGCCGTGGCCGGCCGCCTGCAGCCGTGCCGCCATTTTGCGCGCATGCCCGGGATGGACGCGATCGTCGGCGGTCGAGGTCGTCAGCAACACCGGCGGATAGGCTGCGTCCGTGTCTACATGCTGGTAGGGCGAATAGGCGGCGAGCCAGGCTGCCTCTACCGGCTTCGCCGGATCGCCATACTCGGCCATCCATGACGCGCCGGGCGGCAGTTCGGTGTAGCGCAGCATATCGAGCAGCGGCACCTCGATGATCACTGCACCGAACAATTCCGGGTGCTGGGTCAGCGAGACGCCGGTCAGCAGACCACCATTCGATCCACCCTGGATGCCCAGTGTGGCGGGCGTAGCGATGCCGCGTTTGACCAGATCTTGCGCCACCGCGGCGAAATCGTCGAAGGCATTCTGGCGATTGGCCTTGAGCGCCGCCTGATGCCAGTTCGGCCCGAACTCGCCGCCGCCGCGGATGTTGGCCTGCACATAGGCATTGCCCTTCTCCAGCCACAGCCTGCCGCGCACGCCGGCATAGCCGGGTAGCAGCGGCACTTCGAAGCCGCCATAGCCGTAAAGCAATGTCGGCACGGGTCCATGCAAGTCGCGCCTCCTGACGACGAAGTACGGGATCATCGTGCCATCCTTCGAGCGCGCTTCGAACTGTTCGGAGACCAGCGACGACGCATCGAAACGCGCCGGCTGCGACTTCACCGTTGCCAGCCCCGCGGCGTTGTCGTCCGACCAGATGATCGAGCTCGGCGTCAGGAAATCGGTGAAGGAGAAGGAGACGCTGGAACCGAAATGCTCGGCATGGCTGATGCCGACATTGCCGTTTTCGGGCAAAGCCACGGGCTTGAACTCCCAGCCGCTGTCGCTGCGCTTGCCGGCGACGACCTTGCCGCGCACATTGTCCATCAAATTGATGAAAAGCCGGTCCTGCGTGCGGGCAATACCGGCGATCGAGACACGGTGCGCCGGCTCGAGCACGGTATCGAGGGATCCGAATAGCCCGGTTTCGATCCAGCGCTCGAAATCGAGTGAATAGAGCCCGTCGGGCTTGCACAGCGTGCCGTCCGGCGCCGTCCATGGCGTACGCACGCCGAAGACAAACTGGCCCTTGAACAGTGCTGTATCGGTGACGTCGTCCGGCAACGGGATGCGCCTGTTTTCGCCCGATGGCAGCCGCAGGAAACTGTGCGAGGCGAAGAAGTCGATGGTCCGGGCGAGGAAGACATGACGCTTGTTGCCGTCGAATTCGACGGACCCGCCGGCGGCAAGATCCTGCTTCAGCGCCTCAAAGATCGGCATCGCCTCGTTCAGTGGCGTGCCGCGCCGCCAAAGCTTGACCACGCGCGGATAACCGGACTGGGTCTTGTCGTCCTCCTCGAAGGCGGCGGAAACGATAACCGTGTCCTCGTCCAGCCAGCTAAAGCTCGACTTCGAGGCAGGAGCGCGAAAGCCGCTATCGACGAACGATCTGCTTTCGATATCGAATTCGCGCATCTCGCTGGCATCGCCGCCATCCGGCGACAGGTTGAGTAGGCAGCGGCTGAAGTCGGGGTAGAGCCGACTGGCGCCGCTGAACACCCATTTCACCCCCTCTTTCGCCGCCAGGTTATCGAAGTCGATGATCGTCTGCCATTCCGGCTTGTCGGTCTTGTAGGACGCGACCGTGGTGCGCCGCCAGAGGCCGAGTACGTTCGTTCGGTCCTGCCAGAAATTATAGACATAGCCGTTGATAGCGGCCCCAACGGCGATGTTATCCTCGGCCGTCATCAGGTCGAGTGCCGTCTCGAACGACGTCCGATAGGACGGATCACCCTGCAGCTCCCCGACCGTGATCGCATTTTGGCGATGCACCCAGTCGAGCGCCTGCTTGCTCCTCCTGTCCTCCAGCCAGAGAAACGGGTCTTGGGCCGGTGAACCCGGCTGTCCCTTGGTATTCGATTTGGTCATGAGGTCTCCGGTTGAATCGGGCGGCGGCATAGCCAAGATCGACATGGGGCCGCTTATATTCAAGTCGTTCGTCAGAAACGGCGGCTTTCTGGCATTCACGCCATCCGTCTTCGAATGACCGTTACAACTGTCAGCGCCAGGCAAATGGCACCGAGCGTCATTGGCAGGCCGCCGGCGCCAACAACATCCATGGCGCTGCCCGCCAGCGGCGGCACGGCGATGCCGCCGATGCCCCACATCAAAGAGAAGGCGGCATTGCCGGCGACCAGTGCCGAGCCGGTGAACCGCTCGCCGAGCTCGATGATCGACATCGTGTAGATACCGTACGAAACCGCACCCCAGACGAAGACGCACGACCAGATCAGCGGCGTCTCGATGAGAACCGGCAGCAGCGCGCATCCCAGCACCGTCATCGAAACACAGATGAACCGCACCAGCCGCGCCGTCAGTCGTTCCGCCAACAGGCCGAGCGGCACCTGCATAGCGATATTGCCGGCGATCATCACTGACAGCAGCGCCGACATGCGCGCTTCCGCAATGCCATAATGTGTTCCGTAGACCGGCAGCAAGGCGAGCACCGCCTGTTCGAAACCGGCGGCCACAATCACCGCCGATAACAGCAGCCACGCCTGCGGCACGAACCCCAGCACCGAAACCCGGTGCCCGCTCTCGTCGACCTTGGGCAGCCGTGCCAGCACCGAGGCGAGGCAGGCGCCGCAAAACAGGAATGCGCCGATGCCGACCAGAAACGGCGGCCATCCCACGGTGCCGACCGCAAGCAGGCACAGCGGCCCCGCCGCAAAGCCGGCCGAAATGATGGTCGAATAGATGCCCATGACGCGGCCGCGGCGTGCCGGCGGCGCCAGTGCGATCACCCAGACTTCGCTCAGCACGTAGAGCGGGTTGGTGACGGCGCCGATCAAAAAGCGCAGCGGAAACCACAGATAGACATTTTGGGTCCAGCCGATCAGCGCGAGCACCAGCGCGGAAAGTGCCGCGCAAGTAAGCGCGGTGCGCCCTGCCCCGAAACGCCGCGCCAGCGCCGGAACCAGCGGCGACGAGACGATGAAGCCGATCGGCGTCATTGCCGCCGACAGGCCGATTATGGCCGGCGAGACGCCCTGGCGCTGCAGGATGAAGCTCAACAGCGGATAGCTCAGCCCTTGCGCGATGGCGAACACCGAGACGGTGGCGATCACGCCGGTGATCGCCGCCCATTGCCCTATTTCGCCGCTGCTTTGTTCCGCCCGGTCCATGATGCAGGATTAGCGTTTCGGTTCCGTCGCGGTAAGCACCGGCAACGAAAACCGCTTGCCCCAGCCGGAACGCGATCAAGAGGCTGGCGATCCCGCCGGCTGCCCCAGGGCATGTCGCTTCCCTCGCCCTAGTGGTCGCCGCCTCCGCAATGGCCGGACGGCCGGCGGTCCATTATGCCGCCGCATTGCCGCAGCGTACGAGGACTATCATGACCGCCGCCCTTCAGCCCGCCGAACCGGCACTGGCAAACGACCGCGCCCGTCGCGGCGGCCGCGCGGGGAAGCGTGCCGGCGGATCGACGGCGTTTGAGCAGCCGCCGTTTCGGCAGTTGAAGAACCCGCTGACGCCGACCCGGCTGGTTTCCGACGACGAGCTGGAATCAATTCACCTCGCCTCTCTACGCGTGCTGCGGGAAATCGGCGTCGACGTGCTGCATGACGAAGCCCGGCGCATCATGAAGGCGCATGGTGCCGATGTCCGCGAGGGCAGTGAGCGGGTGCGCTTCGACAGCGACATGATCCTGGAACTGGTTGCCCATTGCCCGCCGGAATTCACCATCCACGCCCGCAACCCGGCGCACAATGTGCGCTTTGGTGGCGATAATCTGATCATCTCGATGATGGCGTCGGCACCCAATTGCTCAGACGTCGACCGCGGCCGTCGGCCAGGCAACCAGCAGGACTACCGCAACTTCCTCAAGCTTGCGCAGATGCACAACATATTGAACTGCACGGGCGGCTACCCGGTCGAGCCGATCGACATCCATCCGTCCGTGCGCCACCTCGAATGCATCCGTGACCTCGCCACGCTGACCGACAAGATGTTCCACATCTATTCGCTCGGTAAGGAGCGCAACGTCGACGGCATCGAGATCACCAGGATCGCGCGCGGCATCAGCCATGAGCAGTTGCTCGCAGAGCCGTCGGTATTCACCATCATCAACACCAATTCGCCGCTCAAGCTCGACGTGCCGATGATGGAAGGTATCATCCAGATGTCGAGCAAGGGCCAGGTGGTCATCGTGACGCCCTTCACCCTGTCCGGCGCCATGGCGCCGGTGACGATTGCCGGCGCGCTGGTGCAACAGAATGCCGAGGCGCTGTCCGGCATCGCCTTTGCGCAGATGGTGCGCAAGGGCGCGCCTGTCGGCTACGGCGGCTTCACCTCGAATGTCGATATGAAGTCCGGCGCGCCGGCCTTCGGCACGCCGGAATATATGAAGGCGCAGCTGGTCGGCGGGCAGCTCGCCCGCCGCTACAACATCCCCTACCGCACCTCCAACACCTGCGCCGCTAACACGGTCGACGCGCAAGCCGCCTATGAAAGCGTGTTCTCGCTGTGGGGCGCCATTCAGGGTGGCGGCAATCTGATGATGCATGCGGCCGGCTGGCTCGAAGGCGGCCTGCGCTGTTCCTACGAAAAGACCATCCTCGATATAGACCTGTTGCAGATGGTCGCCGAGTTCCTGACGCCGCTCGATCTTTCCGAGGAAGCGCTCGGTTTCGACGCCATCCAGTCGGTCGGCCCCGGCGGCCATTTCTTCGGCACCCAGCACACGCAGGACCGCTACAAGACCGCGTTTTACGCGCCAATCATTTCCGACTGGCGCAATTTCGAGAGTTGGGTTGAGGCCGGATCGCCGACCGCACTCGAAAAGGCCAATCGCGTGTGGAAGGAACGGCTGGCGTCCTATGAAGAGCCTTATATGGACCCGGCAATCCGCGAGGAGCTCAACGCTTTCGTCGACAAGCGCCGGGCCGAAGGCGGCGCGCCGACCGATTTCTGATCATTGGTTTGATGAACAGTCGACCCCCGCTCCGTCGAGCGTCGGACGACACCTCTCCCCCGATCGACGGGGTAGAGGAAGGGCGCGACCTTATTCCAGCCAGCCCCCTTCCTCTCCCTCCGGAGGGGGGAGAGGTGGCGCTGCGAAGCAGCGACGGAGTGGGGGAAGCCGTTCATGAAACGCGTAGTCGCCGCAAAATAGGTACAACCGAGCGAGCACGAAAACTTAGGCAAGCAGGCAATCAGGCGGAAGCACTGCTCTGGCTTGAATTAAAGGCGCGCAAGCTTGGCGGCTATCGCTTTACGCGTCAGTTCTCCATCGGCGCCTTTTTTGCAGACTTCGTCTGCCGCGAAAAATGGCTTGTTGTTGAAATCGACGGACAACAGCACGCCGACAGTTCATATGACCGCCGCCGCGATGATTTCATGCGCGCCCAAGGCTATTCGATCCTGCGTCTTTGGAACCATGACGTCCTGAAACATCGTACTTCCGTCTGTGAAACCATTCTTGCCGCGCTTGATGGCAGGCTGGCCGAAAACACCGCTGTATTCGACCTCCGCTTTGTTTTCGCGCCCCGCTCACTCGAGTCAATCTCTTCAAAAACGGAACTATCTTCATGAAATCTCATGCAAAAGCGGTTGTCATCGGCGGTGGGGTCGTTGGCTGCTCGGTGCTCTATCATCTGGCCAAGGCTGGCTGGACCGACATCCTGCTGATCGAGCGTTCGGAGCTCACCTCCGGCTCGTCCTGGCATGCGGCGGGCGGCTTCCATACGCTGAACGGCGATCCCAACGTCGCCAAGCTGCAGGCCTATACGGTGCAGCTTTACAAGGAGATCGAGGAGATTTCCGGCCAATCCTGCTCGCTGCACCTGACCGGCGGCGTGATGATGGCCGATACGCCCGAGCGCATGGACTTCCTGCGGCTCGCCCACGCCAAGGGCCGCTATCTCGGCATGGACACAGAACTGATCACGCCGTCCGAGGCGAAGGCGATGTTCCCGCTGATGGACGAGACGAATTTCGTCGGCGCCATGTGGGATCCGGTCGAGGGCCATCTCGATCCTTCCGGCACCACCCACGCCTATGCCAAGGCCGCCAGGAAGCTGGGCGCCGAGATCGTGCTGCGCAACCGCGTCGTCGAACTGACGCAGGAGGTCGACGGCACCTGGAACGTCGTCACCGAGCAAGGCACGGTCAAAGCCGAGCATGTCGTCAACTGCGGCGGCCTGTGGGCGCGTGAGATCGGTCGCATGGTCGGCGTCGAACTGCCGGTGCTGGCCATGGAGCACATGTATCTCCTGACCGAGCCGATGCCGGAGGTCGAGGAATTCAACAAGTCGACCGGCCGCGAGATGATCGGCGTGCTCGATTTCAAGGGCGAGATCTATACCCGCCAGGAGCGCAACGGCATCCTGCTCGGCACCTATGAAAAGGCCTGCAAGCCGTGGTCGCCGGTCAACACGCCGTGGGATTTCGGCCACGAGCTGCTGCAGCCCGACATCGACCGCATCGCGCCGTCGCTCGAGATCGGCTTCAAGCATTTCCCCGGCATCGAGAAGGCCGGCATCAAGCAGATCATCAATGGTCCCTTCACCTTCGCGCTGGACGGCAACCCGCTGGTCGGCCCGGTGCAGGGCCTGACCAATTTCTGGTGCGCCTGCGCCGTCATGGCCGGCTTCAGCCAGGGTGGCGGCGTCGGTCTCGCACTGTCCAACTGGATGGTCCATGGCGATCCGGGCTTCGACGTCTGGGGCATGGACGTGGCCCGCTTCGGCGAATGGGCAACGCTGCGCTACACCAACGCAAAGGTGCGCGAAAACTATTCGCGCCGTTTCTCCATCCGCTTTCCCAACGAGGAATTGCCGGCGGCAAGACCAGCGCAGACAACCCCGCTCTACGACACGATGCTCGCCAATAACGCCGTCATGGGCGATAGCTGGGGGCTCGAAACCCCGCTCTGGTTCGCGCCGAAAGGCTCTGAGCCAAAGGACATCGTGTCCTTCCACCGTTCCAACGATTTTGGCCCGATCGGCGAGGAAGTGCGAGCCACCCGCGAGAGGGTCGGCGTCACCGAGATCGCCAACTTCGCCAAATACGAAGTCTCCGGACCAGGGGCCGAGGATTTCCTCAACCGGCTGATGACCAATCGCATGCCAAAGACCGGCCGCATCGTGCTGACGCCGATGCTGAACGAGTTCGGCCGGCTGATCGGCGACTTCACCATCGCCAAGGCGGGCGAAGAACGCTTCATGATCTGGGGTTCTTCGGCAGCGCAGAAGTATCACATGCGCTGGTTCGAGAAGCATCTGCCCAAGGACGGCCCAAGGGCGTCAGAGGTGCGCATCCACCGCTTCGACCAGACGCTGGTCGGCCTCTCCATCGCCGGGCCGAAATCGCGTGACCTGCTGCAGAAACTGGTCGATGTCGACATCTCGACCAAGGCCTTCCGCTTCATGGATTTCCGCGAGATGGCGGTCGGCGGCGCGCCCTGCATGGTCAACCGCATCACCTACACCGGCGACCTCGGCTATGAGATCTGGATGGCGCCCGCCTACCAGCGCCTGGTCTACAAGGCGATCAAGGAGGCTGGCGAAGAGTTTGGCCTTATCGATTTCGGCATGCGGGCTTTGCTCTCGATGCGCCTTGAGAAGAACTTCCCGACCTGGTTCCGCGAGCTACGTCCAATCTACGGACCATTCGAAGGCTCGATGGACCGCTTCATCAAGCTGGAGAAGAACGATTTCATCGGCCGGGAGGCGGCAGCCAGGGAACAGGCGGCAAGGCCGAAGCTGCGCCGCGTTTCCTTCATCGTCGATGCCGCGGATGCCGACGTCATGGGCGACGAGCCGATCTGGGCCAAAGTCGGCGGCAAGGATTACGGCACGGTGGAAAAGCCGCATGGCTACGGTGCACCGCGCTTCGACGCGGGCGGCAAGGAAGTGCGCGGCTCGAACGCCGCCGAAGGCGCGTCTGCCGTGCGCGGCATTGTCGACGGCGACTGGCGCGTGGTCGGCTGGGTCACCTCCGGCGGCTATGCGCATTATGTCGAGAAGTCGATGGCGCAAGGCTATGTACCGGCAGCGCTTGCCGAGAACGAGAGCGCCGGCCTGTTCGAGATCGAAATCCTTGGCCACCGGCGTCCCGCACGCATCAATGTCGAACCGCCGTTCGATCCGAGCGGCGAAAAGATGAGGACGTAGGCGCAGCCAGCCGGTCGCATTGTGCGGAGCATGCTCTTCATGTTAGCGCAGCCGGCAACACTCTGCTGGCAGGGGCGATGAGATTTCATTGAAGTACAATCTGAGATGGGCCGAGTGGCTGGCCGAGGGACGGATCGGCCCGTTCCCGGCGGCGATCGTCGTGGTCGCGGCTTACTTCGCCTTGCAGACCGTCATACTGTCCCTGTTGAGCTCTTGGGCGGGAACCGGCGTCGGCATCGATGATGCGGAGCAGCTGATCTATATACCGTATCTCTGGGCTGGATATGGCGGCTCGCAACCACCCCTCTACACCTGGATCAACTGGCTGGCCGCGCATGTTTTCGGCACCAGTATCTTCACGCTGAAGCTCGTCAAATACTCCGTGCTGTTCCTAGCCGCCTGCAGCGTGTTCGCCGCCATGCGGCGGTTTGGCTACACCAAAGCGACGGCGGCGGCGGCCATGTTCGGCCTGTTTACGATCCCGCAGATCGTCTGGGAATCGCAGCGCGCCTTGTCGCATTCCGTCGCCGTCGTCGCCTTCTGCTCGCTGCTCCTGCTTGCTATGGCCTATCTTGTCGAGCGGCGAAGCATGGTCGCCTATGCGGCGTTTGGCTTGGCCACGGCGGCCGCAATTCTTGCCAAATATAATGATGTCTTCCTCGTGGTGGCCCTTGTTGCGGCAGTGCTGTCGCTGCGCGAATGGCGCAGCGTAATGCTCGATCCGAAGTTCGCCATCAGCATAGCGGTCGCGATACTGGTGCTGGCGCCAACCACCTATTGGAGCCTCATGCATCCCGCCGATTTATTGTCGAGAGGCGAGAAGTTCGGAATAGACTCGCAACGAGGGCGCATGGCGGCGGCTTTTGTCGGTGCCGGCAAGTTTATCATGGGAACCTTCAATTTCGCGGTCTTGCCGGTGCTCGTTTCCGCGCTGGCTTTCGGGCTGGCCGGGTTTCGTTTCTCCGAGTGGCACCCGAAAGGTCCGGCTCGGGAAATTCTGTTGCGGCGTACCTTGGCGCTCGGCTTGGCCATGCTTGCGATACTTGTACTGGTCACGGGCGTGACGGTGGTCAAGGACCGCTGGCTGCTACCTGTCCTGTTCATGTTGCCGCTGGCCATCGTCGCCACTATGGAACGGCTGGCGCCGCACGGCAGGAATGCGCAGCTCCTGGTAATCGCGGCTGGAGCGATAATCGCCGTGCTCCTCGCGCCCGCCACCTGGTACGTCCAGATAAACGGGACCAGTGGTCTGTCGCGGATGATCCGCGTGGATTACCCCGCCCTCTATCGCCAACTGACTGCGGACGGACCGGTCAAAACCGCAATATCTGATGGTGCATGGGTCGGAAACCTGCGGCTGGTCGACGAAAAACTGGTCGCACTTGACCAGGAAGTGCCTAATTTCGAAATGCTGATGCAGGAGCCGGCCGTACTCGTCTGGCTTGACCGTGACGATCCGCGTCCGGTCATTTTGGAGCAGCTCAAAGCGGCCGGCTATGAGCCGGACGGCCAGCCGCGGCAAATGATGGTTCCGCTGTTGCGTGGCACCGACAAGTCCACCCGGCCCGGCGCCTATGTAAGATTGAAGAGAATGGCGGTGGGAGGAGCCACGGTGCCAAAAGAAGGCGTTAGCGGAGGAGCCGACGGTGGACAGGAACCCGACTGACCGGCCCCGTCATCACCGCAAGATCATGCCGTTCGAGCCGGACGGCTCGAACGGTGTGCTGCGCAAAAAATCGCGGCTGAAGGCCGCTGAACTCAACCAGCATGCGCTGGGCTATGGAGCGCTGGCGGAAACCGAATGGCAGGCGGCGGGAATTGCTGCTCCTGACCTGCCCGCCATGCGCCGATACCGGCTCGAGCGCATCCGCGCCGAGCTGAAGCGCCGCGACTATGCGGGAGCCTTGCTCTACGATCCGGTCAACATCCGCTATGCGACGGATGCGACCAACATGCAGCTCTGGGTCGCACACAATCGGACCAGGCATTGTTTCGTCGCCACCGATGGCCCGGTGGTGCTGTTCGACTATTTCTCCTGCGAGCATCTTTCCGATCATTCCGGCGTCGTCGACGAGGTGCGGCCGGCAGTGTCGTGGGCTTATCTGTACAGCGGCGAGCTGACCGGTCAAAAAGTCCGCCGCTGGGCAGCCGGCATCGCCGAGCTGGTATTGGAACACGGCGGCGGCAATCGCCGTATCGCGATCGACCACATCAATCCCGAGGGCATCGAAGAGCTCGCCCGTCTCGGCATTTCGACCGGCAATGGCGAGGCGGTGATGGAAAATGCGCGGCTGATCAAATCGCCCGACGAGATCCTTGCCATGCGCCGCGCGATCGTCGCTTGCGAGGCAGCGATGGGTGAGATGGAGCAGGCGCTGAGGCCGGGGATTTCCGAGAACGAATTGTGGGCCGAACTCCACCGCGGAAACATCGCGCGCGGCGGCGAATGGATCGAAACCCGGCTCCTGTCGTCGGGTCCGCGCACCAATCCGTGGTTCCAGGAGTGCTCGTCGCGGACGATCGAGGCCGGCGAGCTCGTCGCCTTCGACACCGACCTGATCGGTCCTTACGGCTTCTGCGCCGACCTTTCGCGCACTTGGCTTTGCGGTGACGCGCCGCCGTCGCAGGAGCAGCGCGACCTGTTCCGAATCGCCGCCGACCAGATCGCCAACAACACGGAGCTGATGCGGCCGGGCGTATCGTTCCGCGACCTCGTCGAGCGCTCGTCAGTGCCGCCGGGGGACTGCTTCCCCGCCCGTTATGGGGTGCTCTATCATGGCGTCGGTCTTGCCGACGAATACCCGACTTTGCCGCATGCTAGCGACTGGACCGACGACACACCCGACGGAGTGCTCGAACCTGGCATCGTGCTGTGCGTCGAGAGCTATATCGGTCGGCTTGGCGGCTACGAAGGCGCCAAGATCGAGGAACAGATCCTGATCACCGAAACCGGCAACGAGAAGCTTTCGACCTACCCGCTCGACAATCGGCTGCTTGGCGGCTGCTAATGCATGTCCCACAAAGCATGCCCTCGGGCTTGACCCGAGGGTGTGCAGCGGTTCTGCGATAACGACATGCGTAAACTGGAATCTAAAGTGCTCGCATGAGGCCGCCCGACGCGACGCGTTTATATGAGCGCTGCGATCGCCTCGCGCATCGTGGTGACGATCGTTTCCGGCGTTGTCCTGGCCGTGATGAACGGCAAGCCTTTGCGACGCCTTGTCCAGCCGACGACCGTCACCTTCTGCGCCGCAGGCTCGAAACGCTGCGCCAGCGCCCAGCTCTCGCAGTCGATCGCCGCGACGTCGGCCCTGCCCTCGGCAACAGCAACGATCGAAGCACGGTGCCCACGGCTTTCGCTCAACGCGGAAAAGATGTCCAGACTCTCGCCCAATGCTTGCAGGTCGCGAGTTGGCGCGATGATGCCCGACATGGAATCCAGGCTGTTAAAGGTGAAACGCCGGCCGCGCAGCAGATCGAGCGGAATGACGGCACCGCCGTCGGCCGGCGACCTTGCCTGCGGTGCCTCGCCCGCTCTCATGATGATGGCGCTCGAATAGAGTTCGCCCTGTCCACCCTCGAAGGCATCGTAACGCGGCTGACCGACGAGCTGGACACGTTGCGACAGGCCGAGTTCCATCGGTCCCCAACAGGTTTGCGCAAGGAGCAGCGCCGGGTGCAGCCAGAGCCGGTGGAAATCCAGCTCGTCCGGCGGCAATGTCGCCGGATCTGGCGCGACGGGTTTTCCCTGATCGTCTCGGATACCGCCAGGCACTGGAGGCAAATCGCCATTGCGGCGGACGATTGTCTCCGGCGCATCGATGCCCCTTTGTCTGAAAGTATCGCGCAACCGCGCCCATTGCGCGTCGACCTCGTCCCGCGCTTCCGGCCAGTCATACATCGGCAAAGCCGCAATGAATTCGCTCATGTCGGGGATTTGACCGTTATGCGGGGAAATTGACAAGTTCAGGAAAGCGTCGTCCGCGCGGAACCGCCTGCAACAACGCAAGAATCACTCTTTCGGCGGCTCGGCGGGTACCGGTGCGCTGCCAAGCCCATTGAGGCTGCGTGCCCTGACACGCGGCTTGAATGCGCGTCCCGGTTCCGGCATGCGCCGCAGCACGGGATGGACGACCGGCTCCTTCGCCTTGAAGGCATAGGCCTTGAGCAACGCGAAATAGTTCGGATAGGCGTAGCCATTGTTCATCCGCAGCCACTCGTCGCGGCGGTCGCGAAACAGTTTCGGCAGCCTGTACCAGGCCACCGTCGGGCTCTTATGATGGACGAAATGTAGATTGTTGTTGAGGAACAGGAAGGACAGCGGCGAGCGCTCGACGATGATCGTGCGGCCTTCCGGATGTTCCGACCATTGGTGCTCGGCGTAGGTGCGGATCGAAATCAGCGATTGTCCCAGCCATACCGGCACCAGAACGTAAAGCCACAACGGCATGCCGAAGCCGAACTGCACGATGGGCAGCACGATGGCGAGGCCGATAGCGTGCAGCAGCCAGGCCTTGCGGACGACCTTGTCGCCCGCGGCAACCTGCCTGGCGTCGTCGATGAAGAAGCCTATGCAGGAAAGCCACGGGCCCAGCACGAAACGGCCGAGCATTGTGTTGTTGATCTTCAGCAGGAATTTCATCGCCGACGGCAGGCCCTCGTGCTGCCAGAGCGCCTCGTAATAGCTTTCGGGATCGTCGAGCGGATCGGTCAGGCGCTCGTCTGCATGGTGGCGCAGGTGAATGGTCTTGAACCGGCGAAACGGCCAGACAAGGCCAATCGGCAGGAACACAAACGCTTCGTTGAGCCGCGCGTTCCGGGTTGGGTGGCCGTGCAGGACCTCGTGCATCAGCGAGGATTGCAGCGTCGCAATCAGGGTCAGAAAGGCGAGCGCCAGCAGCGGGTAGGATGGCCAGAGCAGAAAGCCGGCAGCGAGCCAGCCGCCGTAACAGAGAAGTGCGAGAAATACGGTCGGCCATTCGATGGCTGCTGCGCCGTGTCGCCTATTGCCCATGCTCGTCATGCTATCGACCACTGCCTTCCAGTCGCCGGAACCCGTTTGATTCCTGACAGCATTGTGTCAGGAGTGTTGCATCGAGGCAACGCGATAAAGCGCACAAACTGTTGCGATTGCGCATTTTCAGCTGCATATGTTATGCATTGCAAACAACGGACCGGATTCATTTACGCCTGAAGCCCGCGTTCGCAGGTTTCAGCGCAAATTTTTCCTCCTATCGAGTGGGACGGCGATTTGGACAAGCGCGACCTGTCGACGATCTTTCGCGAGCGCCTGAAAATGCTCTTGACAAGGTCCGATTTGAACCAATCAGCGTTCGCCGGTGCGGTTGGCATCGACCGTTCGGCACTGTCGCAGCTGCTCTCCGGCGGCTCGACCCGCCTTCCCCGTGCTGAAACGCTGCTTAACATCGCCGCCGAATTCAAAGTCTCGCTCGACTGGCTGCTCGGCCTCAGCCACGACGAGGGCGTCACCGGTGAAATCCGCGAGAGCCTTGAGATCGAGGAGGCGCCGGACGGCTTCGACCGCACGCTGCTGGCTCGCTGGCATGCCGAGGCGGCGGGAACGAAAATCCGCTACGTGCCGGCCGGCATTCCCGATCTTCTGCGCACCGAGGCGCTTGTCGACTATGAAGCCGTCATCGCCAACAAGAGCCGCGAGGCACAGGCCGGCGAAACGCAGTATCGCATTGACTACAACCGACGGCCCGAAACCGACATGGAAGTCTGTATGCCGCGCCACACGCTGGAGATCTTCGCGCGCGGGCTGGGCGTGTGGGACCGCTTTCCGGAAGCCGACCGCCACCAGCAACTCCTCCACATGGCGACACTGCTCGACGACCTCTATCCCACCTTCCGCCTGTTTCTCTATGACGGGCGGATGCGCTATTCGATCCCCTACACGATCTTCGGGCCTTATCGCGCTGCCATTTACGTCGGCGACATGTATCTGGTGCTCAACGCCACGCAGCCGATCCGCATCCTGACCAGCCATTTCGACAATCTGATCCGTGCCGCGGACGTCAACGCGCATGAGGCGGCCAGCTTCACACGAAAGCTGGCGGAGATGCGATTTTGACCGGTTGTTTCCCGCGCCGACATTGACGTCACATAAAGAATTCTTTATATCGTTATCTCAATAATTCTCCGGGAAGGCGTATTCCACAATGACCAATCCGATCGACGCGCTGCTTGCCGAAAAGGGCGTCCTGCTCGCCGATGGCGCCACCGGCACCAATCTGTTCGCCATGGGCCTTGAGGCCGGCGAGGCTCCCGAGCTCTTGAACGAGACCGCTCCCGACACCATCACCAGCCTGCACCAGAACTTTGTCGATGCCGGCGCCGACATCATCCTGACCAACTCTTTTGGCGGCACCCGCCATCGGCTCAAGCTGCACCATGCGCAGGACCGGGTCTATGCGCTGAACAAGCGCGCCGCCGAAATCGCAAGCGCCGTTGCAAAAAAGGCCGGCCGCAAGGTGATCGTGGCCGGCTCAGTCGGCCCGACCGGCGAGCTGCTGGTACCGCTTGGCGCCATGACCTATGACGAGGCGGTCGAGGCCTTTGCCGAGCAGATCGAGGGGTTGAAGGCGGGCGGCGCCGAAGTCGCCTGGATCGAAACCATGTCGGCGCCGGACGAGATCCGTGCCGCCGCCGAAGCCGCCATCCGCGTCGGCCTGCCGTATACCTATACCGGCTCCTTCGATACCGCCGGCCGCACCATGATGGGACTGCTGCCGAAGGACATCCACGGCGTCGTCGATGGCCTGTCGCAGACGCCGCTCGGTGTCGGCGCCAATTGCGGTGTCGGCGCCTCCGATATTCTCGCTTCGCTGCTCGACATGACCGAGGCGAAGCCGGAGGCAACGGTGATCGTCAAGGGCAATTGCGGCATTCCCGAATTTCGCGGTGCCGAGATCTACTATTCGGGCACACCCGAGCTGATGGCCGACTATGTGCGCCTCGCCGTCGATGCCGGCGCCAAAATCGTCGGCGGCTGCTGCGGTACCTCGTTCCAGCACCTTGCCGCCATGCGCAAGGCGCTCGATGCGCATACCAAGTCGGATCGCCCGACCGTCGAGCAGATCGTCGAACGCATCGGCCCGATGCGCAACAAGCAGGCTACGGTCAACGTCGCCGAGACCAGCGAAGCCCGCCGCGAGCGGCGCCGCGGACGCGCCTGACGCTTTCGTCTGCGACGCGGTCCGCGCGAAGCAGTGCGGCCGCGAAAAAAAGGCCGGCAAGGTTTCCCTCGCCGGCCTGCCTCACCCGCCCGTAGGCCGGCTCCCCCTATCAGAACGATCCCATCTGAAAGAAACCGGCGGTCATTGCCACTACCGGTTACCGCCGAGCGCCGAGGCAAGGCGCACAAGCGAGAGGAACTCGGACCGGTATCCAAACGGGTCGGGTCCTCTGGCGGCGGTGGCAATCTGCATGATCTTGTCGTAGCCGAACTTCGCGGTCGCATCCTCGTCGCGCAGCTTCTGGCCGAAGGCAGCAACGGCAACGGAAAAACGCTGGTCGGTGCTGGCCTGGTCGAACGACGCCACCTCGTCGGCTGACGTCACTGGCGTGGTGATCAGCTTTGAAGTGTCCTCGTTCGGCAGCTTGTAGCGGATCTTGACGAAGGCATATTCGTCGGCATTGGCAACACCGCCATTGTTCACCGAGGCCTGGCCATAGCGCAGTTGATCAATCTGTTCGCCGCCGCTGCCCTTAGGCGTGATTTCGTAGATCGCTGTGACCGAATGGCCTGAGCCGATCTCGCCGGCGTCGACCCGGTCATTGTTGAAATCCTCGCGATTCAAGGCGCGGGTCTCGTAGCCGATCAGCCGGTACTCCGAAACCTTGTTCGGGTTGAACTCGACCTGGATCTTCACGTCCTTGGCGATGGTGAACAGTGTCGAGGAGGCATCCTCGACCAGTACCTTCTCGGCCTCCGCCAACGTATCGATATAGGCAGCGGTGCCATTGCCGTTCTGGGCGATGGTCTGCATCATCTGATCGTTCAGATTGTCGCGGCCGAAGCCGAACACCGACAGGAATACGCCTGTCTTGCGCTCCTTTTCGATCAGCCGCTTCAGATCGTCGTCGTCGGTCTGGCCGACATTGAAATCACCGTCGGTGGCGAGCATCACCCGATTGATGCCGTCCTTGACGAAGGATTTCTGCGCCAGCCGGTAGGCTTGCCTGATGCCGGCCTCGCCTGCCGTCGAGCCGCCCGATGTCAGATTGTCGATGGCAGCGAGGATCTTGTCCTTTTCCGAAGCCTTGGTGGGCTCCAGCACGGTACCGGCATCGCCCGCATAGGTGACGATCGAGACCGTGTCGTCAGGTCTCAGCTTGTTGACCAGCAGTCGGAAGGCCGACTGCAGGAGCGGCAGCTTGTCCTGCTCGTTCATCGAGCCCGACACATCGATCAGGAAGACCAGATTGGCCTTGGGCTGCTCGGCCGGCTTCACGTCGAAGCCCTTGATGGCGACGTGCATCAGCTTGGTGTGTTCGTTCCATGGCGTCGGCATGACGCTGACGGTCGAGTTGAACGGCGTCGAGGTGGAGTCCGGGCCTTTCCAGTCATAGGGGAAGTAGTTGACCATCTCCTCGACGCGCACCGTATCGGCTTGCGGAATAAAACCTTCCTTCAGCGAGCGCCGCACGAAGGAATAGGAAGCGGTGTCGACATCGATAGAGAACGTCGAGACCGGATCTTCCAGCGCGGCATGCACCGGATTGGTCTTGAAATTCTCGATGCGATCGCGGTTTTCCTCTTGCGGCAGCATCTGGTCGGCCGGCGCAGCGGCAGGCTGCTGTGCCATCAGCTTGGGCTCGGCAACCGTGCCAGGCATGCGTCCGACCCGCGCGCCGCCATCGACGGCCGGAGCCGCGGTGCTGGTGCCGCCATTCAGCACAAACTCGCCACTCTGCGCCGGTTCGGGAGCATTGCGGGTGAGCACGTCCTGCTGGGTCAACCCGCCGACTGCGGTCGATTCCGCTTTCGGCGGCGATGTCGGCGCCACAAGCGCCTCGCCGGCGTTACGGCTTTCGCTGTCGGCGTCCGCCTTCTTCTGCTTGTCTGCTTCGGCCACGACCGGCGGTTTGACGGCCGCCGGCTTGTCGGCCAGTGTCTCGGTGATCTTGTCGTCCCCGCCGAATTCGGGCCCGCTGAATGTGGATTCCCCAAGCATGTACATGGCAGCGTATCCGGCGATCGGCAGGGCAACGAGCCCGGCGATGGCCGGCGTGGCGAAGAGTTTCTTTTGCATGATTTCGCTCCAGAGCCTTTGTGCTCGCTCTGTGAGACGAAGCCCGCTTGCCGATCCTTGGGCGGCCGGTAAAGTTTTTTCTTCCATGTCATAGGCGCGCAGCGCGGCCTGGAGGGCACGCGCCTTTGCGTCCGCGTCCGGCGCCGGTGCCGCGATGTCGCGCAGTTTGTTGAGTTCGTTGTCGTCGACCATGGTCACACTTCCCCGGCTGAACGCATCAGCGTCTTCAGCCGTTTCTTCGCTTCATGGATGTGCCAGGAAGCCGTCGTCTCCGAGATCGCCATCGCCTCGGCGGCGGCTGCATGGCTCAGCCCTTCGCCATAGACCAGCAGCACCGCGTCGCGCTGCTTGTCCGGCAGCTTGCGCACCGCCGCCCAGAGCGCCTCGGCCGGGTCTTCCGGCTCAGCCGAGATTTCCCCCGAAATCAGGACATAGGCGCCATAGGCATCGGTCTTGACCGTCTCGCGGGCGGTCTTGCGCATCATGTCGCGCGCCGCATTCAGCGTCATAGCGTAGAGCCATGTCGTGAAGACGCCGCTGCCATGATAGTCGCGGATCGCCCGGCCAAGCCGGACGCAGACTTCTTGGGCGATATCCTCGGCGTCGGCCTTTTTCCCGCACCAGCGATAGGCGGCGCGATAGACGAAACCGTAGTGCCTTTCGAGCAACTTGCCGAAAGCACCCCGATCTCCGCCCTTCGCCCGCCCGATCAGTTCAGCGTCGGAGGCTTCGCTTTCGTCCAGCATCATCGCCATCATTGCCTGTTGGACGAAGGCTAATGGCTGTTCCTTGGGGCGATGGAAAGAATTTTCTGGCGCGCCGTCACGTCGTAACGGTTGGCGTGCCCTGACCGAGCGTCTCCGCGAACAGCGTCGTCAGCCGCTTCCAGTGGCGCTCGGCGCCGGCTGCATCGAAGGCGCTGTGGTCCGGCACGCACCAGCCGTGCGCCATGCCGGCATAGTTCTCGATGACATGGTCGACCTCGGCCGCGCGCAGCGCTTCGGCCAGCCGCGCGGCTTGCGCGGGCGGAAAGCTGCGATCAGTGCCGGCCGTACCGATATAAACCCTTGCCTTGAGCGAAGCGGCCTTCCGGTGCGGACTGTCGGCGGCGTCACCAGCCAGATTGCCGCCGTGGAAACTGGCCGCGGCAACGATGCGGCCGGGATAGCTGGCCGCTGCGTTCAGTGCCCGCGCTCCACCCATGCAGCAGCCGACAATGCCGACCGGCCCGACGTGCGATAGATACCGGCGGTGACCGTCGCCGCAAGCTGTAGTGAGGCGATCTGCTTCAAGATTTCGTGCGGCATTCGGCGACGCTACAGACGCGCGAATGCTGCCATGTGAAAGGCCTGAACTTCGGCCGGATAGCGATAGTCGGTGCAGTAAGGACAGGCGTTGCGATCAAGGCAGCCGCCGGTCCGGCAGGGCTCGCCGTTTTGCCCGCGCACATGCGCCAGACAGGCTTCATGTGCAAAACCATCCGCAGAATAAGCCTCTACCGGACAGGATTTCAGGCAGGGTTTTTCCAGACATGTGTCGCAAAGGTGAATCATGTCGCGGGGTTCTTGGAGCGCAATTTCGTCTTCGAACAGCAGCGCGCCGCGATAGGCATGCCAGAGCCCATATTGCGGATGCATGAGAATGCCGAGCGGTGACGGCTTCAACCCCTCCGCACGCATCGCCCATTGCTGGAATGGCAGATAAGGCCTGTCGGACGGCGACACAGCGCGCGCCCCTAATTTTCCGGCCACCGCGCCGATCACTTCGCGCGACCATCTGTCGAGCGGATCGTCGATCGGCTGTGACCGTTTCTCCAACCAGTGCATAAAGTGCGGCCAAGGTGCGGCACCCGCCTGCCCCACCAGCAGGACGGATTTGGCGGTAGCGCCGGAGAGATCGGAAGGCGCCTTCTCAGCGCCTGCAAAATTGAAGCCGCCGCGAAGCACGAGACCGTGTGCGGAAAGTGCCGCCGCGATGGTTTCGACCATGCTGCGCTCGAGGATCATCCCTTCTTGTCCGGGTCGGAGAAGGCGCTCCGCCAGACTTCCTTGTGGATGATGTTGGCGACTTTAGCCCCGCCTGATTCGGGCTCCTTTCAGGTGAAGGCGTCGGCCATCGACGCCTTCTTCCTGGCAATGAAGTCCTTCAGCCCGTCGTCGATACCCGGATCGAGATGCGGCGCCTCGTAGCTTTCCAGCCAGCGGCGGGCGAGCTCGTTGGCGCGCTGCGGGGCGGTTTTTTCGCCTTCGGCCAGCCATTGCTCGTAAGAATTGTTGTCGGCAATGTTGGAACGATAGAATGCCGTCTGGAAATTGGCCTGGGTGTGATCGCAGCCGAGATAATGGCTGCCCGGGCCAACCTGGCGGATGGCGTCCATCGCCTGGCCGTTTTCCGACAGGTCGACGCCTTCGGAGAACTTCTGCGTCATGCCGAGCTGGTCGATATCCATCATGAACTTTTCGTAGCAGGAGGCGAGACCGCCCTCGAGCCAGCCGGCCGAATGCAGCACGAAATTGGTGCCGGCGAGGATCGTCGAGTTCAGCGTGTTGGCGCTCTCGTAGGCGGCCTGCGCATCGGGGATTTTTGAAGCACAGAGCGAACCGCCGGTGCGGAACGGCAGGCCGAGCCTGCGGGCAAGCTGTGCGGCGCCATACGAGACCAGCGACGGCTCCGGCGTGCCGAAAGTCGGCGCGCCCGACTGCATCGAGATCGACGAGGCGAAGGTGCCGAACAGCACCGGCGCACCCGGCCGGATCAGCTGTGTGAACGACGCCCCGGCCAGAACCTCGGCCAAAACCTGTGTCAGCGTGCCGGCGACCGTCACCGGGCTCATCGCACCGGCAAGGATGAACGGCGTGACGATACAGGCCTGATTGTGGCGCGAATAGACCTTCAGCGCTCCCAGCATGGTCTCGTCGAAGACCATCGGCGAGTTGGCATTGATCAGGCTGGTCAGCACCGTGTTGTTCTCGACGAAATCGTCACCAAACACGATCTTGGCCATCGCCACCGTGTCTTCGGCGCGCTCGGGCGCGGTCACCGAGCCCATGAACGGCTTGTCCGAATATTTGATATGGCTGTAGACCATGTCGAGATGCCGTTTGTTGACCGGCACGTCGACCGGCTCGCAAACCGTGCCGCCCGAATGGTGGATCGACGGCGCCATATAGGCGAGTTTCACGAAATTCCGGAAATCCTCGATCGTCGCATAGCGCCTGACGCCGTCGAGATCGCGCACGAAGGGCGGTCCATAGACTGGCGCGAACACTGTCGCGTTGCCGCCGATCTGCACCGAGCGCTCGCCGTTGCGAGCGTGCTGGGTGTAGACGGACGGAGCGGTCTTCAACAGCGAGCGGCAGAGGCCCTTGGGGAAATGCACCCGCTCGCCCTTGACGTCGGCGCCCGCCTCTTTCCAAAGCTTTAGCGCCTCGGCGTCGTCGCGGAAGATGATGCCGATCTCCTCCAGCACCGTGTCGGTGTTCTTTTCGATCAGCGCCAGCCCTTCCTCGTCCAGCACTTCATAGACGTTGATCTTGCGCTTGATATAGGTGAGCTGTGTGCCGGGGCCGCCGCCCGAACGTGCAGCCCGTCGGGCTGCGGCGCCACCGCTGGCAGCGCGTCCGCGCCGCGCGTTTGACGCTTCCTGATCGACCGGCGCGTTCTCACTCATAATCGTTCTTCCCTGGCTTTCGTTCTGGCCTTGATTTACTCCGGCCGGGCTCTTGTACCGGCCTGAAATCCGTTTGCGGCCGCATATTGCGGTCTCTGGCCGGATCGTAGCCATGCACCCTATTCGAAACGGCCCGCCAGCGCCAACGCCTGTCGCAAAATCGACAAGAATTCCAAGAGATTTACGGTCGCTTTCGTTTTGCGGGAAGTCGCAAATCAGCTATGGACAACCGGCCCATGCGGGTTAGGTATTGGCGCGATATTTTTTAAGCTGCCGCGATAGTTGTAGCCGGCAAGGAGCCTGAGAAAAAATGGCCGACGACGAGATCATCCTTTCGGAACTCTCCGACGACGAGTTGGTGCAGCAGATGCACGACGATCTTTATGACGGGTTGAAGGAAGAAATCGAGGAAGGCACCAATATCCTTCTCGAGCGCGGCTGGGCGCCTTACAAGGTGCTGACCGAGGCTCTGGTCGAAGGCATGCGCATCGTCGGTGAGGATTTCCGCGATGGCATCCTGTTCGTTCCCGAAGTGCTGCTGTCGGCCAACGCGATGAAGGCCGGCATGTTCATCCTGCGTCCGCTGCTTGTCGCCACTGGCGCGCCAAAGCAGGGCAAGATGGTGATCGGCACCGTCAAGGGCGACATCCACGATATCGGCAAGAACCTGGTCGGCATGATGATGGAAGGCGCCGGCTTCGATGTCATTGACCTCGGCATCAACAATGCGGTCGAAAAATATCTCGATGCCATCGAAAAGCACCAGCCCGACATTATCGGCATGTCAGCGCTACTGACGACGACCATGCCTTACATGAAGGTCGTCATCGATACGATGAAGGAAAAGGGCATTCGCGACGACTATGTTGTGCTGGTCGGCGGTGCGCCGCTCAACGAGGAATTCGGCAAAGCCGTCGGTGCCGACGCCTATTGCCGCGACGCCGCGGTGGCGGTCGAGACCGCCAAGGACTTCATGAAGCGCAAGCACAACGTCCGCGCTTCGGCCTGAGGTCAATAAGTCCGGCACCAACGAGAAAAGCCGCGCCTTGCAGTGCGGCTTTTTTATTCCCAAATGTTTAGAGCCGTGCGGATCAGGGTTTCTTGACGGTATCGTCAACAGCTTTAGCAGTGGATTTGATATCCTTACCGACGCCGCGCACCGTGTTGGCGCAGGCCGAAACAGCCAAGGCGCAGGCGAGAATAGCGATTGGCGCAACGCGGAACAATTTCATGAATGGTGTCTCCCTCAGGATATAAATTCGCTGGACAGCAACGAAGATGGATTAGACTGGTTCCATGACTACCGCGCGAAAACAACAATCCGATCAGGGCGACAGGCTGCTCGTCATCGCCTGCGGGATGATTGCGCGCGAGGTTTTGGCGGTCAAGGAGCAGCTTGGGCTCGACCATCTCGACCTGACCTGCCTGCCAGCGGAGTTCCACTTCTATCCGGACCGCATCGCGCCGGCCATGGACAAGGCAATCGAGAAGGCCAAGACCGACGGCTACAGACACATCTTCGTCGGCTATGCCGATTGCGGCACGGGTGGCTTGCTCGATCGGATCTGCGAGAAGCATGGCGTCGAGCGCATGGCCGGGCCGCATTGCTTTGCTTTCTACCAGGGCATGGATACCTATGCGAAGGTCGCCGATGATGACATGATGTCGTTCTACATGACCGATTTCCTCTGCCGGCAATTCGATGCCTTCTTCATGAAGCCGCTCGGCCTGGACAAGCACCCGGAGCTGATCAAGGACTATTTCGGCAACTACGAGAAGCTGATCTATATCGCTCAGACTGACGACCCGGAACTCGACAAGGTCGCCGAAAAGGCGGCGAAAATGCTCGGTCTCGCCTATGAGCGGCGCTCGACCGGCTATGGTGACCTGACGAAGGAACTGGCCAGCGCTGCAATCCTGGCTTGACGGTACTTCTAGGCAAGGCCTTCTTCAGCTTCGAGCCCGGCGAGCACATCGGCAAAGCTCGTCTTGCAGACGAAACCCAGCCGGTCCCTCGCTCGCGACGCATCGTAGACCCGGTCGATCGACGAAAAAATCGTCCAGCCTTTCTTCGCGTAGAGTGCCGGATAATCCGGAAAATAGCGTGCGACGACCGAGGGTGCATCGGCGATCAATGCCGCGCAATCCTCGGGCTGGAACGGTGTCGGTGCCGAAATGATGAAGATGTCGAAGCCCAATTGCGGTGCTTTCTCCAAGGCAGCGATATGGGCATCGGCAGCATCCTCCACCGTCAGCCGGCGAAACAAAAGCTCATTGGCTTTGGTGTTGGCGTCCGACTGTTCGATCACGTGCGCCATATCGTCTGCTTCGGGAAAGAACCGAGCGGTGCGCAGTACGATCGACGGAAGGCCGAACTGGAGCTGGTAAAGGCGACAAAGATGTTCCGCGGCAAGCTTGGTGACGCCATAGATGTTGCGTGGCTCCGGCGACATGTCTTCCGTCAGCCATGCCGCCTTGCGCGCGCCTCCCGTGAAACCGGCGCGTATGGCCTCGGAAATCATCAGCGATGTCGTCGACGTAAACACGAAGCGCTGAACCGCGAATGCAGCGGCCGCATCGAGCAGGTTGAGCGTGCCGCGCACATTCGTCTCGACGAAATCCTCGTTGCGATAACGTTCGATGTCGGGCTTGTGCAGCGCGCCGCTGTGGATGATGGCCTCGATGCGGTTCTCCTCGACCGCCTGCATGACCAGGTCGCGATCGGCGACTGAGCCGACGATTGGAGTTTCCGAAGACGGAACGGGATCGAGGCCGGTGACGTCATGGCCGAGGGCCCGCAGGCGCGGTGCCAAGGCGCTGCCCAGCCAGCCCGACGATCCCGTCAGCAAGATCCGCATTCTTTCCACCTCGTTTCCGCTGTCGATGCCCAAGCACGGATGACAGAACGTGGCGAAACATTAAGGTATGCGCCAGACAAGAAAACGGGCTGCTCTAGCCATCAACAGGGAAACGCCACCGATGATCGCTCGCCTCATGTTTGCCGCAGCAACTGTCCTCTGCTTGACCATGCCCGCGTTCGCCGACGGCGAGGTGCAGAAGTTGATAACGGCTGCCGACAAGGCGCGGCTCGACAAATATGGCGAGACGCGCAAGGCAGCGCTTGACGAGGCGAAGGCCGGCGATCCGGCCGAGGTCAAGCAGCTCGACGCCTTGCTGGCAAAGCCGCTGGTTTCCTTCTCCGACAACGACCTGACCGGCAAGTGGCAATGCCGCACCATCAAGGCCGGCGGATTGAGCCCGCTCGTCATCTATGGCTGGTTCAAATGCAAGGTGAGCGACGATGGTTCCGGCTGGAGACTGGAAAAGATCACCGGCTCGCAGCGCACCAAGGGCCGCTTCTTCGACGATGGCGAGAAACGCGCATCTATGTTGGTTCCTTCTACGTCAACGACGATCCGGCAAAGCCCTACGGCAGCGGCCCGGAAAGCGATCAGGTCGGCTATGCCTTCCGCAACAGCGCCAGCGAATGGCGCATCGAGTTCCCGGCGCCCTATTACGAATCGAAGCTCGACATCCTCGAACTCAAGCGCTGAGCCCCGATCACCAAGGGTTAACCCGGTCAGCCTAGCATTCGCGCGCAAAGAACAGGTCTTTGCGGAGGTCGCGAACCATGGCACGGTCGAAACCAAACCAACGACCGATCGTCGTCGTCACCGAAGGCGGCTCGCATATCTGGGCGATCGTCAACGCGGTCGCCGATCAACTCGGGCCGGTCAGTGTTATCCTCGAAGCACCTGAATCCAAAAAGCAATTGCTTCTCGGACGGGCGCGACGGCAAGGCTGGGCCTCGGCCATCGGTCAACTCGGCACGATGATGCTGACCCGGCAAAACCGCAGCCGGGCGACACAATTTCAAGCTACGCGTTGCGGCAGGCGGCGTTCTCGCGCGACATCTGCGTCGAGGCGGTCAGAGATGCGCTGGCCGGCAAGCTCGGCACGGTCGAGCCCGGCCTGCCTTCGAAACAATGGTATCACCCGACGGTCTGGTCCTATCTCTGGACCGGGATAACGAACGGCGTCTGGTGACGCGCCGATTTACCGGATGCCCACCCGCCGCTAACATTGCATCATGAGCGACATCGATCACCGCACCATCATTGCCGGCCTTTCGGTCGAGGACCGTCGCGACCTCACCGCCAGGCTTGACCGGCCAGGCATTTTCCGGCTGGCCGCCCATGGCGGGCTGGTTATCCTGCTGGGCGCGTTGATCGCCGCCCGCATCCCGTTCTGGCCGCTTCTCGTCTTGCCGCAGGGAATCCTGATCGTCTTCTTCTTCACGCCGCTGCACGAGACCATCCATGAAACGGCGTTCAGGACGGCGTGGCTCAATCGCGCTGTTGCCGCCGTGGCCGGCTTCCTGATCCTGCTGCCGCCGGCATGGTTCCGCTATTTCCATTTCGCCCATCACCGCCATACGCACGACCCCGAAAACGACCCCGAACTGAGGGCGCCGAAGCCGGAGACCGTCAGCCAATATCTGCGCTATCTGTCGGGCGGCCCCTATTGGATCGCCATGGGCCGCGTGGTCGCAACCAATGCGGCTGGCCGCAATCGCGACGGCTTCGTACCGGAAAAGAGTCGCGGCAAGGTGGTTGCCGAAGCACGGCTGTTCCTTATCGGTTATGCGGTGTTGCTGGCCGCATCTCTCACCATACAGTCGGCGCTGCTGTTGTGGGTCTGGATCGTGCCGGTGCTGGTAGGACAGCCGTTTTTGCGGGCCTACCTGCTGGCCGAGCACGCGTTGTGCCCGCATGTCGCCAACATGCTCGAGAACACCCGCACCACCTTCACCAACAGGCTGGTGCGCTTCGTGGCCTGGAACATGCCATACCATTCGGAGCACCATTCCTATCCGGCCGTTCCCTTCCACCGCCTGCCGCGCTTCCATGAGATCGTCGCGGAGCATCTAGGCACGACCGAACGAGGTTACGTGCGTTTCCACAGGAAGCTGGTCGGCAGCTTCGATGGCCGCGCCGGCTGACCTGTGCTGAAAGACTCCGCTTTCAACCGCGGCCGTCGATTGCGTCGCTTTTGAAGGCCCCCGCGTCGTCCCATAACAAGCAGCCCAACAGCGCTTCCGGCAATGCTCGAAACCACTGCATTGGCCCAAAACATCGGAATCGATCTTTGGAGGGCACGATGCAGCGGAGTTAGATGGTAGAGCATCGTTTGTGCGTTCGATTGGACGCGCGGCGCTCTGCAGGAGCAGGAATTCATGGCCGATCTGATCGTCGTCTACTGGCGCGACATCCCCGCCCAGGTCATCGTCAAAAAGGGCCGGCAGAACGCCAAGCGCGAACTGCCGCTGCGCTTCACCGAGGCGATCGACATGTGCGCCATGCGCACCGGCGCCGGCGGCACCGACGACTATCTTGCCGAATGGCGCAAGGCAGAACCCATCCTAGTCGGTGACGATCTTGAAGCCGAGGCGGAGAAGGCTCTTCAGGAAATCGATGCGAAATACGACCGCGAGCGGCTGATAGCTCTGGTCAAGGCGGGCGGCAAAGAAAATGTCTGATCCCCAATCAATGCCGGCGACGACGGCTCAGACCGGCCTGACGCAGGCGACCATCGTCAGGAAGGCGGCGCCGAAATCCGACTACAAGCCGGCCGACGTGTCGCCGCAGCGGCGCGTGCAGCGTTCGTTTGCAGTGCGGCTTTGGTCGGTCCGGCATTCGCGGTTGCTCGAATGGTTTTACGCCAAATTCGCCGACATGTTTCTGCTCCTCCACCCGCTTTGGAAGGGCATCGGCTACAGCCGCGTCGAAGGACCGGTGAAATTCGTCGAAAAGCGCGTCAAGGGTTTCATGTTCGACTGCCGCATGTGCGGCCAGTGCATCCTTTCCTCGACCGGCATGTCGTGCCCGATGAACTGCCCTAAGCAATTGCGCAACGGCCCTTGTGGCGGTGTCCGCGCCAACGGCAATTGCGAGGTCGAGCCTGATATGCCCTGCGTCTGGGTTAAGGCCTGGGAAGGCTCGCGGAACATGGTGCATGGCGACAGGATTTTGGAGGTGCAGAAACCGGTCGACCAATCCTTGCGCGAGACCTCCGCGTGGCTGCGCGTCACCGCGCAGGCGGCGGCCGCCCGCGATGCGGCCCGGAACATTACCAACACTGGAGCGTCGGCATGATTGGCCGCCAGCCCGACGAGAATCCGGCCGGCATCCATTTGCCGCTCGATCCCCTGCCCGGCCACACCTCGCGTGGTCGCCTGGAGCGCGTATTGAGACGCGGCGAATTCGCAGTGACGACCGAGCTCAATCCGCCCGACAGCGCCGATCCGGAAGACGTCTACAACCGCGCCAGGATTTTCGACGGCTGGGTCGACGCCATCAATGCCGTCGACGCTTCCGGCGCCAACTGCCACATGTCGTCGGTCGGCATCTGCGCCCTCCTGACCCGCATGGGCTATGCCCCGATCATGCAGATCGCCTGCCGCGACCGGAACCGCATCGCCATCCAGGGCGACGTGCTTGGGGGTGCTGCGATGGGCGTCGCCAATATGCTCTGCCTGACCGGCGACGGCGTGCAGGCCGGCGACCAGCCCGGCGCCAAGCCGGTGTTCGATCTCGACTGCATGTCGCTGCTCGAAACCTGCCGTATCATGCGCGACAACGGAAAATTCCTGTCCGGCCGCAAATTGACGACCCCGCCGCAGCTTTTCCTTGGCGCGGCCATCAACCCGTTCGCGCCGCCGATCGATTTCCGGCCCTATCGGCTTGGCAAGAAGATCGCTGCCGGCGCGCAGTTCGTGCAGAGCCAGTATTGCTTCGACGTGCCGATGTTCCGTACCTACATGCAGAAGGTCCGCGATCTCGGCTATACCGAGAAATGCTTCATCCTGTGCGGCGTCGGGCCGCTGGCCTCGGCCAAGACGGCCAAATGGATCCGCTCCAACGTGCCGGGCATTCACATTCCCGATCAGATCGTCAAGCGCCTGGAAGGCGCTCAGGATCAGAAGAAGGAAGGTAAGCAGCTCTGCATCGACATCATCAATGAGGTGAAGGAAATTCCCGGTGTGTCCGGCGTTCATGTGATGGCCTATCGCCAGGAAGAATACGTCGCCGAGATCGTCGACGAATCCGGCGTGCTGAAGGGTCGCCGGCCATGGAAGCGCGAAATCCGCCGCGACGACCAGCTCGTTGCCGACCGGCTCGACCACATACTGCATGACGACCTCACCGAAACCCAGGTCGACATGGTCAAAACCGCGCATTGACAGCGCGAATCGTCAGCATTCGCTTGATCACAAACAGATAACGATATAAAGAACTCTTTATATCACGATGGAGAGATTTCATGACCCGCACCATCGTCGCCTCGGCGACACGAGAAATCATCATCGGCTTCGATCAGCCCTTCTGCGTGATCGGCGAGCGCATTAATCCGACCGGCCGCAAAAAGCTCGCCGCCGAAATGATCGCCGGCAATTTTGAGACCGTCATCAAGGATGCGCTGGAGCAGGCCGCCTGCGGCGCGACCATGCTCGACGTCAACGCCGGCGTCACCGCAGTCGACCCCAACGCCACCGAGCCGGCGCTGCTGGTGCAGACGCTGGAGATCGTGCAGGGCCTGGTCGATCTGCCGCTGTCGATCGACTCCTCGGTGACCGCCGCGATCGAAGCGGCGCTGAAGGTCGCCAAGGGCCGGCCGCTGGTCAATTCCGTCACCGGCGAGGAGGAAAAGCTCGAAGCCATCCTGCCGCTGATCAAGAAATACAACGTTCCGGTCGTCGCCATTTCCAACGACGAGACCGGTATTTCGATGGACCCCGATGTGCGCTTTGCCGTCGCCAAGAAGATCGTTCAGCGCTGCGCCGACTTCGGCATTCCGGCGCATGACGTGGTCGTCGACCCGCTGGTCATGCCGATCGGCGCGCTGGGCGATGCCGGCCGCCAGGTATTTGCCCTGCTACGCCGGCTGCGCGAGGAGCTCAAGGTCAACACCACCTGTGGCCTCTCCAACATCTCATTCGGCCTGCCGCACCGTCATGGCATCAACGCCGCCTTCATCCCGATGGTGATCGGCGCCGGCATGACCTCGGCGATCATGAACCCGGTGCGGCCGCAGGAAATGGAAGCGGTGCGCGGCGCCAACGTGCTGAACGGCACCGACGAGAACTGCACCAACTGGATCAGGACATACAAGGACTACAAGCCTGCTGAAGGCGGCCAGGCCGTTGCCGCCCGGACGCAGGTCAACGCGCCGGGCGATGGCAATGGCAATGGCGGACGCAGGCGCGGCGGCCGCGAAGCGCGGATGGCCCGGGGTTGAGCCATGGCTTGGCCGACACGATATGGGTTTACGACTGGGAGGAACCGAAACACAGCGGCATCGCTGCCGTGGCCAAGACCCGAGCAGCGTAGAAAGTAAAGTCTGGAACGAATGAACTCTCCCGTCAACATCACTGATCCGCTCGTGCTGTTCATGCCGTCGGGCAAGCGCGGGCGGTTTCCGGTCGGCACACCGGTTCTGGATGCCGCGCGCCAGCTTGGTGTCTACGTCGAGAGCGTGTGCGGCGGGCGTGCCACTTGCGGGCGTTGCCAGATCGAGGTGCAGGAAGGCAATTTCGCCAAGCACAAGATCGTCTCCTCCAACGATCACCTCTCGCCCAAGGGCGCCAAGGAAGAGCGCTACGAGCGCGTTCGCGGGCTCCCCGAGCGGCGCCGCTTGTCCTGCTCGGCACAGATCCTCGGCGATCTCGTCGTCGACGTGCCGCAGGACACCGTTATTAACGCGCAGACTATCCGCAAGGACGCCGATACCAGGGTCATCGCCCGCGATGCGGCTATCCGCATGTGCTATGTCGAGATCGAAGAACCCGACATGCACAAGCCGCTCGGCGACCTCGACCGCCTGAAGATCGCGCTGATGAAGGACTGGGGCCTCAAGAGCCTAGATTTCGATTTCCATCTGTTGCCGCAGGTGCAAGGCATTTTGCGCAAAGGCAACTGGACCGCGACGGCCGCCATCCACAAGGACACCGACAGCGAGACCGCGCGGGTCATCGCTCTGTGGCCTGGCCTGAAGAACGAGGCATACGGGCTTGCCTGCGATATCGGCTCGACCACGATCGCCATGCATCTGGTGTCGTTGCTGTCGGGTCGGGTCGCCGCCTCGTCGGGCACCTCCAATCCGCAGATCCGCTTCGGCGAGGATCTGATGAGCCGCGTCTCTTACGTGATGATGAACCCGGACGGCCGCGAAGGCATGACGGTCGCCGTGCGCGAGGCCATTTCGGGCCTCGTCGACAAGGTCTGCGCCGAAGGCAACGTCCAGCGTAACGATATCCTGGATTCCGTTTTCGTCGGTAATCCGATCATGCATCATCTGTTCCTCGGCATCGATCCGACCGAACTCGGCGGCGCTCCCTTCGCGCTAGCCGTCTCCGGCGCCGTGCACATCAAGGCATCGGATATCGGCTTGAAACTCAACCAGGGCGCCAGGCTTTACATGCTGCCTTGCATTGCCGGCCATGTCGGCGCTGATGCGGCTGCAGTGACGCTGTCGGAAGGCCCGCATCGGCAGGACGAGATGATGCTGATCGTCGATGTCGGTACCAATGCCGAGATCGTGCTCGGCAATCGCCAGCGGGTCGTGGCGGCCTCCTCGCCAACCGGCCCGGCCTTCGAGGGTGCGGAAATCTCCGGTGGCCAGCGCGCCGCACCGGGTGCAATCGAACGCGTCCGTATCGATCCCGAAACGCTGGAGCCGAAATACCGCGTTATCGGCTCGGAACTCTGGTCCGACGAGCCGGGCTTCCTCGACAGCGTGCAGGCGACCGGCGTCACCGGCATTTGCGGCTCCGGCATCATCGAGGTGGTAGCCGAGATGTACCTCGCCGGCATCATTTCCGAGGACGGCGTCGTCGATGGATCGCTGAGCGGCCACTCGCCTCGCGTCGTCGCCAATGGCCGCACCTTCTCCTATGTGCTGAAGGAAGGCGAGCCCAAGATCACCATTACCCAGACCGACGTGCGCGCCATCCAGCTTGCCAAGGCGGCGCTTTATGCCGGAACCAAGCTTTTGATGGAAAAGCAGCACACCGAACATGTCGACCGTATCCATTTTGCCGGCGCGTTCGGCTCGTTCATCGATCCGAAATACGCAATGGTGCTGGGCCTGATCCCGGACTGCGACCTCGACAAGGTCTCGGCCGTCGGCAATGCGGCCGGCGCCGGCGCCCGCATGGCGCTCCTGAACCGCGGCTATCGCCGCGAGATCGAGGAAACCGTCAGCAGGATCGAGAAGATCGAGACGGCGCTGGAGCCGAAATTCCAGGAACATTTCGTTTATGCCATGGCGCTCCCAAATAAGATCGACCCGTTCCCCAAGCTGTCGGCGGCGGTGAAACTGCCGCCGCGCAAGACGGTGAGCGAAGACGGCATTGCCGGCGACGCTGCCCCGCGACGGCGTTCGCGCGAAGGCCACGCCGCGCGGCGCGGGCGGGGATGACTCGCCTCCGCTCGGCTGTCAGCCTTTCTATTTTCATTTGTATGCAAATGTTTCCAGATCGCGCCGATCTGGAAACGAAATCGCGTTTTCGTGAAATCCGCCAGATACATGTGCGGAGCATTTAACCGGCATCGAACGGCAGGCAGAAACAGTTGTCGGCCACCGCAACGCTCCAAAGGAGATCAAGATGTCGATGTTCGGAAGCCTCGGCCGCTATGGTGCGGCCTTCAAGAAAACACGCGAAGCGCGCAAGTCGCTGCGCATCCTCAACAGCTTGCCGCCTGAGATCCAGAAGGACATTGGCTGGCCGGTGTCGCCGCGTTCAAGCGAAAGGCAGCTTTCGGTCGGCTGGGGCATGCAGCGCGGATGAACTTCATCGACAAATGCAAGCTGCTTGGTATTCGCCGGGGCCGCAATGCGGCTCCGGCTGCACCCAGCAATCGGCTGCGCGCCGCACTGCCGCCCGCGGCGCTGAGCTGCCCAGGTGGGCTAGCGACTTCATGGACCTGAGGCTTTATCGCCAGCTGGAGTCAAACCACCGTGTTGAGATTGCATAAATATTGACTTTTTTGGTGGCGACACAATCTTCAAAATAGTCGGGGGTTCTCTTAGTCGGCTCAGCCGAAGTCCGTGTATCTGCATGCCCAGTCTCAAAAGCCACGTCGTTTCGTTCGTGCTCAGGTACAGCCGTAAGAAGGCGTTTTCCAGCCCGGAGAACCTGCAGCGCTGGATCGCCTATGCGCGCAAGACGGAAAACCATCGGCCGCCTGCGTCGCTGCGGTCGCGCCTGGAGATCACAACCCGCACGATCAACGGCTTTCCCGTCTACGAGATCGCGCCCAAGGCTGGCGAGCGGAGGCGGATTCTCTACCTGCACGGCGGCGCTTACGTCTTTGAAATCACCCCCTATCATTGGCGGCTGATCGCCGACATGGCCGACCGCCTCGGGTTCGGTATCACCGTGCCGATCTATCCCATTGCTCCCGAACACGATTTCCACGCGATGTTCGGTATGGTCGGCGCCGTCTACCGCCAGATGTTCGGCGAAACCAGGGCAAATGACATCATCTTCATGGGCGATTCCGCCGGCGGAAACATGGCTGTCGTGCTGACCATGATGGCTGCGCAAGACGGCCTGCCCTTGCCATCACGCCACGTGCTGATTTCGCCCGGCCTCGACGTATCGCTCGCCAACCCAGAAATGTATGAGGCTGAACGCAACGATCCATGGCTGGGCATTGCCGGCGGCCGCGAGGCGATCCGGCTTTACAGCGCCGGCATAGATCCCACCGACTGGCGCATCAGCCCGGTTTACGGCGACCTGTCGGTGCTGCCCAAAACGCTGCTGCTGACCGGTTCACGCGATCTGCTTACACCCGACAATCTGATCTTCGCGGAAAAGGCACGCGCGGCCGGCGTCGAAATTGAGGTCGTCCACGAGCAAGGCATGTTCCATGTCTGGCCATTGATCGACATGCCGGAGGCGCGACGCGCGCGGGACAGCATAGTGGCCTTCTTGACCAACGAAACTGACAGTTATCATGCCAAGGCAGGAGAGTTGTCGCTGCAAAGGGCAGACCGCGATGGAACCCCTCGCGATCTGGTTGCGCCGCTCAGGTCGTAGTTTGGCTCAGAACTTCCCAGTTTCCCTGAACATCTCAAACGTCGCTCGGATATGGTCGGCGACTGCCTTCACCGGCGCGCTGGCGTCCGGCGTCACCACCATGGCGAGGTTGTAGGTGCCGATGTCAGGCATGCCGTCCTTCGGGCACAGCTCGACCATGTCGCTGCCGAGGAACGATTTCGGCAGCGGCGCGACTGCAAGATCCGCCATGATCGCGGCGCGCTGGCCGGCCGTGTGCGCGCTCATATAGGCGATACGGTAGTTGCGGCCCTCGCGGCCAAGCGCCTCCAATGCACCCGCCCGCCAGGCGCAGCCTTCTTCCCACAAGGAGACCGGCAGCGGCTCGCGCAGATGCGCACAGCCCCCCTTGGCACCGGCCCAGACGATAGGCTCGGTGAGCAGTACTTCGGCGCCGATCGCGCTGGTCTTGTATGAGTTGGTGAGCAGCGTGATGTCGAGTGCCCGATCGTCCATGCGACGGCGCAGGTTGACGCTCTGGTCGATGGTGACGTCGACCGCGATGGAAGGATGCGACTGTGCGAATCGCTTCAGCACATGCGGCAGCACACGTTCGCCATAATCGTCCGGCGAGCCGAGCCGCACCACCCCGACAATGTCTGGAATGATGAACTTCGACACCACCTCGCGATTGATCGACAGCAGCCGGCGCGCGTAGCCGAGCAGCATCTCGCCATCGGTGGTCAGCGTCACCGAACGGGCGTCGCGCGCGAACACCGAGCGGCCGAGAATGTCCTCCAGCTTCTTGATCTGCATGGAGACGGCCGACGGCGTGCGGAAGACCGCATTGGCCGCAGTGGTGAAGCTCCCGGTCTCGGCGATTGCGACGAAAGTGCGCAGAACGTCGAGATCGAGCAGCGGCAGCGGATGATTGAGTGGGGCGTTCATGGCAAGCGACCTTCAATTTTTCTGATGCAAACCATCATTCCATTTCGTTTGATTGAACATCAGTTTGGGAGGATAGTCAACTCCATCGAAGGCAGGACGCATCGACGTGGTCCCGAAACAACCATGACACGGACCTGCAATCGACACGAAATGAAGCTGAAACAAACCCGGTGTACCGCCTGACGCTGCAAGCGCCGGGACAATCCCGGCCCAACGCGAAGGAGAATGAGATGTCTATCCTGTCATCCATCGGTCGGATCGCGACCGAGTTCAGCGAGGCCCGTGCCCGCTACCAGACGGAACGAGCCATCCGCGCGCTGCCGATTGAACTGCAGAAGGATATCGGCTGGCCCGAAGCTGCCGATGCCAAGACCGGCACTCGCCATGGTGTGGGATCTTGGGCTGGAGCAAAGTAAACCGTGTGTATCAACAGCTGAGGCCTGCCGCGCAGATCAGCCCGGCAGGCCTTTTTGTTTGTATTCAAATGATTTTCCCGAGCCATGTCGCCGTCGCATGCCGCATATGAGCAAGTCGCATAGCAGCCCGCACTGGCAATCAACACATTGTAAATAATCGAAAATCCTGGGCAGGTTGCCCAAATTTGTCGCATTCCGTGTCGCTTTTCATATCAAGTGCTTCGCTTTTGCGATTTAGTTTCCCCTCACGTAAGCCTA
This sequence comes from Mesorhizobium sp. M0208, assembly GCF_040322015.1. Classification (NCBI taxonomy): domain Bacteria; kingdom Pseudomonadati; phylum Pseudomonadota; class Alphaproteobacteria; order Hyphomicrobiales; family Phyllobacteriaceae; genus Mesorhizobium; species Mesorhizobium sp. M0208. Next base: position 81,258 of record NZ_JAMYSP010000007.1, on the reverse strand, counting down.
TATGATCATCAACAAACGAGCTGCCCCACTCCATCAAGCGAAGGCGACCCGTCTGAGCAACTGAATGGAGATGATCATGAAGCTTTTTGCCCGCCTCTTTGCCCGCCGCGAAATGAACCTGACGACCGCGCTCGAGCGCCAGCGCCTGGCCAACACCATGCCCGGCCAGACCGGGGCCATGGCTGCGGCGCGCCTCGGCTTCGTCGCCTGAGACAGCAATCCTGGCGGAAGCAGCCCAGCGCTGCTTCGAAGTCGATCCAGCGCCGCCTCGGTTTTGCCGAGGCGGCGTTTTCGTGTGCGCAGACTGCGTAGGCTCGTTGGTCGATCCGGCGGCCTGTCACGTCCTTCGCCGCACAGCGATTGCCCATTTGCGACCCATGTCGCAAATAAAGTCGCTCCATTGCCATCTAGCCAATTGACAGGAAACGTTTTTCCTGATGTCGCTATGCTGATCGCGACATCCTGTTCGCGCCATTGCAGCGTGAGGATCTACCCGTGAACGTCGTAAAGCACCCGATCCGGCGATCGTTCGTATTCTTCCTGGTCCCCGATTTCACCATGATCGCCTTCGCAACGGCGCTCGATCCGTTGCGTTCGGCCAACCGCATGCTCGGCTATGAAGCCTATCGCTGGCGGCTCGCCAGCATCGACGGCAAGCCGGTGCGCGCCTCGAACGGCGTCGAATGCGCCGTCAACACCTCGCTGGAGGAAGAGCGCAAGAAGATGTCCGGACCGGACCGGCCGAACATGGCCATCGTCTGCAGCGGCATCAATGTCGAGCGCTACCAGAACAAATCGGCCTTTGCCTGGTTGCGCGAGGAGTACAATCGCGGCGTTGCCGTCGGCGGCCTGTGCACCGGCGCGCATATCCTGGCCGCAGCAGGCCTGTTGTCCAACAAGCGCTGCGCCATCCATTGGGAGAACCTGCCGGGCTTTTCCGAGGCGTTCCCCAAGGCCAATGTCTTCGCCGACCTCTTCGAGATCGACCAGAACATCTACACCTGCGCCGGCGGCACCGCCGCTCTCGATATGATGCTGAAGCTGATCGGCGACGATTTCGACGAGAGCCTCGTCAACCGCGTCTGCGAGCAGGTGCTGACCGATCGCGTGCGCAGCCCGACCGACCGCCAGCGCCTGCCGCTGCGCGCCCGCCTTGGCGTGCAGAATTCCAAGGTGCTGACCATTATCGAGCTGATGGAAGCCAATCTCTCCGAGCCGCTCTCGCTGATCGAGATCGCTGACCATGTCGACCTGTCGCGCCGGCAGATTGAGCGCCTGTTCCGCACCGAGATGGGGCGCTCCCCTGCCCGTTACTATCTGGAGATCCGCCTCGACCGCGCCCGGCACCTGCTGATCCAGTCGTCGTTGCCGGTCGTCGAAGTGGCGGTCGCCTGCGGCTTTGTTTCCGCCTCGCATTTCTCCAAATGCTATCGCGAGTTGTACGCCCGCTCGCCGCAACAGGAACGCGTCGACCGCAAGCAGCTTCTGGCGGCTTGATCGGGCCATCGGCTGGACGAAGCCCGCCGAGTCAATGCACTTCGGCCGTGCGCATCGCCTCGACGCGGATATCTTCCGTCAGCCGCGCCTTCAGTGCCGAAAACTCCGGGCTGGTCTTCAGCGTGTAGTGGCGCGGATGCGGCAGGTCGACGGCAACGTCCGACTTGATGCGGCCGGGCCGCGCCGTCATTACCACCACGCGCGACGCCATGAAGATCGCCTCCTCGATGTCGTGGGTGACGAACAGCACCGTTTTTTGCCGGCGCTCCCATATGCCGAGAAGCAGCTCCTGCATCAGCCCTCGGGTCTGGTTGTCGAGTGCTCCGAACGGCTCGTCGAGCAGCAGGATCTCCGGATCGTTGGCCAGTGCCCTGGCAATCGCGGTGCGCTGCTGCATGCCGCCGGAAAGCTGCTTCGGCCAATGGTTTTCAAAACCTCTCAGCCCGACGAGATCGACGTAAGAAGCGACGATTTCGTTGCGCTCGTGCTCGGCCATTCCACGTTCGCGCAGGCCGAAGCCGATGTTCTCGGCGACCGTCAGCCACGGAAACAGCGTATAGGACTGGAAAACCATGCCGCGGTCTGGACCGGGCCGGTCCACCACCCTGCCGTCGAGCATAACACGTCCCCCACTCGGCGCTTCGAGGCCGGCGACGATCCTGAGCAGCGTCGACTTTCCACAGCCGGATGGCCCCAGGATGGTGATGAAGTCGTTGGCGGCGACCGCCAGATCGGTCGGCATCAGCGCCTTGACCGGCTGCCCACCGCCGACACCGGCGAAGGTGCGCGAGACGCCTTCGATGACCAGCTTGCTCACGCCAGGCTCCATGGAAACAGCCAACGGTTGAGCGCCTTGAAGGCGAAATCGGACAACAGCCCGATCAGGCCGATGACGATGATGCCGAAGATGATCTGCCCTGTCGCCAGCCGCGACTGGCTGTTGATGATCATGTAGCCGATGCCCGACGACGAGCCGATCAGCTCGGCGACGATGACATAGGTCCAGGCCCAGCCGAGCACCAGCCGCAGGGTCTCGGCAATCTCCGGCGCATTGGCCGGCATGATCACGCGCCGCACGATGCCGTTGTCGGACGAGCCAAGCGTGTAGGCCGCCTCGACCAGGTCGCGCCGTGTTCCGCCGACTGTGACCGCGATGATCAGGATGATCTGGAACACCGAGCCGACGAAGATCACCAGCAGTTTTTCGAGCTCGCCAACGCCCGCCCACAGAATGAGCAGCGGGATGAAGGCCGATGCCGGCAGATAGCGGGCGAAGGAGACGAACGGCTCCAGGAACGCCTCCACGGGCTTCCAGGCACCCATCACGATGCCGAGCGGCACGGCAACGATGGCCGCCATCAGGAACCCGCCGAAGACGCGCCAGATAGTGATAAGGATGTCGAGCCAGAAGCGGTCCTCGACCAGCAGCCGCCAACCGTCTCTCACCATCGACAGCGGATCGGCAAGGAAAATGCGATTGACGTGGCCGCCAAGCGTGATCCACGCCCAGAACGCCACGAACAGCACGAAGAACGAAATGCCGAGCACGGTTCGAATGCCCGGCGAGACCGGATGCAAGGGGCGCGGCATCTTCGACCGTCCTCTGATCGGAATGAAAAAGCGGCGGCGCACGCGCCGCCGCCGGGCGACAATCCTGCCGGTTAGTCGGCGACGGCGCTGGTGTCGGCCAATGTCGATACGTCGGGCGCTTCCTTGATCAAGCCCATCTGCAGCAGAAGCTCGCCGGCGGTCTTGGAAAAGTCCTGGAATTCCTTGGTGAAGAACTGCTTGTTTTCAGCCTTGTCGGCCCATTTCAGGTATTTTGCCGACTCTTCGAACTCCTTGGCCGACTGCTTCACGTCGGCGCCCATCGCCTCATAGGATTTCGCCGGGTCGCTCTTTATCAGGTCAAGTGCCTCGAAATAGCTGTCGGCAAGCGCCTTGGCCGCATCCGGATTGGCCTTGAGGAACTCCGGCGTGCAGCCGACCGTGTCGAGCACCATCGGATAATCGAGAGTGGTCACAAGGATATGGCCCTGGTCGGACTTTTCGCGCACCGCCGAGATGAACGGCTCATAGGTGACCGCCGCATCGTTCTGTCCGGCGAGAAACGCCTGCGCCGCCGCGTCCGGCTCCAGGTTGACGACCGTCACGTCCTTGGTCGACATGCCGTTCTTGTTGAGCACCCAGGCCAGCATGAAATAGGGCGACGTGCCCGGCGCCGAGGACGCGACCGACTTACCCTTGAGATCGGCGACGGTCTTGATGTCGTTGCGGGCGACGATGCCGTCGGCGCCGTAGGACTTGTCGAGCTGGAATATCTGCTTGGTCGTCACGCCGTTAGCGTTCCAGACCAGCCAGGTCTCGACCGTAGTGGCGGCGCATTGCAGGTCGCCGCTGGCGATGGCGAGGGGCCGACTGGCTTGCGGCACCTTCTTCAAGGTGACGTCGAGGCCGTGCTTTTCGAAGATGCCGGCCTGCTTGGCGAGCGTCAGCGGCGCAAAGCCAGTCCATCCGCTGATGCCGATGCTGACCGATGTAGCGGCGGTGGCCGGCGCGGACAATCCGACGGCAAGCGTCAAGCTTGCTGCAAGAATTCCGATCCCGTTCATGTCGGTTCCCCTTTTTTGTTCGGATGGAGAATTGTGTCACAGACGCGCACAGGCTTGTCAATGAAGCAGATGCTGCACTGCGGTATGTCACCACCGGCAGCAAACTTCGCCATTAGCGGGTGTTGTACATCCAGCTGCGGTCGCGCCACATTTTTTCGCCAACCAGGCAGTCGGTGACGGGGATGTCCTGCGCCAGCACCAATGGCGGATGCGCCGCCTCTTCCGCCGCTCGCTGCGGCGAGGCCGGACCGGCAAGCTCCAGCACCAGCTTGCGGCGGATGGCCTCCGGAAACTGCGTCCAGTCATTGACCGGGATCATGAAGGAGCCCGGCCCGCCGATGACGCAGTCGCTGTAGTAGCGGTCGAGATTGTTGACATCGTAGGCGCTGGTGAACCCGCCCCTGGTCATCAGCGGCAGGCCGTTGACGGTGATGCCCTGCTTAATCACGGCGTCGCGGGTGATATCGACAGGTGCGCCCTGGTTGTTGGGGCCGTCACCCGAAATGTCGATCACCCGCTTGACGCCCTGGAAGCCGCTTTCGGCAAAGAGATCGCTGGCGAATTCCAGCGCGCCGGAGATCGAGGTGCGCCTGGCACTGGCCGGCGGATGAGCGGAAAGCTGCGCTGCCAGCCGCTCGGCGTCGGCACGATTGGCGATCACCGTCCACGGCACGACGACCTGCTGCCAGGTCGCGCCAGCCCATTCGACATACGTGACGGCAATCTTGCCATGAGCGCCTTCGCCGATTGCCTGCAGGACATCGTCATGCGTCAGCGCCGCCGCATAGCCATGACGCTGGATTTCAAGCTCGTCCGGCGACATGGACAAGGATACGTCGACTGCCAGCACCAGTTCGACGTCGACCGGCTCGGCGGCGCGGGAGTTTGCAGTCAGCCATAGCACCGACGCCAGCGCGGCGGCACCCGAGACGAAATGTCTTGCACTGGCAAAACCAGACATGCCGCACGTTAAGCGAAAATCGCCGATCGACAAAGAGAAAGCCCGGTGGAGAGCCGCTCATTCGGTCACATTTTTGCGACCGTCCCGATGGTTAGCTGCGCGGATTGAGGTTCTCCGGGTCATAGAGCGGCCTGTAGCCGACGGCGGCCACTTCGACCGGGTATTTCTCGCCGAAATATTCGACGTTCAGCTTGCGGCCCTCCTGGCAATACGCCCAGGGCAGGTAGGCGAGCGCGATGTTCTTGCCGAGGGTCGGACCGTAGGCCACCGAGGTCGTGAAGGAGCGGCGGCCGAGCTCGTCGACGAGCGTCTCACCGGTTTGCGGGTCCATCACCGGCATCGTGCCGACCGGATAGCGGGGAACGCCGTTGGAATCGGTATTGTCCGTCATGATAAGCGTGCAAAGCATGGCCGGCTGGTGCACCCGGGCGCGATATTCCAGATGCTTTGCCTTGCCGCAGAAATCGGCCTCCTTGACCTTCGGTCGGGCAAGGTCGGCTTCCAGCAGATTATATTCGGTCAACAGATCCGCGTTTTGCAGACGCAGGCTCTTCTCCATACGGCGGCTGTTGGCATAGGTCTCGACGCCAAAGGCCATCACGCCGGTCGACCGCAGCGCGTCCCAGACAGCGAGGCCGTCCTCGTAGCGCATGTGCAGTTCCCAGCCTTGCTCGCCGACATAGGAGATGCGGAAGGCGGTCACGTCCTTGCCGGCGATCCTGACGGGCTTGATCGCGGCAAATGGAAAATTCTCCGGCGTCAGCCCGTCGGGGTTTTCCACGCACTTGCTCAATGTCGCCCGCGCGTTCGGACCCCAGATGCCGATGGTCACGTACTTCTCGGTCACGTCGGTGACGGTAACGTCGAAGCCTTTGTCTTCTGCCGTCCGGCGCATGTACTGGAAGTCGCGCGGCCCCGCATCGGCGCCGTCGATGACGCGGCAGCGGTCGACCATGCGGATGACGGTCAGGTCGGCGCGCACCATGCCTGCCTCGTCGAGGAAATGGGTATAGATGCCCTTGCCGATATTGCCGTCGCCGCCGATCTTTGCCGCGCACAGCCATTCCATCAGCGCGACATGGTCCGGGCCTTCGACGTCGTACATGGCGAAATGCGACAGGTTGACGATGCCGCAATCCTCGCTCATCGCGAGATGCTCGGCGTTCGAGACGCGCCAGAAGTGGCGGTTATCCCATTCGTTTTGGCGCACCGGCACCCGGTTGCCGTATTTCTCGAGCAGATGCTCGTTGGCGGCGTAGCCATGGGCGCGCTCCCAGCCGCCGAGCTCCATGAAATAGCCGCCGAGTTCCTTCTCGCGCTCCCAGAACGGCGAGCGGCGGACATTGCGAGCCTTGGAGAAGGTCTCGCGCGGATGGACCGCCGGATTGTAGACCTTCATCGCCGTTTCAGTGCAGCGGTCCCAGATGAACTGCTCTTTCGTCTGGTGCGGATAGAAGCGCGAATAGTCGATGGCGTGATGGTCGATCGCCGTGCGGCCGTCTGTCATCCAGTCGGCGATGAGCTTGCCCATGCCGGGACCGTCCTTGACCCAGATCGCCACGGCATACCAGAGGCCCCTCACCTTCTGGCTTTCGCCCATCGAAGGACCGCCGTCCGCCGTCACCTGCAGCAGCCCGTTGAAGGAATGGCTCTCATTGTAGCCCAGCTCGCCCAGGATCGGCGTCAGTTCCATGGCCCGCTCGAGCGGCGCCAGGATCTGCTCCATGTCGAGATCGCGCTGCGACGGCGAAAGCCGTGCCTCGTTTTTCTCGAGAATATCGCGCGGATGGCAAAGGCGCGGATTGGTCTCTTCGTAATAACCCCATTCGATCTGCCCGCCTTCGGCGGTCTTGGGATCGCCGGTATCGCGCATATAGGCCGAATTACCCTGGTCGCGCAGCAGCGGCCAGCCGATCTCCTTGCCGGTGCCGGCGAACTCGGTGTACGGCCCGAAGAAGGTGAGCGGGTGGTCGATCGGCATGACCGGCAGGTCCTCGCCCGCCATTTCCGCGATCAGCCGCCCCCAGATGCCCGTGCAGACCACGACGTAGTCGGCCTGGATGGTGCCGCGGTCGGTCACCACGCCCTTGATGCGGCCGTTGTCGATGACGAGCGACCTGGCCGAGGTGTTGGCAAACGCCTTGAGTTTGCCCGAGGCTTCCGCCTGGTCGACCAGCTTGCCGGCGACTGTCTGCGAACGCGGGATGACGAGGCCGGCATCGGGATCCCACAGGCCGCCCTGTACCATCTGTTCTTCGATCAGCGGGAATTTTTCCTTGATTTCGGCGGGATCGATCAGGCGGGCGCGTGTGCCGAAGGCCTTCGCCGAGGCGATCTTGCGCTTGATTTCCGCCATGCGGGCGTCGTCTCCGACGCGTGCGACCTCGAGGCCGCCGATGCGGGCGTAATGACCCATCTTTTCGTAGAAATCGATGGAATAGAGCGTCGTCCAGCACGACAGGAAATCATGGCTGGTCGTGTAGCAGAAGTCGGAGGCGTGCGCCGTCGAGCCGATATCCGTCGGGATGCCCGATTTGTCGATGCCGACAATATCGTCCCATCCGCGCTCGATCAGGTGATGGGCGACCGATGCGCCGACGATGCCGCCCAGCCCGACGATGACGACCTTCGCCTTTTCCGGAAACCCTGCCATTGCCCGCGACTCCAAGATGCTATTGCGAGCAGACTATAGGTCGGCGCGGCGGCGCGCTTGCAGCCTGTTTGCGACATCGCCAAAAAAGCCCGCGCCACCAGCTCGTCGAATGCAGTTGGACCTACGCCTTCACCCTGCTCGGTACGAAAGCGCTGCTAGAGCCCGTTCTGCGCAGCTTCGAAGAAAAGTGAATACCTTCATCGCCGATTACTGGAAGTAAATAAAAGGCCGGGCGTTTGCCCGGCCTTCAAAAATCATGGCGTCGACTTTACTTGATGCGCGCGACGCCGCCCGAGATCTCGACGGTTTCCGAACCCGTCAGCGCCTCGAGGTCGCCATTCGGCAAGGTAACAAAACAGCCGCTCGGGCAAAATTCCACGGTTTCGCCGGCGGCCAGCGCCAGCTCGGTCTTGCCGCCGCCTTCCGTCACGATCAGCGTGCGGGTCTCGGCGTCCTTGTTGACCGCGCTGGCGGCATGGGCCGAACCGCCCACGGCCAGAAAAGCGATGGCGGCGACGAGAGACTTCCACATTTTGCAGTATCGGTGTTGCCACCGCCTCTGTTGCATTTCGCAAGGCATTCTCGCCGTTTGCAGGTGAGCTTATATGCAATGCAAGCTGAACAGCAACTGAATGCCGCATTCATGCCGCAATTGATTTCCGAAGCTTGAAGGCAAGCTCCAAACGCTAGTCAGGATCGGGCTTGCGTACCTTGCGTCCCGACTTGGCGAGACGTTTCGCCTCGACTGCCGCTAGAGCTTTTGCTTGTTCCCGCTCGGCGAATTCGACTTCGATCTTGTCGTCGTCGATCGGCCAGGCCTCGTGCTTTTTGGTCTCGACGACGGCGCGCGGTGTCGACGGAATTTCGATATGCTGGTCGGCGAACACATCGAAGATGGCAAAGCGGATGTCGTTCTGGACGATATTGCCACTAAGAACGTCTGCCAGGAACACGCGGATCTCGAATTCGAGCGCGGCCGGGCCGAAATTGGAAAACAACACAAAGGGTTCCGGGTTCTTCAGCACCAGCGGATGGCTGCGTGCGATCTCCAACAGGACGCCATGCACGTGCTTGACGTCGCTGCCATAGGCAACGCCGACCTTGATGTCGATGCGGCCGAGCTTGTTGCGGTGCGTCCAGTTGCCGACCGCATTGTTGATCAGGTTTGAATTGGGCAGGATCACCGATTGCCGTTGAAACGTTTCGATCTCGGTGGCGCGCACGCTGATCTTCTTGACAGTGCCGCTGATGTCGCCGGCGACGATCCAGTCGCCGACCTTGAACGGCCGCTCGGCCAGCAGGATCAGGCCCGACACGAAATTCGAGACGACATTCTGCAAGCCGAAACCGATGCCGAGGGACAGGGCGCCGGCGACCAGCGCAAGATTGGAGAGGTCGATACCGGCCGCCGAGATGCCGACCAGTGCCGCGACCGCGACGCCGGCATAACCGACCGCCAGCCGGATCGAATTGCGCACGCCGGTGTCGACCCGGCCGCGCGCCATCACCGAGCCGTCGAGCCAGCCCTGGAACCAGCGCGTCAGGAAATAGCCGATAATGAAGACCACAACGCCGGTGAGAATGCCGGTGACCGAGATCGTCACCGAACCGATGGTGAGGCCGGTCGCCAGCTTGTAGGCCCAGGCCTGAATGTCGCCGGGCTGGAAGCCCCACATCAACAGGATCAGCGGCAGGAACACCAGCACAATCATGATGTTGATGGCGGCGCTGACGACAAGCCCGAGCTGGTCGAGGGCGGTCTCTTCGTAGCTTGAATTGGCCGCTAGCCAGCGCCCGATCGAAGTTTTGGCGAACCCGCCTTCCTCGCCGATCGCCCGCGCCGACAGGAAACCGATATAGGCGGTGACCAGGATCGTGCCGGTGACCACGACCTGCAGCGAGACGAAAATTGCAAGGCCGATATAGCCAAGCAGTGCCGATGCGATGGTGAATAGGCCTAGTGCGATGGCGGTGTAGCGCAGCCACGCCGGCCAGGGGCGCCAGCTTCCGTCGGGAGCCTTGAACGGCTTCAGTAGGCCCATAAGGATCAGGATGATGCCGACGATGATGGTGGCGATGAAGCTTCTGGCGATGGTCAGCGACAGTGGCGAGCCCATCTTGTCGTTCACGACCGACAGGAAATAGTTGATGCCGATGGCGACGGCCATAGCGGTCGTCAGCCGCACCAGCCAGCGCGCCGGGCCGGTTTCGACCGGGATCAGGCGCCAGTTCGGCAATCGGGGCTCGAGCGCTGCGTTGGTCAGGCGGTTGACGCAGAACACCACCGCGGTGACGGCAACCAGCGAATTCAGGAAGATGCCTATGTCACCGCGTAAAACGTTGTAATAATTGAAGAAGAAGATCGTCGAGACAAGGAAGGCGCCGACCGCCAGCGTCGGCAGCAATGTCGACCAGAACGCCACCGACAAGCGGCTGAGATAGGAGGGGTCCTCGACGGAAGGATCCGCTTCGAAGACGCGGCCGAACAGGCGTCGGCCGCCGATAAAAAGCACTGCAGCGAATGCGAGCGCCATCAAAGTCGCGGCAAGAATGGCCTGGAACTTGAACTTGAAGGCGAAGCTCAGCCAGGACGAGACCGCCTTATAGAAGCCGGAAAACTCAGCGTTGGCGTCGGAAAAGACTTCGGGGCTAAGCGCATCGGACAGCACGTAGCGCTTGGTAAGCACATTGCGAAACAGCTCGCTGCGCATGTTGCCGATCTTCTCGATCAGCCCACTGATGCGGATCGACAGGTTCTGCGCGCTGGCAATAACGGCGTTGATCTCGGCTTTTTCGGAAGCCAAGGCCTGGCGTTCACCGGTTACGATGTCTGGCTCGGCCGGCTGGCCCGCGGCCGGCGGAGGTCCCAGCACCTCAATCCGATCGTTGATATCGCCGAGACGCGAGCGGAACGCTAGCGCGCTGGTGAGCGCCGCCCGCGACAGATCCTCCAATTGCAGACGGATTTCCACCAGGGTGGCATCGTCTTGGCCGTCCTGCTGTATCTTCTTCTCGAGACCGTCGGTTTTGGCCGTCAGACTCTGGATGACCTTCTGCTGGTCTGCGATCAACCCGGCGGCGCCCTGCCCGAGTGCCTGCGCCATTGCAACGAACGACGGCGGCGCCGAGACGACAAGCGCAAGAATCAAGACCAGGCGGAGTAAACGAAAGAACATGTTTTTTCTGGTGACTCGCGGGCGGCATCGGCAGTTTTGAAGCACGTCCTTGATAAAGAGGCTCATATCACGGGGCAAGTCACCCCAGGCGTCTCGTTTTTCGAAGTCGGCCAATCGAACTCGGCCAATCGGAGTCGGTCAATCGAAGTCGGGGAGTCGAAAAGCGATGGCGCAATCTTGGCTTTGCGTTGGCCACCTGCTCTATAGTCTGCCGCCAAGCCTGAAATGGATGACAATAAGAATGGCGGAATATTCGGCCTTTTCGCTTCTCAAAAACGCACTGACCGGAAACAAGGACTGGAGGCCGGCCTGGCGCAAGCCCGACCCGAAGGCGTCCTATGACGTGATCGTCATCGGCGGTGGCGGCCATGGCCTGTCAACCGCTTACTACCTAGCCAAGGAGCACGGCATCACCAATGTCGCGGTGCTGGAGAAGGGCTGGCTCGGCTCCGGCAATGTCGGCCGCAACACCACAGCGGTCCGTTCCAATTATCTCCTGCCGGCCAACACGCGCTTTTACGAGCATTCGATGAAACTGTGGGAGAACCTGGCCCACGACCTCAACTACAACGTCATGTTCTCGCAGCGCGGCTGCCTGAACCTCGCCCACACACCTGCCCAGCTCGACGACTATGCCCGGCGCGGCAACGCCATGCGCCATCTCGGCGTCGACGCCGAACTGATGACTACGGCGGAGATCGCCCGCCTGGTGCCGGCACTGGACGTCTCGGCCACCGCGCGCTTCCCGATTGTCGGCGGCCTGATGCAGCGGCGCGCCGGCACCGCCCGCCACGACGCCGTCGCCTGGGGCTATGCGCGCGCTGCAGATCGGCGCGGCGTCGACATCATCGAAAACTGCGAGGTCACCGGCTTCCTGCGCGACGGCGACCGTATCACCGGCGTCACGACGACGCGCGGCGAAATCCGCGCCAAGAAGGTAGCCGTCGCAGTGGCCGGCAGCACCGGGCAAGTCATGCGGCTCGCCGGCATCGAGACGATGCCGATCGAGAGCCACGTGCTGCAGGCCTTCGTCACGGAATCGCTAAAGCCGTTCATCGATACGGTCCTGACCTTCGGCATGGGCCATTTTTATATGTCGCAATCGGATAAGGGCGGCCTTGTCTATGGCGGCGATCTCGACGGCTACAACAGCTACGCCCAACGCGGCAGCCTGCCGATCGTCGATGAGGTGATGAGCGAGATGCTGGCGCTGTTCCCTGGGCTGGCCCGTGTCCGCATGCTGCGCTCATGGGGCGGCGTCTGCGACATGTCTATGGACGGTTCGCCAATCATCACCACCGGTCCGCTTCCGGGCATGTATCTCAACTGCGGCTGGTGCTATGGCGGCTTCAAGGCGACGCCGGCTTCCGGCTGGTGCTTTGCCTGGACCATTGCCAAGGACGAGCCACACGATCTCAACGCGGCCTTCACGCTCGACCGCTTCTATCGTGGCCTGGTGATCGACGACAAGGGCCAGGGCGCCACGCCCCGGCTGCATTAGGCCATGATCCCGAACCGCAGGTCCGCGTCAGCGAAAAGTGGAAACCGGTTTTCGGACAAGATCATGGTCAAACGAGAAGTTTAAGAGATCCATGCTCATCACCTGCCCCTATTGCGGCCCGCGCGACGTGATCGAATTCACCTATCAGGGCGACGGCAATCGCCAGCGCCCACAGCCGGCCTCGCAGAATCTCGACGCCTGGAACGCTTATGTCTACGACCGGCTGAACCCGGCCGGTGACCACAATGAGATCTGGCAGCATTCCGGCGGCTGCCGCGCCCATCTCAGGGTCGTGCGCAACACGCTGACGCACGAGATCTCCAGCACCGCGTTCGCGCGCGGCGATCACAATTCGGTTGCGCGGCACCGGGCCGAGGACAAGCCATGAGCCCGCGCCGTACCGAGGCCGGCGGCCTCATAGACCGGCTGCGGACCATTCGTTTCACCTTCGACGGCGCGCCCTATACCGGCCACGCCGGCGACACGCTGGCTTCGGCGCTGCTGGCCAACGGCGTCACCCTGTTCGGGCGTTCGTTCAAATATCACCGTCCCCGCGGCGTGCTGACCGCCGGCGTCGAGGAGCCTAACGCGCTGGTCACCGTGTTGCGGGGCGAGGTTCGCGAGCCGAACATTCCCGCCACCATGGTCGAGATCTATGACGGGCTGACCGCAATAAGCCAGAACCGTTTCCCCTCACTTGCCTGGGACGTCAGTGCCGTGAACCAGCTCGGCGGCAAGCTTTTGTCGGCCGGCTTCTACTACAAGACCTTCATGGGACCGGTGATCGGTCCGCTGAAGGGCACACGCTTCTGGATGTTCTGTGAGCATTTCATCCGCCGTGCCGCCGGCCTGGGCAAGGCAGGCACGGCTCCCGATACGGCGCGCTACGAACGCATGAATGCGTTTTGCGATGTGTTGGTAGTCGGCTCCGGCCCGGCCGGGCTGATGGCCGCCAGGGCTGCTTCCGATCAGGGTGCACGCGTCATCCTGGCCGAGCTCGAGCCGCATTTCGGCGGCTCGGCCAGTTGGTCGGGCGAGACGATCGATGGCATGCCGGCCGCCGACTGGGCGGCGCGCGCCGCTGGCCAGCTCGAAGGCCGTGACAATGTCCGCCTGCTGCCGCGCACCACGGTCTGGGGCTATTATGACGGCAACACGCTCGCTGCGCTCGAACGCGTCACCGACCACAAGGAAACGCCCGGCAAGGGCGAACCCCGCCATCGCTACTGGACAATCCGCGCCAAGTCGGTGGTGCTGGCCACCGGCTCGCTGGAGCGTCCGCTGGTCTTTCCGGGCAATGATCGACCAGGCGTGATCCTGGCGCATGCGGCCGAGCGTTTTGCCAATGAATATGGGGTGCTGCCCGGCGACAGGATCGGGCTGTTCACCAACAATGACAGCGCCTATCGCGCAGCCCTGGCGCTGAAGAAGGCCGGCGCCGTGGTCGTCGCCATCGTCGACGTACGCCCTGAGCTTTCGAGCGAGATGCGCAAGCTGGCCGGCGAAACCGAGGCCGAGATCTTTTCTGGCCACGCGGTGATCGCCACCGAGGGCGGCAAGGCGCTGTCCGGCTTCAAGGTGCAGCGCTTCGATATGGCGAGTGGCGCGCTTTCCGGCGATGCGCGCAGCATCCACGCCGATTGCCTGCTGATGTCGGGCGGCTGGTCGCCGACCATCCATCTGGCCAGCCAGGCCGGCGCCAAGGCGGAATGGAACGAAACGTTGCAAGCGTTCCTGCCGCCGAAACCTACAACACGGCAATGGATCGGCGCCGGCGCCTTCACCGGCAGTTTCTCCACCGCCGAGGCGATCGCCGAAGGTCGCGCCGCCGGTTTTTCCGCGACGGGCGGAACCGGCACGCCGGCGGCCTTGCCGGTTGTCGAAGCCGCTCCCGGCGATCCCGATCCGGCGCCGGTGTTCGAGATCAGGGCCAGTGGAAAGAGCTTCGTCGATTTCCAGCATGATGTGACGGCCGACGACGTGCGGCTGGCGCATCGGGAAGGCTTCGTCTCGGTCGAGCATCTGAAGCGCTACACCACGCTCGGCATGGCGACCGACCAGGGCAAGAGTTCCAACATACCAGGCCTGGCCATAATGGCCGAGGCGCTGGGCAAGCCGATCCCGCAGGTCGGCACGACGCGCTTTCGCCCGCCCTTTTCGGCGGTATCGATCGGCTCGCTTGCCGCCGAACGCTTCGGCGATCTGAAACCCGAGCGACTGACGCCGATGCATGACTGGCACGTCGCCAACGGCGCCACCATGTATTCGGCCGGCCTCTGGTACCGGCCGATGATCTATGGCCATCCCGGCGAGACGATCGAGCAGGCCTATGTGCGCGAAGCGAGAGCCACGCGCGAGAGCGCCGGCATCGTCGACGTCTCGACACTGGGCAAGATCGCCGTGCAAGGCCCGGACGCGGCGGAATTCCTTGACCGCGTCTACACCAACATGTTTTCGACGCTGGCCGTTGGCAAGGCGCGCTACGGGCTGATGCTGCGCGAGGACGGTCTCGCCTTCGACGACGGCACAACATGGCGGCTCGGCGAGCAGGATTTCCTGATGACCACCACCACCGCCAATGCCGGCAAGGTGATGCAGCATCTGGAGTATTTCCTCGACGTGATCTGGCCGGAGCTGAAGGTCCACGTCACCTCGGTAACCGATCAATGGGCCGGTGCCGCCATCGGCGGGCCGAAGGCAAGGCAGATATTGGCTGCTTGCGTCAGCGGCACCGCCGTCGACAATGCCGCACTGCCCTTCATGGCCATCGTCCACGGCGAAATCGCCGGCGTGCCGGTGATGATCTGCCGGCTGTCCTTCTCCGGCGAAATGGCCTTCGAGGTCTATTCCGGCGCCGGTTACGGCACCTATGTCTGGGAGGCGCTCATCGAAGCCGGCAAGCCGTTCGGGCTGGTGACCTACGGGCTGGAGGCGCTGGGCACCATGCGCATCGAGAAAGGCCACGTCACCGGTGCCGAGATCGACGGCCGTACCACGGCACGCGACCTGCATCTCGACTGGATGCTGTCGAAGAAGAAGCCGTTCATCGGCTCGGCGATGATGGATCGCGAGGGGCTGATCGCACCCGACCGCCTGGAACTCGTCGGTATTGTTTCGCTCGACAACCAGCCGCTCAATGGGGGCGCACACATCGTCGAGCAGCTTGACGAAGCCAATCCCCACGGCTCGCTTGGCCACATCACCGCCTGCTGCTATTCGCCGGCGCTCGGCAAATATATCGCGCTTGCCCTGGTCAAGGGCGGCAAGGCGCGGCGCGGCTCGCGTGCCTACGTTTCCGACCCGTTGCGCAACCGGTTCGGGCCGGTCGAGATCGTCTCCAACCATTTCTTCGATCCGGACGGGAGCCGCATGCATGGTTGAACGCCAATCACCGCTTGAGCCGGTGCTGCATCCGGGCTCGCATGGCGATTTCGAGCACGGCGTCGAAATCATCCTCTCCGAAACTAGGCCGGGGTCGATTCTGCAGCTCGCCGCCTGGCCCGGCGAGGAGAAGACGTTGATGGCCGGCATCCATACGGTCACCGGCCTGACTTTGCCCGACGGCGCCGGCGGCGGTGTGACGAACGGCGCCAGGTCGGTGTTCGGCTTTGCGCCGGGAAAATTTACGGTTGTCGATGAAGCCGAGGGATTGGCGACGGCCTTTGCCGATGTCGTCACCCCGGCCATCGGTACGGTCACCGACCTTTCGCACGGCCGCACCGCGATCCGTATCGCCGGGCCGAAGGCCGAGTGGGTGCTGGCGAAATTCTTCGCCATCGACTTCGCGCTCCCGGCCTTCCCGATCGGCGCCGGCCGCTCGACCATGCATCACGACGTCTTCGCGCAGATCCAGCGCACCGCGGCCGATCAGTTCGACATCTACGTGTTCCGCTCGTTCGCACGCTCGTTCTGGAAGGCACTCTGCCACGCCAGCGAGGAAGTCGGCTACGACGTGCAATAACTCAGCCGGCGCGTCGCCACGTTAGCTGGCGAACGTCACCCACTCTTCCAGCGGCGCGCGGTCGGTGCGGAATGCGTTTTCGGGCTTGGACGTGTCCTCATGGCCGAGCGCCATGCCGCAGACAACGATCTCCTCGTCGGGAATGTTGAGCACCGGCCTGATCTGCCGGTGATAGGGCGCGAAGGCAGCTTGCGGACAGGTGTGCAGGCCCCTGCCCCGCGCCGCGACCATGATGTTTTGCAGGAACATGCCGTAGTCGATCCACGACCCTTTGTTCAGCCGCCGGTCGACGGTGAAGATCATGCCGACCGGCGCATCGAAGAAGATGAAGTTGCGGTCGTGCTGCGCGCGCATCCTGTCGACCTCGCGCCGGCCGATGCCGAGCACGCCGTAGAGACCGAAGCCGTTGGCCCGCCGCCGCGTCAGATAGGGTTCGAAGAACTGGTCGGGATAATAGCGATATTCGTCCCATTCCGCCTTTTCGGCGCGGATGCCCGAGCTGAGGATGGCATCGCTGATGCGCTGCTTGACCTCGCCCTTGGTCACATAGACCTTCCAGGGCTGCATGTTGGTGCCTGACGGCGCGCGCGCGGCAACGGCGAGAATATCGCGGATGGTCTCGTCGTCGATCATATCGGGCAAGAAGGCGCGTACCGATCGGCGCGAGGTGATCGCGTCATCGACGATCGCCGCCGCAATCCGGGAGTTGTTTTCCAGCATGGCCGTCCCTTTGCGTATGATCCCGAACCCGATTCTCCGGAAGGATCATGCGCCGACTAGAAGTGATGGAGCATCCTTGCGCGTCTTTTTGAACGCCCGATAAGCCTATCCGCCTCGACCGGACGCCCCACTCGCCGCTCGTGCGCCGAGCCTCTGCCCGAACCGTCAAAATGGCGCAAGTAAATCTTGTGGGCGCATGAAAATCCTCTTGATTTTTTCACAAACGTGCCGTCACATGAAATTTGCTGGGAATTTTTCACCGAAACAGGGACAGCTTTGCCCTCAACCGCGGCCAGATCGGAACAAGACAGCGGCGAACGGCTGCTGGCCGGCGACATCCGCGCCTTGCGCAAGGCGCGCGGACTGACGCTTGCCGAGACCGGCCTCAAGCTCGGCCGCTCCGTCGGCTGGGTCAGCCAGGTCGAGCGCGGCCTGTCGATCCCGTCGCTCGGCGACCTCAGAGCCTTCGCCGAATTGTTCGGCGTGCCGGTCAGCCTGTTCTTCAGCCATGACGTGCCTGTCGAGACCGAGCGCGGCGTGGTCGTGCGCGCCGGCAGCCGACGCGTGCTTGGCACAAGCGATTCTGGCCTGGTGGAGGAGCTGCTGTCGCCCGATCTCGGCGGTAGCTTCGAGATGCTGCGTTCGGCCTTCGCCCCGGGTGCCGAGCTGAAGACCGAGGCGCGCCGGCCGACCGAGGAAGCCGGCTACGTCGCTTCCGGCAGCTTCGACATCGAAATTGCTGGCGTCTGGCACCGGCTTGGCGAAGGCGACTCCTTCCGCTTCGACGGCAAGCCGTTCCGCTGGCGCAATCCTGGAGCCGAGCCGGCTGTCGTCATCTGGGTGGTTTCGCCGCCTGTCTACTGAACGAATGCATGTCGCCCAAAAGTGCGTGGCGGTTTGGGACAATGACATGCATCAAAACAAATAGTCGGAGAAGAACATGGCCGGTTTGCCGACCACGGCACGCGTTGTGATCATCGGAGGCGGTGTCGTCGGCGCCTCCTCGCTCTATCATCTCGCCAAAGCGGGCTGGATCGACTGCGTGCTTCTGGAGAAGAACGAGCTGACTTCCGGCTCGACCTGGCATGCCGCCGGCAACGTGCCGACTTTCTCGTCGTCATGGTCGCTGATGAACATGCAGCGATATTCGACCGAACTCTATCGCCGGCTGGGCGACGAGGTCGGCTATCCCATGAACTACCACGTCACCGGCTCGCTCAGGCTAGCCCATAGCGCGGAGCGCATGCAGGAATTCCAGCGCGCCAAGGGCATGGGCCGCTACCAGGGCATGGACATCGATGTCGTCGGGCTCGACGAGATCAAGCGTCGTTACCCCTTCATCGAGACGCATGAGCTGAAAGGCGCGCTCTACGATCCGAATGACGGCGACATCGACCCGGCGCAATTGACCCAGGCGCTGGCTAAAGGTGCCCGCGACATGGGCGCGAAGATCATCCGCTTCTGCCCGGTCACCGGCGTGCGCCGAGAAAACGACGAGTGGGTGGTCGAGACGGCGCAAGGCGAGATCCGCTGCGAGATCGTCGTCAACGCCGCCGGATACCGCGCCGCCGAGATCGGCAGGATGTTCGGCCGCGAGGTGCCGATGATGGTGATGAGCCATCAATATATCCTGTTCGAGGAAATCCCCGAACTGGCGGCCTGGTCGAAGGAACAGGGCAAGAAGCTGCCGCTGCTGCGCGACGTCGATACGTCCTATTATCTGCGCCAGGAAAAGAACGGCATGAATCTCGGCCCTTATGAGCGCAATTGCCGCGCCCACTGGGTCGGCCACAACGACCCGATGCCCGACGACTTTTCGTTCCAGCTGTTTCCCGACGATCTCGATCGGCTGGAAGATTACCTGGCCGATGCTGTCGCCCGCGTGCCGATCCTCGGCACCGCCGGCCTATCCAAGGTCATCAACGGGCCGATCCCCTATGCGCCGGACGGCAACCCGCTGATCGGGCCGATGCCCGGCGTGCCCAGCGCCTTCGAGGCCTGCGTCTTCACCTTCGGCATCGCCCAGGGCGGCGGCGCCGGCAAGGTGCTGGCCGAATGGGTGACCGAGGGCCAGGCCGAATGGGATATGTGGTCCTGCGATCCGCGCCGTTTCACCGCCTTCGCCTCGGCTCCGGATTATTGCGTTGCCAAGGGCATGGAAATCTACGGCAACGAATACGCCATCCAGTTCCCGCGCCATGCCTGGCCGGCCGGACGCGACCGCAAGCTGTCGCCGCTCCACGGCCGCATCAAGGCACTCGGCGCCCAGTTCGATGCCTATAATGGCTGGGAACGCGCCACCTGGTATGCGCAGCCCGGTGACGACGTCTCCGAACAAGCCACGCTGACTTTCCGCCGCGACGGGCCGTGGCAGCATCGTGTGCGCCAAGAATGCCTCGCCGTCCGCGATGCCGCCGGCATTCTGGACCTGCCGGGCTTTTCCCGTTTCAATCTCGATGGTCCAGGTGCGGCCGAATGGCTCAGCCTCCAGGTCACAGGCCTGGTGCCGAAACCCGGCCGCATCGGCCTCGTCTATTTTGCCGACGACAAGGGCCGCATGGTCACCGAAATGTCGGTGGTCCGCCACGACGAGAACCTGATGACGCTGATCACCGCCGCGGTGGCGCAATGGCATGATTTCGAATGGCTGAAATCGCGCATCCCGAAGGACGCCGCATTCAAGCTGGTCGACAGGACGGAGGAATACTCTACCCAGATCCTCGCCGGCCCCAACTCGCGAAAAATCCTGGCCGAACTCTGCGCGGCCGACCTCACCCTGCCCTGGCTGACGCATCAGGAGACCAGTATCGCCGGACGTTGGGCAAAGCTGGTGCGCGTGTCCTTCGCGGGCGAGCTCGGCTGGGAAATCCACAGCAAGATCGATGATACCGCAGCGATCTTCGACACCGTCTGGGCAGCTGGCCAGAAGCACGGCCTGAAACCGTTCGGCATGTACGCGCTGGATTCGCTGCGGCTCGAAAAAGGTTACCGCACCTGGAAGGGCGACCTGTCGACCGCCTATTCGATCCTGCAGGGCGGGCTGGAGCGCTTCGTCAGATGGGACAAGCCTGACTTCCGCGGCAAGGCAGCGCTGCAGAACGAGAAGCAGCAGGGCGTCAAGAAACGCTTCGTCACGCTTGTCGTCGAAAACCCCGGTGACTGCGATGCGCCTTATATGTCGACGCTGTGGCGTGACGGCCGGATCGTCGGCGAGACGACGTCCGGCGGCTGGGGTCATCGTATCGACAAATCGATCGCGCTCGGCATGCTGCGCGCGGACCTGACCGAGCCGGGAACGGCGGTCGAGGTCGAGATCTTCGGGGAACGTTTTCGGGCGGTCGTGCAGGAGGACGAGCCGTTATGGGATCCAAAGAACGAGAGGCTCAGAGCATGAAGAAAGTGATCCTCACCGATGGCGGCATGGGCCAAGAGCTGGTCCGCCGCAGCAGCTCCGAGCCGACGCCGCTGTGGTCGGCCAGGGTGCTCATCGACGAACCGGATCTGGTGCGCGACCTGCATGCCGAATTTATCCGCGCCGGCGCCCGCGTCATCACCATCAACACTTATTCCGCAACGCCGGAGCGGCTGGCGCGCGAAGGCGCGGAAGAGCTGTTCAAACCGTTGCAGAAGCTCGGCATAGAACTGGCAAGGCAAGCACGCGACCAGGCCGGCGACGCGGCGATCGCCGGCTGCCTGTCGCCGCTGTTCGGCAGCTATGCGCCAGCGCTGACGATATCCTTCCAGGATACGCTCGACGTCTATCGCTGTATCGTTGCCGAGCAGGCGGACGGCGTCGATCTGTTTCTGTGCGAAACCATGGCGTCGGCCGAAGAGGCGCGCGCCGCCGTCACCGCGGCATCGGAAAGCGGCAAGCCCGTATGGGTGTCGTGGACGCTCGCCGACCACGGCGCACCGCGCCTGCGCAGCGGCGAAGCCATTGCGGCGGCGGCAAGCGCTCTCGACGGCCTGCCCGTCACGGCCCGGCTGATCAATTGCTGCCGGCCCGAGGCGATCGCTGCAGCGCTCCCCGAACTGATCGCCCTCGGCGGGCCGGTCGGCGCCTATGCCAACGGCTTCACCTCGGTCGAGGCACTCAAGCATGGCGGCACAGTGGAAGTGCTGCACGCCCGCCACGACCTCGATCCGGATGCCTATGCCGGCCAGGCGATCGGCTGGGTCGAGGCTGGCGCCGGCATCGTCGGCGGCTGCTGCGAAGTCGGACCGGCCCACATCGCCGCGCTGCGCGACCGGCTCGAACAGGCCGGCTACGAAATTTCGGGAGTAGCATAATGCCTAGGCCATCATCGCGCATTTCCGGCATCGTGCCCTCGGGCAAGGATGGCTGGGAGGTTCATTCCGCTGCCTGGGCGCGCAAGCAGGCTGGCGAAGACATCATCATGCTGTCGGTCGGCGACCATGATTTTGACACGCCGAGCGAGACGATCGAAGCCTGCGTGACGGCCGTCCGCGCCAGCAATCACCACTACACGCCGCTTGCCGGCGTTCCACGCCTGCGCAAGGCGATGGCGGCGGCGTCGACGCGGTGCACCGGGGTTGCGACCAGCCCCGACCAGGTCATCGCCACGCCGGGCGGGCAGGCCGCGCTTTACGCGGCCATTCAAGCGGTTCTCGACCAGGGCGACCATGCCATCGTCGTTGCGCCCTATTACGCCACCTATCCGAATACCTTCAGTGCGGCGGGCGCCGAGTTCAGCGTCGTCGAGACCCCCGCCGAAGACAGCTTTCAGCCGCGCGCCGCCGACATCCGCGCCGCCCTTCGGCCGAACACCCGCGCCATCCTGATCAACACGCCGAACAATCCCACGGGCGCCGTCTATTCGCGCGAGCGCCTGGAAGAGCTGGCGCAGATCTGCCGCGAGCATGACCTCTGGCTGCTGTCGGACGAGGTCTACTGGACGCTGGGCGGCGGCGATCACGTCTCACCACGCTCGCTGCCTGGCATGGCGGAACGCACGCTGGTCATCAATTCGATGTCCAAGAGCCACGGCATGACCGGCTGGCGCATGGGCTGGCTGACCGGGCCCGAGGAGATGATCTCGCTGCTGACCGACCTCAATCTGGTGATGACCTACGGCCTGCCAGCCTTCATCAGCCTCGCCTGCGCCGAGGCGCTCGAAAACGGCTACGGCGTCGAGGAGATCGCCGAGCGCTATGCCGCGAGGCGCGCCGTCGTTCTCGATGCCATGCGCGGGATGAACAACGTCACCGTGCGCGGCTCCGAAGGCGGCATGTATGTGATGCTCGACATATCGGCGATTGAGCCGGACGACGAAAAATTCGCCTGGGCTTTCCTCGACCAGGAGAAGGTCGGCGTCATGCCCGGCTCGAGCTTCGGCGCGGCCGCAGCAGGCCACATCCGCTTCAGCCTCTGCCAGCCTGAGCCGGTGCTGATGGAGGCTGCCACACGCCTGCGCCGCTTCGCATCCAGCTATCGCCGTGAGGCCGCATGAGCGCCCCGCCCACCAAAACCATTCCGACCAAGGCCATTCCTCCCAAAGCAAGGGCGGTTATCATCGGCGGCGGCGTCTCCGGTTGTTCCGTCGCCTATCATCTGGCCAAACTCGGCTGGACCGATATCGTGCTGCTCGAGCGCAAGCAGCTGACGTCGGGCACGACATGGCACGCTGCCGGCCTGATCGGCCAATTGCGCGGCTCGCAGAACATGACGCGGCTGGCGAAATATTCGGCCGACCTCTACGTCAAGCTCGAGGCCGAGACCGATGTCGGCACCGGCATGCGCCAGGTCGGCTCGATCACCGTGGCGCTGACCGAGGAGCGCAAGCACGAGATCTATCGGCAGGCGTCTCTCGCCCGCGCCTTCGATGTCGACGTGCACGAGATTTCGCCAGGTGAAGTCAAGCAGATGTACCCGCATCTCAATGTATCCGACGTGGTCGGCGCCGTGCATCTGGCGCTCGACGGCCAGTGCGACCCCGCCAACATCGCCATGGCCTTGGCCAAGGGCGCGCGCCAGAGTGGTGCGACGATCGTCGAGAATGTGAAGGTGACCAAGGTCCATACCAGGGCCGGCCGGGTCACCGGGGTGTCCTGGGCGCAGGGCGACGAGCAAGGCACGATCGATACCGACATCGTCGTCAACTGCGCCGGCATGTGGGCACGCGAGCTTGGCGCCCAGAACGGCGTCACCATCCCGTTGCACGCCTGCGAACATTTCTATCTCGTAACGGAACCGATCCCCGGGCTTTCCCGCCTGCCGGTGCTGCGCGTCCCGGACGAGTGCGCCTACTACAAGGAAGATGCCGGCAAGATGATGCTCGGCGCTTTCGAACCGGTAGCCAAGCCGTGGGGCATGAACGGCATAAGCGAGGATTTCTGCTTCGACCAGTTGCCCGCGGACATGGATCATTTCGAGCCGATCCTCGAAATGGGCGTCAACCGCATGCCGATGCTGGGCACCGCCGGCATCCACACCTTCTTCAACGGCCCCGAAAGCTTCACGCCCGACGATCGCTACTATCTCGGCGAGGCGCCGGAGCTTTCCGGCTACTGGATGGCGACCGGCTACAATTCGATCGGCATCGTCTCCTCCGGTGGCGCCGGCATGGCGCTGGCGCAATGGATCAATGACGGCGAGGCGCCTTTCGATCTCTGGGAGGTCGACATCCGCCGCGCTCAGCCGTTCCAGAAGAACCGCCGTTATCTCAAGGAGCGCGTTTCCGAAACGCTCGGCCTGCTCTACGCCGATCATTTCCCCTACCGGCAGATGGCGACTTCGCGGAACATAAGGCGCTCGCCGCTGCATGAGCATCTGAAGGCGCGCGGTGCGGTGTTCGGCGAGGTCGCCGGCTGGGAGCGCGCCAACTGGTTCGCCAGGCCCGGCCAGGAGCGCGAATACCGCTATTCCTGGAAACGGCAGAACTGGTTCGACAACCAGCGTGAGGAGCATCTGGCGGTCAGGAACGGCGTCGGCCTGTTCGACATGACCTCGTTCGGCAAGATCCGCGTCGAAGGCCGCGACGCCTGCGCCTTCCTGCAAAGGCTCTGCGCCAACGACATGGATGTGGCGCCGGGCAAGATCGTCTATACCCAGATGCTCAACCAGCGCGGTGGCATCGAGAGCGACCTCACCGTCTCGCGGCTGTCTGAAACAGCCTTCTTCCTCGTCGTGCCCGGTGCGACGCTGCAGCGCGATTTAGCCTGGCTGCGAAAACACCTTGCCGACGAGTTCGTCGTCATCACCGATGTGACCGCTGCCGAAGCCGTGCTCTGCCTGATGGGCCCGGATGCGAGAAAGCTGATTCAAAGGGTGAGCCCCAACGATTTTTCAAACGAAAACAACCCGTTCGGGACGTTTCAGGAGATCGAAATCGGCATGGGGCTGGCCCGCGCCCACCGCGTCACCTATGTCGGCGAGCTCGGCTGGGAGCTTTATGTCTCGACCGATCAGGCCGCCCACGTCTTCGAGGCTATAGAAGAAGCCGGCGCCGACGTCGGCCTGAAGCTATGCGGCCTGCACACACTGGATTCCTGCCGCATCGAAAAGGCCTTCAGGCATTTCGGCCACGACATCACCGACGAAGACAATGTGCTGGAGGCCGGCCTTGGCTTTGCCGTGAAGACGGCCAAGGGAGACTTCCTCGGCCGCGATGCGGTGCTGAAGAAGAAAGAAACCGGCCTATCACGTCGGCTGGTGCAGTTCCGCCTGAACGACACCGAGCCGCTGCTCTTCCACAACGAGGCGATCCTGCGCGACGGCAGGATCGTCGGTCCGATCACCTCGGGCAATTACGGCCATCATCTCGGCGGCGCTATCGGGCTTGGTTACGTGCCTTGCAAGGGCGAGAGCGAGGCGGATGTCCTGTCGTCGTCCTACGAGATCGAGATCGCCGGCGAGCGCTTTGCGGCGGAGGCGTCGCTTAAGCCGATGTACGATCCGAAGGCGGCACGGGTGCGGATGTAGCGCACCTCAGAGCGCGTCCATCCTGGCCGCGACCTTCGCCACGAACCTGGTCCGACTGCCCTCGGTCGACAGGTTCATCGAGTAATGCGCAAGGTAGGAAACCGACCCGCCGGGCTGGATCGTCGCGCGCAGCACCCGATTGACCAGCTTGCGCGGCGGGTCACCCATCAGCATGGCTCGGAACCGGCTGCCGCCATAGGTTGTGACGGCGACCACCTTGCGAATATTGTGCAGTGACGGCTGCACCTTGCCGGCGACCAGCTTGAACGACACACCGGGCAGGAAGACGCGATCGAAAAAGCCTTTCAGAATGGCCGGATAGCCGAAGTTCCACACCGGAAACGACAGCACCAGCGCCTCGGCCCGCAGCAAGCGCTCGACATAAGGCGACGCCGGATCGCCGTCGCTGCGTTCGTCGTGATAGGACATCCGTTCGGCGCGCGTCAGCCTGGGATCGAAATTCTCGGCATAGAGGTCACAGTCGTCTACCACATGGCCGGCCGCCTTCAGGCGCTCGACGATGGTCCGGTGCAGGCCGGCATTGAAGCTGGTCTCCACCGGATGAGCGTAGAGGACGAGGATGTTCAACCCGCGTTCTCCAGCCCCTTGAACAGAAACGACTTGCCCGAGCGATAATCATAGTCCGGATTTTCCCAGGCGATCATCTTGCCCGGATTGAGCAGCCCTTGCGGGTCGGTTTCGCGCTTGAAGGCGAGCTGCACCTCGTCGGTGCGCT
The DNA here is from genome assembly GCF_040322015.1 of Mesorhizobium sp. M0208. NCBI lineage: Bacteria > Pseudomonadati > Pseudomonadota > Alphaproteobacteria > Hyphomicrobiales > Phyllobacteriaceae > Mesorhizobium > Mesorhizobium sp. M0208. Next base: position 55,499 of record NZ_JAMYSP010000007.1, on the reverse strand, counting down.
TCATGCCGCCTTCTTCCAGCGTGTAGCGGTGCGGGTTGAAGATCCAGCAGCCATTGTCCTCGTGGATGCGGATGATCTCGTCGAGCCGCTCCGCCGTGGTGAAACGCACCAGCGGCAGCCCTGCGATGCCGATGGCGCCGTCGAAGCGGATGAATTCGAGATGCGCCGGCACCTCGTCGCCGAAGCGATCGACCATCGCCTTGACGTGGCCGAGGTGGTCCGGCGAAGGGTAGCGGGTCTGCAGGTAGGTGATCGTCGGATCAACCCGGATGGCACGCAGCGTCGTGTGGTTCCAGGTCAGCTCATAGGCCGGCGGCAACCCTTTGAGATCGGCCTCCTTGTCGGCCCGGAAGACAATCTCGCCCTTGCTGCGCGCCGTGAAGGCAAGGAAGGCATCCATCGCATGCGGTGCGATCATCAGGACGACGATGCTTTGGCCGCGCCGGAAAAACCGCTGGTGGCGCTTGAAATAATCGTAGGGGATCGGTGCTGCGATCGGCGTGATCAGTTTCGCCAGTATGCCGTCCTGGATGGCGAGGTCGTTGCCGAACCCGGCCGCATCCATGAAATCGTCGAAGCCGACGATGACGTCGATCCAGTCATAGCTGGCGGTCAGCGGCATCTCGACTTCGGTGATGATGCCGTTGGTGCCGTAGGCATGCATCACCTTCAGCACGTCCTCGCCGGTGAGCTCCATGACACGCGGCTCAGCCTCCATCGTCACGGTCCTCAGCCGGATGACATTGCCGAGGTCGCGCAGTCCGCCCCAGCGGATCGAGCCGACACCGCCGGAGCCGCCGGCGACGAAGCCGCCGATCGACGCCGTGTTGTAGGTCGACGGCGACATGCGGAGCTCCTGGCCGGAATGCGCCCGCGTCGCTCTGTCCATGTCGGCGAGCACGGCGCCGGGGCCGGTGACGACACGGCCGGGGGCGATCGTCTTGACCGCGTTCATCTCGGCGAGATTGAGCACGACGCCGCCGGACAAGGGCATCGCTTGGCCGTAGTTCCCGGTGCCGCTGCCGCGCGGCGTCACCGGCACGCCATGCCGGTGACAGGCAGCGAGAATGCGGACGACCTCGTCTTCGGTTTTCGGCGTCACGATCAGGTCGCCGGTGACGTGATCGAGCTGCTGCTTCAGCACCGGGCTGTACCAGTAGAAGTCGCGGCTCTTCTGCTGGACGATCGCCGGATGGTCGTCGATCTTCAAACCGTGCAGGTCGCGCTTGAGCGCCGCAATATCCATCATTCCACCATCAGATCATCGAGTTCGGCATAATCGGGCAACTGGCGCTCGATCGCCAGGCCGTCGCGTACAACGATGCGATCCGATTCGGGCCGTGACAGCAATTCCGTCCAGCTCCGCCCCTTGAAGACGACGAAATCGGCCGGCGCTCCGGCGGCAAGCGTGCCGAAACCGTCGAGCCGCATCACCTTGGCCGGCGTCGAAGTCACCGCTTTCGGCCAGTCGGCGACGGGATGGTCGAGATGCAGGATGCGCGTCGCCATCCGGTAAACCTCAAGCATGTCGAGATCGCCATAGGCGTAGAACGGGTCGCGCGTATTGTCGGAGGCGACGGCCACGGCAATGCCGCGCGCCTTCATCTCGTGCAGCAACGTCACCCCGCGCCAGCGCGGCGTGGTGTTGTCGCCGCGCCGGTCCTGCAGATAGAGATTGCACATCGGCAGCGACACCACCGCCAGGCCGGCCTTGGCGACCTTGTCTAGCGTGTCGAGCACGTCGAGATCGGGCTGGCGCGCCAGCGAGCAGCAATGGCCGACCAGGATGTTCCCCTCGAAACCGTTCCAAAGGGCGGCTTCGGCGATTTTCTTCAACGAGATCGCCGCGATATCGTCGGTCTCGTCGGCATGGAAATCGAGGTCGAGGCCGTGCTTGATCGCCTGCGCAAATACCTGGTCAAGCAGTTCTTCGAGATCCGGCACCATATAGGTGACGACGCCGAGCACGCCGTTGGCCGCAGCCACTCGCTTGGCCAGCCTCTCGAACCATTTCCTGTCGCGCACGCCCTCGATGCCGAGCAGGCAGACCGCCTGCAGCTCGATGCGGCCGCGCCATTCATCCCGCATCGTCTCGAACACCGGCCAGGAGATCTCTTCCTGCGGCGCAACGCTGTCGAGATGCGTGCGCAGCGCCCTGGTACCATGCGCATAGGCCGAGCGCAGCGAAAAATCCATGCGGCGGGCAACGTCGTCGGCGCTCCAGCGCGCCGCCCGGTCGGCGCCCGTTGCATTCAGCGCGCCCATGAAGGTGCCGTCCGGGTTGGGCTTTCGAGGCCAGATATGGCCCTTGTCGATATGGGTGTGGCAGTCGACGAAGCAGGGCAAGACGATCCGGCCGCCGAGATCGGTGGCGCCTGCCGGTGCATTGGATCGCTGATGTGCTGCAATGCTGGAGATTTTTCCATTGGCGACGGCGATATCCGTAAGCGCAAAGCCGTCGGCATCGAAGGCAGCCGCAAGTCCTGGCGTCAGCGACTGATGAACACGAACGTTTGCAAGATGATAAGGACCAGAGGCTGGTATCAAGCCGCACTCCCCTTTGTCCTGCAGGACATCTCCCCCTCAAAGGGGGAGATGGGCAGCTTCAACCGGGGCACACGCCTTGCCACGTCAGTAATTGGCGAAATCCGAAATGAGGTCCAATCTCCCCCCATGAGGGGGAGATGTCCGGCAGGGCAGAGGGGGGTAACGGCGCCGACCATGCCTACCGCTCCTGCCTCAGTGCGCTCTCGTGCCAGCGCCGCAAAATGAGATGCGATACCAGCGACAGAACCAGGAAGATCAGGATGCCGGTGAGCGAGATCAGGATCAGCGCGGCGAACAGCCTTGGCGCGTTGAGCCGGTAGCCGGCCTCGATGATGCGCGAGGCGAGGCCGGACGACTGGCCGGTGGCACCGGCGACGAACTCGGCCACCACCGCGCCGATCAGCGACAGCCCGCCGGCGATCTTCAGCCCGCCGAGGAAATAAGGCATCGCCGCCGGCAGCCGCAGGTAGCGCAATTGCTGCCAGCGGGTCGCACCATTGAGCTTGAACATGTCGCGCAGATTGCGGTCGACCGAATTGAGGCCGAGCGTGGTGTTGGAGAGGATTGGGAAGAAGGCGACGATCCAGGCGCAAAGCAAAAGCTTTGTCGTCTGGTTGTCGACATAGATGTTGATCAGCGGAAAGATCGCGACGATCGGCGTCACCTGGAGCACGATGGCGAACGGAAAGAACGACATCTCCACCCATTTCGACTGAGCGAACAGCACCGCCAGCCCGACGCCGCCGATGACGGCGAGAAGCAGGCTCAAGAAGGTGATCCTGAGTGTCACCAGCAGCGAGGAGAACAGCAGCCCGGCATCGTCATGCAACGTCTGCAGCACCACGCCGGGACGCGGCAGGATGTATTTCGGGATGTCGTTCCAGACGCAGACACGGTCCCACAGCCAGATCGCCAGGATCATGATGGCCAGCGGCAGCAGCCATCTGCCGATGCGCTCGAAGCGCTCCTGGCGGACGCGGCGCGCCTCCTCCGGGTCGAGCGCCAGGACTGGTTCTTCAATGGCCGTCATGATGCGGTCCGGCAGTTGAGTTGATGGCGCCGATCAGCACGTCGGATGCCTGGCGGCAGAGCGCGGCATAGTCGGGCGAGGTGCGAAACGCCTCGTCGCGCGGATAGGGCGCGTCGACGGCAAGCTCCGCGAACACTCGGCCCGGCCGCGCCGCCATGACGACGACGCGGTTGGAGAGGAAAACGCTTTCGAAGACGCTGTGGGTGACGAAAACGACGGTGAAACGCTCATCCTGCCATAGCTCCAGAAGGTCATTGTTGAGCTTGAAGCGGGTGATCTCGTCGAGTGCCGCGAACGGCTCGTCCATCAACAAAATCCGTGGCTTGGTCACCATGGCGCGGGCGATCGAGACGCGCATCTTCATGCCGCCCGACAGTTCGCGCGGCACCGCCTTCTCGAAGCCGGTCAGGTGAACCCGCGCCAGCATCTCCATCACCGTTGGTGCCGCCTTGGCCCGCGACACGCCCTTCAGCCGCAGCGGCAGCCAGACATTGTCGAAGACGTCGGCCCAGGGCAGCAGCGTGGGCTCCTGGAAGACGAAGCCGATATTCGAGCGGTCGCCGATATTCGAACGATCGCGGGCGCCGCTGCCGCGCCAGTCGAGCAGGCCCGAGGTCGGCGTCGACAGGCCGGCAATCAGCCGGAGAGCCGTCGATTTCCCGCAGCCGGACGGCCCGAGCAGGCTGAGGAAATCGCCTTCCCGGATCGTCAGCTCGACATTGCTGAGCGCGGTGACGCCGTTGGAAAAAAACTTGCCGACGCCACGCAGCGCCAACAGCGTCGGCCCCGGTACACTTCCTGGCTGTTGCGCCACTTTCTCCAGCTTCACGGTCTACTTCTTCAGGTCGAGCCCGACGCTCTTGTTGACGAAGGAAAGCGTGTAGGCCTTCTTGATGTCGATGCCCGCCGACGCGACCTTGGCCTTGACCATCTTGTCGTAAAAACTCTGGATGCGCGCGTCGGTCATGGCGCCGATGCCGAGCTTTTCGCTGTCGCCGGAATCGACCACGCCGAACTTCTTCAACTGCTCTATCGAGAAGGCGATCTGCTCATCCGTCATGTCCGGATTTTCCTTCTTGATCATTTCGTTGGCGGCCTTGTTGTCGCCGTAGAGATAATTGTACCAGCCCTTGGCCGAACCATCGACGAAGCACTGGACTACCTCGGGCCGCTTGTCGATCGTCTCCTGCATGGTCTCGACCGTCGTTGCATATGTGTCCCAGCCATAGTCGGCCAGCAGGAACTGGTTCGGCGTGAAACCGCCCTGCTTCTGGACGGCGAATGGCTCCGAGGTGACGTAACCCTGCTGGATCGACTTCTTGTTGGCGATGAACGGCGCAGGGTTGAAGGTGTATGGCACGCGCTTGGCGGCATCGAAGCCAAGGTCGGTGACCATCCACTGGAAGAAGGTCTGCGCACCTTCGTCGCCGAGGATGTACTGGTCGGCGTTCTTCAGGTCTTCCCATTTGTCCAGCCCCTGGCCGGGATGCGACATGATGACCTGCGGGTCCTTCTGGAAGTCGGCGGCCACGACGCGCATCGGTATGCCTTGCTGCACGGCATCGAAGGCCGACAGCAAATTGCCGCCCATGTAGAAATCGATCTTGCCGGCCAGCAGCAGCGGCCGGCCGCTGACCTGTGGGCCGCCCTGCATGATCGTCACGTCGATGCCGCAGGCCGCATAGGTGCCATCCGCCACCGCCTGGTAGTAACCGCCATGCTCCGGCTCGGCCAGCCAATTGGTGCCGAAGGTGACTTTTTCGTTCGCTGCCGCAGCAAGCGTGCCTGCGCCAAGCAGCACGATCGCGCCGGCCGAAATCTTCAGTTTTCCGTACATCCACACCACCCTTTGTTCGCTCCGGCGCGTCACGCGGCGGGCTCGACACCATTGTTTCAAGAAGCAAGACACATGCCACCGGCGCGTTGCGCCGGGACCGCCCGCTTGTGCAATGCCCGCCTGTGCAATGGCGGCGCGAAGGCCGGACGGGTCATGCTGTACGAAAGGCATCGTGCCTATTTTTTGATCGCCTGTCCACATTCGCCCTCGTGACATGCACCGCCATCTTGATGCCCGTATCGATCCCGCATTAGAGCGACGTGCGTCCACTTGGACGCACAAAGTACGCTCTAAAACTTCGTATCCTGTCGCATCGTGCTTTCCGAAAATCGATCTCGATTTTCGGGCCGATGCGATAGGCTGCCGTGAACGGAGATTGCCATGTTCAAATTTCTCACGCCGAAGTCGATCAAGCCGCCCTTCGCCCGCTACAGCCACGGCGTCGAGCTGCCGCCCGGCAAGCGGCTGGTGCTGTGTTCGGGCCAGGTCGCGATCACAGCGGACGACCAGATCCCGGAAGACGCCGGCGCACAGGCCGAGCTCTGTTTCCAGAACATATCGGCGATTCTCGGCGAGGCCGGGCTCAGCCTGTCCGACATCGTCCGCATCAACGCCTACGTCACCGACCGCGCCTTCCTGCGCCCCTATATGGAGGTTCGCGACCGGCTGTTCGCCAGCCCTGCGCCGGCCTCGACGCTGATGATCGTTTCAGGTTTTGCCCGGCCGGAATTCAAGGTCGAGATCGAGGTCATCGCGGCGGGTTGAGCAGCGCTGGCCAGCGGCTGGAATCGACAGGCCGATGATCTCAAGTTACACGACAAAGGTTGGCGCTGCCCCTCATCCACCTGCCGGCGCCTTCTCCCCGTGTAGTGACGGGGAGAAGAGCTAGCCGGAACGCTGGCGATCCCCCTCTCCCCCGTCCTTCACGGGGAGAGGCTAAGGGTGAGGGGCAGCGCAAACCCATTCAGTCTCTTCGAGGTTCAAAATGGCCGGAACAAAAAAGCGCGTATGGTGGGGTGACTACCGGACCACCGAATACGCGACCATCGATCCTGAGGCGACCATTGCCGTTCTGCCGCTGGCAGCGATCGAGCAGCACGGGCCGCATCTGCCGGTTTCGACCGACACCTCGATCATGAACGGTATGCTGGAAACGGTGATCGCCCGCCTGCCCGGCGATCTCGACATCCGCATCCTGCCGGTGCAGGCGGTAGGCAAGTCGAACGAGCACCTGCATGCGCCCGGCACCCTCACCCTGCCGGCGACGACCTTGGTCGAGGCATGGACCGAACTCGGCCTGTCGGTCGCGCGCGCCGGCGTCCGAAAACTGATTGTCGTCAACTCGCATGGCGGCAATGAAGAGATCATGGGCATCGTCACCCGCGAATTGCGTGTGCGGGCAAAGATGCTGGCGGTAAAGACCAGCTGGCAGCGCTTTGGCCGGCCGGCCGGTATGTACACCGATCTCGAAGACCGCCACGGCATTCATGGCGGCGACGTCGAGACCTCGCTGATGCTGCATTTCCGGTCCGACCTCGTCGATATGGCCAAGGCCGACAATTTCGTGTCCAAGGTTGCCCGCGCCGAAAAGGAATTTTCGCTGCTGCGCCACACCGGAACGCACGCCTTCGCCTGGATCGCCAGCGATCTCAACCCGAATGGCGTGGTCGGCGACGCCAGCATTGCCACCGCCGAAAAAGGCCGGCTCACCGCCGAGCATCAGGCCGACGGCTTCATCGGCTTGGTTAGGGACATGCGCAAGGCCAAGCTGGCGGATTGGCTGGCGTAGGTGTTTGATCCCACCAGCTCGGGCCCCGCTCACGAGGGGCGATTCCATTCGCGCGCGAGGATCCTCACTTCCCCTCTTGAAGCGGCGACACCGTGTAGATTTCGTCCAGTATCTTCACCATCAAGGTGTTGGCGGTCGCCTGGCCGTCGAGCGCGAGAGTCAGGTTGGTCCATATGACCAGGGTGACGTCATTGGTCGGATCGTAGCCCATGAAGGACTGGTAACCGGGCATCTCGCCTTCGTGATAGAAGATTTCGTTAGGCCCGAAGGTCAGCGTTAGGATGCCATAGCCGTATTTTTGCATGGCGGGTTCGCCCGGCTCCGGCGCCACAGGGCTTGCAAGCCACTGCCGCTGGAAGTCGGCATTGAAGAGCTTGCCCCCGACCAGCGCGCGCATCCAGGTCGCGAGGTCATCGGCGGTGGAGATGACTCCGCCAGCCGCAAAGTAGGCGGACGGGTTCTGCCATGTGTCGTCGTTGGGCTTGAGCGTTCCGGCCCTGGCCGCAGCCTGGAGGTCGTCCGGATAGGGCGCATCAGCCAGGGCGTACGAAGTACTGCCGTAGAGGTAACCGTTTGAGTATGGCTCGGGGATGGCGTTCGACGTGCTCGGCGGCAACGCCGTGTTCTTCATGCCGAGCGGCCCAAAAAGGCGGTCCCGGAAGATGGTCGAGAGCGGCTTGCCGTCGATCTTCTCGGCAACAAGGCCGAGCAGATAGTAGTTGGTGTTGTTGTACTCGAATTCGGCACCCGGCGCGAAGTCCGGCGGCCGTTTGAACGCCATGCCGAGTACTTCATCGGCGGTCCATACCCTGTAAGGATACTTGTCCAGGCTTTCGGCAAGTTCCGGCGCATTTGTGAAGTTAGGGAGGCCGCTCCGCATTGTTATGAGCTGCCGAATGGTTATCTCGTCGCCGTTGAGAACGCGCTGGACGTATTTCGAGATCAGATCGGCGAAGCTCAGTTTCCGTTCCTGCACCAGTTGCACGATAACAGCGGCGGTCATCGTCTTGGTGTTCGAGGCCGCACGGAAGTGGGTATCGGCGCGCGGCGGGTTCGTGGCACCCAGTTCAGTCGTTCCGTAGCCGAAGACGAGGTTGCCCCGCGGAGTCTTGAGCAAAACCATAGCACCGGGCAGCATAAGTTCCTTGGCCAAACCCTCGACAGTGGCTTGGAGCGCTGCCAGGTCGATCGACTTGAGAGCCGGCATGGAGGCGGCCACGGCGCTGCCTGTCGCGCAGACCACGCCAACAACGATGGCCAAAATTCTCCCGATCATCATTCGCCCCTTGGCCGTTTCCTAGAACTCCTGCGCACTTTCCTGGAACTTGTTTTTAGGCTCAGATTTTCAATTCGAACGGTGTGCCTTCGAAAGCATCCGCGCCGCGCCCGATCGCCTGGATCGCTTCGATCATCCGGCCCCTGCGATCGAGCAGCGTGTCGGCGATCGCGATCAGCCGCGGATTGGGTGTCGCCGTGGGCGACAGCCTGCGCAGAGTCTCGGCCAACTCGGCCTCGTCGCGCTTCGGCGCCAGCGCTGCCGCGATGATATAGGCCGAGGCGGTCGAGCGGCTGATACCGGCATAGCAATGCACCACCAGCGGCCGCGAGCGGTCCCATTGGCGAGCGAAATCGAGCAGGGTCACAACGTGCTCCTCGCCCGGCATGGTCATGCCCTCCTGCGCCACCGCAATGTCGTGCATGACCAGATGCAGATGGTTTTCCCTGGTGATCGAGGCCGGTCGCACCACCTCCGTTCCGGCGGCGAGCAGCGAAAGCAGCCGCCCGGCGCCGGTCTTCGTTACCGTTTCCTCGACTTTGGACAGCGAGCAGACATGGATCATTGGGTCGTTTCTCCCTTGGCATCATCGTCGCGCCGCGAGGCCCAGCCGGCAAGTGCGGATTCGAGCCGCCGCCATTCTTCGTCGGCTCCCGGCAGGCCGGCGCGCAGCACATCCGGCCGGCCGGCGAAATGCCGAAGCAGGATGCCGCGCTGGCCAAGCGCCGAAAACAGGCCGGCAGCGTTCGCCAGCCTGAGATAGCGGAACAGCGTGGTGCCACCGGCGACAGGCACGCCGAAGCGGCCGAACAGCGCGTCGAGCCGTGCGGCGTCCTCGGCCAGACGGCGCCGCATCCCGGCCTGCCAGCCGGTGTCGGCAAGCGCCCTTATGCCATATTCGAGCGCCGGCCCGGCAATCGCCCATGGCCCGAATTGCGCCTCCAGCCGCTCGACCATCAGCGCGTCGGCCAATGCAAACCCAAGCCGCAGGCCGGCCAGGCCGAAGAACTTGCCGAATGAGCGCAGCACGACGATGCCGCCCTGGTCGACATCGCCGGCCAGGCTCTCGCTGCGCGGGCCGACATCCATGAAGGCTTCGTCGACGACCAGCAGCCCGCCTCTGGCGCGTAACGTCCCGGCAAGTCGAAGCAATCTTTCGCGCTCGACGACGCGCCCGTCCGGGTTGTTTGGATTGACGACGATCGCAAGGTTGGCCGCCGCCAGGGCTTCGAAATCATCGACTTCAGCCGCCGCGTGGCCGGCGATCGCTGCTGCCCGCCGATGCTCGGCATAAGTCGGCCCGAGCACCAGCGCCTTACCCGGGCTGACCAGCGAAGCGACGCGCGGCAACAGGATCTGCGTGCCGGGCGCCGCCGCGACGTTCGCCGCCGACGGCGCGCCATAGGCGCTTGCCGCGAGTTCAGCCAAGTCGCGGCTGCGCGCCGTTTCCGGCAATCGCGACAGGGCGGTGGCGGGCAAATCGAAAAGCGGGTAGGAGTGCGGATTGATCCCGGTCGAGAGGTCGACGAAAGGCAGCGGCGCGTGAGGGAAAAGCGCCCTCGCCCGGCCAAGGCTTCCGCCGTGGTCCACTGCCGCCGTTACCCCATCAAGAGACTTCATGTCGATCCTGATCACTTTCCTGTCGCTGGCCATCGAACTTGTACTCGGCTACCCGGCCCGGCTCTTCGATGCCATTGGCCATCCCGTCACCTGGTTCGGCAGGCTGATATCCTTTCTCGACCGCAGGCTCAACCGCGCCACTGATTCCGACGCCGACCGTCGCCGCTGGGGCGTCGTCGCGCTGCTGGTAATCGTGCTGGTGCCGGCCGCCGTCGCCTTCTGGATCGAAGCCATGCTTTGGAGCATTCCCCTCGGCTTGTTGATCACCGCAATCCTGGCGACGTCGCTGCTGTCGCAGAAGAGCCTTGCCGAGCATGTCGAAGCGGTGGCCGACGCACTCGACAGCGGCGGACTGGACATGGGCCGCATTGCCGTCTCCAGGATCGTCGGCCGCGATCCGGAAAAGCTCGACAGGGCCGCTGTCTGCCGCGCAGCGATCGAAAGTCTTGCCGAGAATTTCTCCGACGGCGTCGTCGCGCCGGCCTTCTGGATCGGCATTGGCGGGCTCGCCGGCGGCGCCGCCTACAAGGCCGCAAACACCGCCGATTCGATGATCGGCCACCGCACGCCGCGCCACGAAGCCTTCGGCTGGGCGGCTGCGCGCTTCGACGACTGGATCAACCTGCCGGCGTCGCGGCTGACGGCGCTGCTGATCGTGCTTGCGGCTTTCCTGGTAAAGGGCGCCGACGCCAAAGCCGCCTGGCACACCGTGCGGCGCGATGCGAAAAAACACCGCTCGCCCAATGCCGGCTGGCCGGAGGCAGCGATGGCCGGCGCGCTCGGCCTGGCGCTCGCCGGCCCCCGTTCCTACGACGGCGTGATGGTCGAAGACGCGTTGATGGGCGAAGGCGGCCGCCGCGACGATGTCGAGAGCACCGACATTCGACGGGCTCTGAAACTCTACCGGGTCGCCGACTTGCTGCTGATTGCGCTGTTCGGGGTGGTCGCAGTGGTTGTTATCTTGGCGTGACCTGCGCTCGAGATCGACGGAAACAAAAAACCCGCCAAGCGGCGGGTCGTTGGAGCCAATTGGCACCATAGCCAAATTAATAGCATAGCCGCCGGCACAAAGCAAGAACAAAATAGGGCAACGCCTCAAATAATCGGTTCAGGTCGGCGCTGCCCCTCAGCCTTACCTCCCCGTGAAAAGACAGGGAGAGGGAGATCGCCAGCGTTGCGGCTAGCTCCTTCTCCCCGTCCTTCACGGGGAGAAGTCGCCGGCAGGCGATGAGGGGGCAGCGCTGACCTCGACAAACCAGCAACACCCCTCAGAACTCAATCCCCTGCTGTGCCTTCACGCCGGCGGAGAAGTGGTGCTTGGTCACGCCCATCTCGGTGACCAGGTCGGCCGCCTCGACCAGTGCCGGCTTGGCGTTGCGGCCGGTGACGACGATATGCAGGCCTTCGCGGCGTGACTTCAGCGCCGCGACCACCTTTTCGAGGTCGAGATAGTCGTAACGCAGCGCGATGTTCAACTCGTCGAGCACCACCAGGCTGATCGACGGCTCGGCCATCAGCTCGAGCGCCTTCGCCCAGGCGGCCTCGGCCGCCGCGATGTCGCGTTTCAGGTCCTGCGTCTCCCACGTAAAGCCCTCGCCCATGGCGTGCCAAACGACGCGGTCGCCGAAGCAGGCAAAAGCGTCCTTCTCGCCGGTGTGCCATTTGCCCTTGATGAACTGGACGACGCCGACACGCTTGCCGTAGCCGAGCATCCTGAGCGCCAGACCGAAGGCGGCCGTGGTCTTGCCCTTGCCCGGCCCGGTATTGACGATCAACAGCCCCTTCTCGACCGTCTTGGCTGCAACCTCGGCGTCCTGCACCGCCTTGCGCTTGGCCATCTTGGCGCGGTGGCGTTCCTCGTCCCCCTGTTCAATGGTCTTGGGATCGATAGTATCAGCCATGTCATTTCACCTTGAGCGGCAGCCCCGCCACCATCAAAAGCACGGTGCCGGCGACCGCCGCGACGTCCTGGTTCAGCCGGCCGGCGGCATCGCGAAACCGTCTTGCCAGCGCATTGTCCGGCACGATGCCCTGGCCGACTTCGTTGGACACCACGAACCACGGGCCACGCGGCCGCGACAGCACATCGGCCAGCCTTCGGCATTCGGCCTCGACATCATGGTCGGCCAGCATATGGTTGGTCAGCCACAGCGTCAGGCAGTCGATCAGTACCGGCTGGCCGTCGGGCAGTGCCTCGATCGCGCCGGCAAGGTCGAGCGGCGCCTCGATGGTCGTCCAGCCATCGCCTCGCCGCGAGCGGTGCAGCGCGATGCGCTGACGCATCTCCTCGTCATAGGCTTGCGCTGTGGCGATATAGCTCCACGGCGCCGGACAGGCGCTCACCAGCCTCTCGGCATGCGCGCTCTTGCCGGAGCGCGCACCGCCGATGACCAGGGTCAGCGCCCCGGCAGCGCGGTCAGGCAAAGCTGTCGCGCAGGCTGGTTGCCGCGCCGGTGAAGCGTCCGCGCACCAGCCCGACGACCATACCGAGCACCAGCCAGAACACCAGATTGGTCAGCGTCACCGCCACCACGAACTGATGATGCAGGCCTTCCGGGATCGCCGTCTCGAAACTGTCGGGCTGCGGCGCGCCGACAATATGCGGCGCAACGATCAACGCCACGGCAAGGATCGCCAGCGGCAGCGATCTGCGGAAGGCGATAAGGCCGAGACCGGCCGCTGTCGCCACCACTGTTGCCCACCACCAGATCTGGCGTTGAACAAGGTCGGCCGCCGGCATCGCCGGCAGTTCCGGCGCCAGGCCGAGGCCGGGCGCCAGCGTGAACACGGCAAAGCCGGCCAGGCCCCAGAACAGGCCCTGGCGCCAATTGCCGATGCCGCCGGCGAATTCCGAAACCGCGACCAGGACCAGTGCGAAGCCAATGCCGGTGACGATATTGGCAACGACGTTGAAGCCAAAGCGCTCGAAGCCGTCGGCCGGCGCCCAGCCTTCGTCTTCGGCCGGAGCCATTGCTTCAGCCGGTGCCGGCGCGGCGCTGCTCATAGCCATCGTGCCGGCGGCGTTTTCGGCCGGTGCCGCAGGTGCCGCGGCATGGTCATGGCCGCCGCCGGCCTGTTCGTAGACTTCCGCTTTCAGGATGAGCGGCACGGTGGCGTAGGCCTGCATGCAGGCGAGAACGACGCCGGCCACAAGCCCTGCGATCGCCGCGATGAACACGACGTTGCGAAACAGTGTCATGATGTCAGCCCCTTGTCAGTGGCAGGGAAAGCCCATCGAGTGGCGATAGTCATGCGCGGCATTGTGGACCGCATCGATATGCGAGAAGCCGACAAAGCCCATGACGAAAATGCCGAGGAATGCAGCAAGCGCCAGCTGCATGAGACGCGACTGCGAGGAGGCGGAAGCGCCGAGCGAAACGGAAGCGGTATTCATGTCTTGTCCTTTCGCCCTCCACCCGAGGGCATAGAAGTCAGTTTCCTGTCGCCGGCAGGTCTCCTGGCTCGCGGATCAGCGCCCTTCCCCACCTTCCCGAAGGCGAACCTTCAGTGGCATATGGAGAGGACTACCGCACACAGTTGCGGGGGCAGCCACGGCATTGGGCAAACAATTTCGCCCGCACCGCATTCCCTCTTGGTTCCAAAACGGAACCGACGACATCAGCGACTATAGGCAGAATCGCCGCGCCCGGCAAACCAAATTCCGCCGGATCGTGTGGCGAATGCGCCGCCTCGCCAAACCGGAGAACTGGCGCCGCAGACGTCGCGATCTACGCGGTCGAACAGAACGGCCTGCGTTCGATGCGGCACTGCACCGCTTCCACAATTGGGTGCGCGAGCGCCATGCGGCGCTCGAACATCAAAGCGATTTGGGCAGATAGCGCCAGGTGACGAAGCCGCAGATCGCCGCCAGCAGGCCGAGTGTCGCGAAAACCGCGCCTAGGCCGAAGAACGCCAGCACCACGGAATAGACCAGCGGCGGCGTCAGCTCGGAAAAGTCGAGATAGGTGCGGTAGACCGCCGCCATCTGTGCCCGCTCATACGAGCGCACCGAGCGCATGAAGGCGGTCGAGCCCAGCGCATCGAGCGCGATGGTGAAGAAAGCACCGCAAAGCAGCAAGGCGCCGGTGATGAGCGGTGCGGCCTCGCCGACGGCGCCGGCCGCCAGCAGCGTTGCCGACATCGCGAAATAGCCGAACGTCATGGTGCGCCGGCCGCCGAAACGCTTTCCTGCCCTGCCCCAGAAGATGGCCATGAACAAAAGCGCATTGCCGGCCGAAACCAAGAGGCCGCCGGCGAGCTTGCCTTCGCCGGTGATCACCATGAACAGCGGCCCATAGACGAAGAACGTCGTCCAGAAGCAGGAGCGGCCGAAGGCGATCAGCCAGGCCAGCCTCAGCCTTGGCTGCGCGACGAAGCGGCCGATATTGGCCAGCGGATTGACCGGCCGCGTCTTGCCGGGGCGGATCGACGGGTTATCGCCAAGCCGGTAAGTCCAGAACAGCGCCAGCAAAGCCATGGCGAAGACGGCCACCGCGCCATGCGCGGCATAGATGCCGAAACGCGTGTAGAGGTAAATGCCGAGGGTCGGTCCGGCGGTCCAGGCAAGCATCGACCACGCCATGCGCAGCGACTCGGCCTGCATGAAATCGGTCTTGCGGATATGGTCCATGATGTAGAGGTTGAGCGTGATCGCCAGCGCGCCGGCGCCGACGACGCGGCAGAGCATGCCGACCACCTGGCCGGCCAGCGTATGGGCGACGAAGAACAGCGAGCCGGCGGCCAGCAGGCAGGCGCCGGCGGTATAGACCCAGCGCCGGGCAAAGCGGGCGATCAGCATCGGCATGAACAGCGTCGCCGACAGGCCGAGCATCGCCACGATCGTGTAGAGGATCGAAACGATCTGCTCGTTGTGCAGTATCTCGTAGGCCTGGATCGGGATGACGCTGGACACGGTGGCGCGCGCGAAGGATTCGACCGCATAGAGCGAGGCGAAGGTGCGGGCATCCGCCGGCCGCAAGGCCGCAAGCCAGATCGGATGGCGCACATGGGTAGCCATTGTGTTCCCCGAAGCCGAATCGCCCGAAGCAGGGTTGGAGCACAAATCTGCCGCGGCGATTCCTGGCCGGGTAACAGGAAACCGACGCCTTCACGGCAAAAAGCGAAGCCGGCCAAAGGCTTTCCGGCTCTGGCCTAAAGCAGCCCTGATGCCGACCGTCACCAACGTGACGCAAGGCCCTGCTTCTTTTGACGGTGGCAACCGTGATAGTCGTCTTGCCGGGGCTGAACCAAGACAGCGAGACCAATGAGCATCGACACGCCGAGCGCAGCCGTTCAGGATCAACCGAAGTCGAAGCGCATCGCCGCTATCGACATTGCACGCGGCATCGCATTGCTTGCCATGGCGAGCTATCATTTCACCTGGGACCTCGAATTCTTCGGCTACACCGATCCCGGCCTCACCGCCTTCGGCTGGTGGAAAATCTACGCGCGCTGCATCGCCTCGAGCTTCCTGTTCCTGGTCGGCATCAGTCTCTATCTCGCCCATGGCAAAAAAATCCGCTGGACCGGCTTCTGGAAGCGCTTCGCCATGGTTGCCGGGGCAGCGCTCGCAATATCGCTGGTCACCCGCATCGCCACGCCCGACGGCTTCATCTTCTTCGGCATATTGCACGAGATCGCGCTCGCCAGCTTGCTCGGCCTGGCGTTCCTGCGGCTGCCGGCGCTGCTGACGCTTGCCGTGGCGGCCCTCGTTATCGCCGCGCCTTTCTACTTGCGATCCGAGCTTTTCGATCATCCGGCTTTGTGGTGGGTCGGCCTGTCGGCGACCAACCCGCGCTCCAATGACTACGTTCCGCTGCTGCCCTGGTTCGGCGCCGTACTTGCCGGCATCGCGGTTACCAAGCTCGCCGCCACCTCCGGCGCACTGACGCGGCTGTCGGCCTTGGCGCCCGGCCGCTGGGCAAACCCGCTGGTCTTCATCGGCCGGCACAGCCTTGCCTTCTATTTGATCCATCAGCCGGTGCTGATCGGCTCGGTCTGGCTGTTTTCGCAATTCATGCCGGCGCCGGCCGAAACCAGGGAGGTGAGTTTTCTGAAATCCTGCCAGATATCCTGCCAGCAGGCACGCGACACCGAGTTCTGCTCCAGCTATTGTGCCTGCATGCTGGACAGTCTCCAGGGCGAAGCCTCGCTTGACCGGCTCTACAGCAACGACCAGTCCCTGGAGTGGAAGGCGCATATTGGCGAGCTCGCCGGCACCTGCACCGCCCAAACCGAGGCGGCGGAACCGGGAACGCGCTAATCGAGGGAGGACAATAATGAGCGACAGTCACCCGAAACCCGTGCAGCAAAATCCTGGGCAGCCGAAGCTGGGGCACATCCCATGGCCGCCGCTGATCTATATCGTCGCCATCATCGTCAGCGTCGCACTAGGGCTGTTCTATCCGCTGCCGTGGATCGGCGATCTTCTCGGCGACATCCTGTTCGCCGCCGGCCTTGTGGGGTTGGTGGCGGTTGCCGCGCTCTGGTTCACGGCAATTCGCACCATGATCCGCGCCAAGACGACGCTCAACCCGAACGGCGTGCCTGACCATCTGGTGACCACCGGACCCTTCGCCGTCAGCCGCAACCCGATCTACCTCGCCAACACATTGCTGCTGGTCAGCCTCGCCTTTGTCACGGGGATCGCCTGGTTCCTGCCGCTGGCGGTCATCGCGGCGTTCTTGACGCAGAAGCTGACGATCGAGAGCGAGGAGAAGGTGCTGACCGCCAAATTTGGCAAAAAGTACCGGGACTACGCCAAAAGGGTGCGGCGCTGGATTTGAGCCGAGGCTGACACCGCGCCTATGTGGTGACGCCGAGTTCCACCAGCCGCTCGACGCAGGATTCCTCGGCCTGGTCGAGTTCGGCCAGGGTCTCTTCGAGGTCGCGGCGTTTCTGGCGCAAATCCTCGCGCTTTTCCTCGATTCGCTTGATCATCAATTTGAGTTGGCCGACCTCGCCGGGCGGCTCCCTGTACATCTGGATGATTTCGCGGATCTCGTTGATCGAGAAGCCGAGCCTTTTTCCCCGCATGATCTGGCGGATCAGATGCCGGTCCGATGGGCGGAACAGCCGGGTGCGGCCGCGCCTTACCGGCTGCACAAGCCCTTCATCCTCGTAGAAGCGCAACGTCCGCGTCGACACGTCGAATTCGCGGGTCAGTTCCGTGATCGAATAATATTCCCGCATCTTCACTCCAATGCCCCGACCACGCCGCGAGTTCCAACTGGCCGGCGCCGCCGGCGCTCAGGCGCGTACCAGAATCGGCGGACAAGGCGCTTTCCAAAGCCTCGCACGGCATTTACGTAAAAGTCAATTGAGGTGCCGTTCAGCGCACGCCGAACCACCATGTGGCGAGCCCGAGAAAGGCAAAGAAACCGATGACATCGGTGACCGTGGTGACGAAAACCGCCGAAGCCACAGCCGGGTCGATCTTGAAGCGGTCGAGCAGCAGCGGGATAAGGATGCCCGCCAGAGCCGCCACGAACATGTTGATGATCATCGCAGCCGCGATGATGCCGCCGAGATTGCGATCGTGGAACCAGGCAGCAGCCACGAGGCCGATCAGGATGGCGAAAATGATGCCGTTGATGAAGCCCACCCCGATCTCACGGCGGATGATGCGGCCGGCATTGTAGATGTCGAGGTCCCTGGTCGCCAGCGCCCGCACCGTGACGGTCATGGTCTGCGAGCCGGCATTGCCGCCCATGCCGGCGACGATCGGCATCAGCACCGCCAGCGCCACGATATGCTCGATGGTGCGGTCGAACAGGCCGATCACCGAAGCCGCCAGGAAAGCCGTCAAAAGATTGACCAGCAGCCAGGGCACGCGCGAGCGCGAGGTCGAAAAGATGCTGTCCGAGAGTTCTTCGTCGCCGACGCCGCCCATGCGCAGCAGATCTTCCTCGGCCTCCTGCTGGATGACGTCGACGACATCGTCGATGGTCAGCACGCCGACCAGCCGCTCGTTCTCGTCGACGACAGCAGCGGACAGAAGATCGTATTGTTCGAATTCGCGCGCCGCCTCCTCCTGGTCCATGGTGGCCGGGATGGCATGCCTGGTCTCATGCATGACCTCTTCGACCTTGACCGAGCGCTTGGTACGCAGGATCTGGTCGAGGTCGATGGCGCCGAGCAGCTTGAAGCTCGGATCGATGACGAAGATCTGGCTGAAACGGTCGGGAAGATTGTTGTCCTCGCGCATGTAGTCGATGGTCTGGCCGATCGTCCAGAAGGGCGGCACTGCAACGAACTCAGTCTGCATGCGGCGGCCGGCGGTCTCTTCGGGATAATCGAGCGAGCGCCGCAGCCTGATCCGCTCGGTGAACGGCAGTTGCGACAGGATCTCGTCCTGGTCCTCCTGGTCGAGGTCTTCGAGAATGTAGACGGCATCGTCGGAATCGAGATCCTGCACCGCCTGGGCGATCTGCGCATTGGGCAGACTGTCGACGATGTCGCGGCGGATCGCCTCGTCGACCTCGGTCAGCGCGGAAAAATCGAAATCCTTGCCCAGCAATTCGACCAGCGCGCGGCGCTGTTCCGGATGCAGCGCCTCGAGCAGGTGGCCGAGTTCCGACTGGTGCAGATCGTCGACTTCACGCTTCAGCGTCAGCCTATCGCGATCGGCGATCGCGGCCCCGATCTGGGCGAGGAACGACGACAGGATGACGCCGTCCTCGTCATAGATGTCGGCGCGGCGCTCCTCGACGGCCCTGGCGCCGGTCATCTGTTCGTCCTGGCCTTCCACCAGCGCCTCCCGCCATCGGATTTCCGGATAAGGTGCCTGTCAGGTCTAACGCATGACCCTGACAATCGGAATCGATTTTGCGAAAGGACCATGCGCAACGGCAAATTGCTACAGCGCCGTTCGCGCGTCCAAACGACGCAACGCATACCGGATGGTAGGAGAAGAGGACGTTCTACAAACCTGCGGCGCTGCAAACCTTCGCGGCGGCAGGTAAAGGGCAGCGTATCTCCCCGCCCCGGTCAACCAGATGGGGAGATCGACACTGATTCAAAACGGCGAGGCCGACAGTGCGAGGGCCTCGCTGGTATTGGAATGGAAGGCTTCCCGATCAGGCGGCGTGGCGCTTCGCCTCGGCCGCATAGCGGTCCAGGAGACCGCTCCAGCCACCCTCGGATTCGAAGGCCTCGCGCATCGCCTCTGCGGTTTCGCCCATGTTCTCCAGAAGTCTGTGCTCGAGTTCCACACGCGTCGCGTTCTCGCCGAGCGCGACAAAGCGGATCTCGACTTCGGTCAGCAGTGCCGGATCGTAGCGCCAGCCGGCTCCAATGCGCCAGGCGAGCGTCAGCCTGGACGGCGGATCCCAGGCGAGAACCTCGCCCCAATCGCATTGTGACCCATCCTCGCCAATCTCGTACCAGCGGCCGCCGGCTTTCGGTTCGATCACCGCGGTCGTCAGGGCGGATTTGCCGATCGAGTGCGAAGCCGGCCACCAGCGCCCGAATCCTGTGGTGAACACATCGAATGCCTTGTCGAGCGGCACATCCACGGTCACCGACTTCCTGACCGGCGCGGGCTTGATCATGGTCGTCATTTCCTCTTCTCCTTGCTGTTGTCGACTTCCCGTTTGAAGGCGTCGAGCGCATCGCCCCACATGCGGTCGAGCCAGGCGCGCATCTCGCCGAGCCCATGCGGGTCGAGATGATAGATGTTGCTGGCACCTTTCGGCTCTGCGCGGACCAGCCGGGCTTCCTTCAAAACCTTGAGGTGCTGCGATACCGCCGGCTGCGAGACCGGAAGCACTCGCGTCAGATCGATGACCGAGCGTGGCCGATCGGCGATGAGCTCGAACACCTTGCGGCGTGTCGGATCGGCCAAGGCCACCATGCCTGCGTAATCATAAATCATGACTTATGATAAGCTAAAACTTATGATACGTCAACAGGAGGCGGCAGGCCGCGTTAAGCACCGGCCAGTTCGGTTTCCAGCCCCCGGGGCAATCCCTTCACGCAGGGGCTTGGACAGCAAATGCGGATGCAAGATTACAGGGAAACAATCCGTCGCATGCGAGCCGGCGGCAAATGTCGACCACCGGGGAAAAGTAAACCTGGCGGCAAGGTTTTTACCTTATCGGTATATGTGTCTCTCCGGCGAAACGTTAAGAACGGGTAAATTGGTTTGGCCCTAACCACGGAAGCCTCTCGCTACAGGCCCTCCGCCATATGGCAATTGCGCCTCTCATTGTTCATGGCGACATATGTTTTAGGCGCATCCGCACTATACCCAGAAGTATTCTATACGTCTGCCTCAATCTATTCTCACAAATTTCTTGTTGGGATTCCGGTGTTGTTTATCGGTGGCGTCTGCTGTGCCGCGCTAATCCATGGCCGGCGGCAACCGGTTCGCTACGCACTGGATTTGGCTCAAGGGCGCTGGCGTGGTTGTCTGCTGGTGCTGCTGTTCTTCTTTGCCAGCTTGACCGCGTTCTCTACCTACAAGATCGCCATCCCGTCCGTCGTCCCATACTATGCCGACAACTGGTTGGCCGACGCTGACGAATGGCTGCACGGGATGCCGCCATGGGAGATCGTCCATAAGCTCGACAGCAACAATTGGTCGTCCGTCGTCTTCAACAGCTATGAAGTCATTTGGTTTTACCAGTGGTTCGGCACCATCCTTTTCGTGTCGCTCTGGTCGGACGAGATTGCCCGCATCCGCTATCTCTGCGCAGCAGCGCTGACGTTGTCCGTCCTCGGAACGGTCTTGGCCCTGGCGCTGGCATCGGTCGGACCGGTTTACTACCACCACTTTGTCGGCGTGGATCGCTTCCACGGATTGAATGCGGCCCTGGACAGGCTGGACCATAGTTACATGGTGCGGGAACCCGCGGCATATCTCCTGAAGGCTTACCAGAGCGGCCGGCCAAGTCTTGGCGGCGGCATCTCGGCCATGCCAAGCATGCATGTCGCCTTTGCCGTATTGAACGCCTATTTGCTGTCATCGATCAATCGCTGGCTTGGCGTTCTGGGTTGGACCTTTGCAGCCCTGATCCTGTACGGATCGGTGTTCACTGGCTGGCACTATGCCGTGGACGGCTACGCATCGATCGTTGTTGTATCGGTGATCTGGTGGGCGACCGGACGCCTGGTGCGCGAATAGTTATGTGCGCTTGTCGATAGATGGCCATGCCCGCCGATGGCCACTTCTCATAAGCCAAACTCGCGACCGCAATCAGGCACAAAGCACGTGCCCCCCACAAGGACGCTCCCCGCAGTGCGAGAATTCAACGAGGAAGAGATTCCGCTTTCGAATTTAATGGTGCGGTCGAGATGCAGCGCGCCGCAACGCCTGCCGCGTTGATTTTAAAGCATTTCTCTACGATTCCGCGGCGATTGTATTGAGGGCGGTTCGGCAGCGGCAAAGCACGTAGTTCCAGCCAGCCACCATCGGCAGGCAGCTGGCAGCCTTGCCATCACATCCTCCTCCTGACGAACACCCAGTCTAATACGGTCAACCGTTAGGCGCCGCGCCGCGCCGCTCGAGCGCGGTCTTGCGGATGATTTCTGCGATCTCCAGGCTGCTGCTGCACAGCATCTGGAAATCCGCCGAGTGTAGCGACAGGAGTGAGACCACCGTTGTGGCGCTGACGGTCGCCGAGCGCGGTTCGCCGGTGATCAGCGCCATCTCGCCGAAGAAGGCGCCAGGGCCCAGCTCCACCGGGTTCGGCGTCGCGACGCTGACGCGCCCCTCCACGACGAAGAACATCTGATCACCGGTCTCGCCCTTGCGGCAGATCACAGCGCCTGCCGGCACGATGCGAGGTCGTAATGCGCGCACGATCTCGACCAGTGTGGCCGGGCCGAGCTTCTGAAACAACGGCACGGCGGCGACCAATTGCCAATTGCGGACGAAATCCTCGCGACGGACTTCCTGATAAAAGCCCGTGGCAAGAATGCCAGCCCAGAGCGCGAAGATGCCGATGCCACTCATCATGACCGCCCCGGCAAGGACGCGGCCGGCGAAGCTTTCCGGAATAGCGTCGCCATAGCCGGTGGTGGACAGCGTGACCACCGCCCACCACATTGCCTGGGGGATGCTGCCGAACTTTTGCGGTTGGACGTCGCGCTCGATCACATAGGCTGCGAGCGCAACACCGAACAGAACGATGCCGAAGACCGTGGCGACGCCGATCAGGTTGCGCGCTTCGTTGGTCAGGATTCTGCCCAGCAGCGGGAAGAAAGTTGAATCGCGCAGCGGTTTCAGCAGCCAGACAGCGCAGTAGAGGCTCCGGTCGGGCGTGCCGACGAGCAGAAATGCGGCGAGTGGAACCAAAACCGCGAGCACATCAATGGCGATTGCCGGCGTCCTGTCCCGAAGGTCTCCCGCCCGGCGCTTGAGCAGTTTCTCGGCCAATTCCAGGAGATAGACGCCCCAAATGACCGCGAGCACGGCAGCCAAAGCCAGTCTGCTTCGTCCGGACATGTCCGGTGTCGTGAGCGCAGCCACCGCCACAAGCCCAGTCGCAGCCAGCACCGCGTTGAGCGGCGCGTAAATTCTTAAGAAAGGCAGTACCGACATTCTATGCCCACGAGCGGATGCTACCCTCCAGAATAGGATGCCTTCAAGGCAAGCGCAAAGGTGCTTGCTTCGCTGCTATGCCCATCACCAACCGTGAACTCAGATGTCCGGGAAAGTGAACAGACGGCATAGGACGCGAATTAACAAATTACGGTGACAGTGCACTTTTTGCCGTATTTGCACGGCTGTGCGACAAGCCTGAAAAGTCGCAATAACTTCCACAGCCAAAAGACTGATTGGTGCGGTCGAGAAGACTCGAACTTCCACGGGTTGCCCCACAGCGACCTCAACGCTGCGCGTCTACCAATTCCGCCACGACCGCACGTGGTAGGAGCCGGAACCAACCGGCCCGCGGCGTGTAGCAAATCGTTTCCGGTGAAACAAGTGCGCGGCCAGCAATAATCGGCCGGACATCGGCATAACTCTTCAAGGGCCGAACGTGCCGGAACTGGACGTTTGTACCGATTGCCGCCATATGAGTGGCGAGACGACATATCATGACAGAACGCAGCCAGATCGCCACGTCGTTCCTGCCCTTGCCCGGCTCGGCGCCGGTCGAATGGCGGATCGAGCCTGGGCTCACCGCCTATCCCGATGCGCTCGCCCTGATGGAGGCGCGCGCCGAGGCAATCCGCAGCGGCGCCGCCGGCGAGATGGTCTGGCTGGTCGAGCACCCGCCGCTCTACACCGCCGGCACCAGCGCCCGCGTCGAGGACCTGATCGAGCCGGACCGCTTCCCGGTCTTTGCCGCCGGGCGTGGCGGCGAATACACCTATCATGGGCCGGGCCAGCGGGTCGCCTACGTCATGCTCGACCTGAAGCGGCGGCGCGAGGATGTCCGCGCCTTCGTCGCCGCACTCGAACAATGGATCATCGGCTCGCTGGCCGCCTTCAACGTACGCGGCGAACGCCGCGAGGATCGCGTCGGCGTCTGGGTGGTGCGGCCGGATCGCCCCGCTTTGCCCGACGGCTCGGCGGCCGAGGACAAGATCGCCGCCATCGGCATAAGGCTGAGGCGCTGGGTGAGCTTTCACGGCATCGCCATCAATGTCGAGCCGGACCTTAGCCATTTTAGCGGCATCGTACCGTGCGGCGTCCAGGATCACGGCGTTACCAGCCTTGTCGATCTCGGCCTTCCCGTGACCATGGCCGACCTCGACCTGGCGCTGAAATCCGCTTTCGAGGACGTGTTCGGGCCCGCCGCCGTGTCGCCTGTCGAAGTGTCCCGCAAGGCCGGCTGAAACACTCGCCCAATGCCTGCGCCAATATGCGAAGGCGGCCTTCGCTCATCAGCATCGAGCCCGCCCTTGAGCTCAAGCCTCACATCGCGCCGATCCAGATTGCCATGGAAATGAGGAACGTGCTCATGCACACCAGCGAAACGACATCCTGAACAAGATCGGTCATAACTCTCTCCTGTTGTTAGTATGTTCGTATTTTGTTCTAATTTTGTTCGAATGTCAACGATCGCAATCCCGGTGTCACCGGAATTGCGCTCGGTCATTTCGACAGGGTTAAGAAAGGGTTGAGAGGGAGATGCCAAGCGTTTCGGGCCAACAGGCGCGCGAAAGCGGCGGGACGGCGCACGGCAGCCCGCAGGCCGTCATCGCCTCAATTGCAGCGCACCCTAAAGCGGCACAACCTTGCCGTCGGCCAGCGTCACGCGGCGGTCCATGCGCGAGGCGAGCTCATGATTATGAGTGGCGATGAGCGCCGCCAGGCCCGATTGCCGGACCAGTGCTGCCAGCGCCTCGAACACATAGGAAGCGGTCACCGGGTCGAGATTGCCGGTCGGCTCGTCGGCCAAAAGCACCAGCGGCGCATTGGCGACGGCACGCGCAATGGCGACCCGCTGCTGCTCGCCGCCGGAGAGCTCGGAGGGGCGATGCTGTGCCCGCTTGCCGATCTGCATATAGTCGAGCAATTGCGCCGCCCGCTCGGCCGCCTCCTTGCGCGGCAGCCCTTTTATCAGCTGCGGCATCATGATGTTTTCCAGCGCCGAGAATTCAGGCAGCAAATGATGGAACTGATAGACGAAGCCGACGTCGTTGCGGCGGATCGCCGTGCGCTCGTCGTCGGAAAGCCGGCCGCAGGCGCGCCCCGCCAGGATCACGTCGCCGGCGTCCGGTCGCTCCAGCAGCCCGGCGGTGTGTAGCAGCGTCGACTTGCCGGTGCCCGACGGCGCCACAAGCGCCACCATCTCGCCACGCTTCAGCGAAAAATCGGCGCCGTTCAGGATGGTCAGCTTGCGCGGTCCCTGCACATAGTGCCGTTCGACGCTCTTCAGCTCGATAATGGCTTCGGCCATCACTCGTACCTCAGCGCTTCGACTGGATCGAGCCTGGCCGCGCGCCACGCCGGAAACAGCGTCGCCAGGAACGACAGCGCCAGCGCCATGAGAACGACGGAGATCGTCTCGCTGGCATCCATGCGGGCCGGCAATTGGCTCAGGAAATAAAGCTCGGGATTGAACAGCCGCTCGTTGGCCAGCCAGGAGAAGAACTGGCGGATGCGCTCGACGTTGAGGCAGATCACGATGCCGAGCAGCACGCCGGCAATGGTGCCGACAACGCCGATCGCCGCCCCGGTCATCAGGAAGATGCGCAGGATCGCACTGCGCGTCGCGCCCATGGTGCGCAGGATGGCGATGTCGTGGCCCTTGTCCTTCACCAGCATGATCAGGCCCGAAATGATGTTGAGCGCCGCCACCAGCACGATCAGGGTCAGGATCATGAACATGACGTTGCGCTCGACCTGCAGCGCGTCGAAGAACGTCTTGTTGCGTTGCCGCCAATCGACAAGGCTGATCGGCCGCTGCGCCGCCTCTTCGACCTTCGGCTTCAGCGCGTCGATATTGTCGGGATTGTCGGCGTAGATCTCGATCGTCTGCGCCCGGCCGTCCATGTTGAAGTAAAGCTGCGCTTCGGAGAACGGCATGTAGACGATGGAACTGTCATATTCCGACATGCCGACCTCGAAAATCGCGGTGACCGGATAGCCTTTCATGCGCGGCGTCGTGCCAAGCGGTGTGATGTCGCCCTCGGGCGAAATCAGCGTGATCGTATCGCCAAGCACCAGCCCGAGATTCTCGGCCATGCGGCTGCCGATGGCGACGCCTTCGCCGGTGTCGAAGCCGACGATCGAGCCCTCCTTGATATTGTTGGCGACGATGGTGATCTTGCCGAGATCCTCGCCGCGTATGCCGCGCACCAGCGCGCCGGTGCCGCCGCCGACATTGCCTTGCGCCAGCACCTGCCCGTCGATCAGCGGGATGGCGTATTTGACGCCGGGCACGCCGTTGATGCGGCCGGCGACCTGGGCATAGTCCTCCAGCGGCATATCGAGCGGCTGCACGATCAGGTGCCCGTTGACGCCTAGGATGCGCGTCAGCAGTTCGGCGCGAAAGCCGTTCATCACCGCCATGACGACGATCAGCGTGGCGACGCCCAGCATGATGCCGAGGAAGGAGATCGAAGCGATGACCGAGATCACCGTCTCCTTGCGACGCGAGCGCAGATAGCGCCACGCCACCATGCGCTCGAAGCCGGAAAAAGGCCCGGCGCCCGATGGTCTTGCTGCCGCCGCTTTGTTCATGCGGCGGCACCGAAACGCTGCTTCACGTCCGCGATCGGCAGCGTCTCGCGCTCGCCGGTCCTGCGGTTCTTGATTTCGACCTCGCCGGCGGCGATGCCGCGCGGCCCGACGATCACCTGCCACGGCAGCCCGATCAGATCGGCGGTGGCGAACTTGCCGCCCGGCCGCTGGTCGGTGTCGTCGTAGAGCACCTCCTTGCCGGCGGCGGCAAAAGCGGCGTGCAGCTCGCCGCAGACGCGATCGCATTCGGCATCGCCGGCCTTCATGTTGATCAAGCCGACATCGAACGGCGTCACCGCCTCCGGCCAGATGATGCCGTTATCGTCATGACTGGCTTCGATGATCGCGGCGACCAGCCTGGACGGGCCGATGCCGTAGGAACCGCCAGAAACGAAATGATCCTTGCCGTCCGGGCCTGTCACCTTGGCGCCCATCGGCTTGGAATATTTGTCGCCGAAATGGAAGATATGACCAACCTCGATGCCGCGCGCCGAGACCCGGTCGCTCGCGGGCACCTTCTCCCATGCCGCCTCGTCATGCATCTCGTCGGTGGCGGCATAGGGCGTCGTCCATGTCTTGACGATGGCGCCGATCTCGGCGTCGTTCGAAAAATCCGTGTCTGCGCCAGGCACTGCCAGCGAGAGATAATCGCGGTGGCAAAACACCTGGCTCTCGCCGGTGTCGGCCAGGATGATGAACTCATGGCTGAGGTCGCCGCCGATCGGCCCGGTGTCGGCGCGCATCGGGATAGCCTGCAGCCCCATGCGCGTAAACGTCCTGAGATAGGACACGAACATGCGGTTATAGGCGGCCTTGGCGCCTTCATAATCGAGGTCGAAGGAATAGGCGTCCTTCATCAGGAACTCGCGCGAACGCATGACGCCGAAGCGCGGGCGCACCTCGTCGCGAAACTTCCACTGGATGTGATAGAGGTTGAGCGGCAGGTCCTTGTAGGACTTGACGTAGGAGCGGAAGATCTCGGTGACCATCTCCTCGTTGGTCGGCCCGTAGAGCATATCGCGGTCTTGCCGGTCCTTGATGCGCAGCATCTCCTTGCCGTAATCTTCATAGCGGCCACTTTCGCGCCACAGCTCGGCCGATTGGATGGTCGGCATCAGGATTTCGAGCGCGCCGGCGCGATTCTGCTCCTCGCGGATAATCCAGCAGACCTTGTCCAGCACCCGCTTGCCGAGCGGCAGCCAGGAAAAGCTGCCCTGCCCCTGCTGGCGGATCATGCCGGCACGCAGCATCAGCCGATGCGAGACGATCTCGGCCTCGCGCGGGTTTTCTTTGAGGATGGGCAGGAAATAGCGCGACAAACGCATGAACTGGTCCGTGAGAGAGGATGGCGGCGCCGGAATCGGCGCGGCACAGGCTTGCTTGCCCCGGCTTCATAGCCATTTCATGGCGGAATGGAAACCCGGCCCAGGCGCTGCACAGGCGCCGCAATTGCCGCACGCGGCTTGCTGGGCGTTTCGCAAGCAACGCCTGCCGTACTATTGTGCACTGCAGCACGAGATTGCCTGTTTCCGGGCAAAATTCTTCGTGACATTTTCACCCGCCCTAGGCTAGTGTGCCCACATAACCGAGAGGGTAGAGAAAAATCTGCCCTCCTACGCGGTCAAAGTCTTGGGAGGATGCGATCTAGGCGCGGTAACTCGCTGCCGCCGGACACCGGAAACAGATCGGACGCGTTTAAATTGCAAGGCCTCGCGCCTTGCATTTTTTTTGTGCAATCATTTGGTTAGCACGACAGATTACCAAACTACATGACGTTGCGTCAGCCCAAGCCCGCCCCGGGGCTTTACTTGGATTGACCGTGCTGGCTCAGCTTGATTTCAGGGCGTCGGCTAGGCTGGGATAGCCGGACACGGTAGGTAGCCGGCTAATGCGCTGGGCTCTGGTTGAAATCCGGCACGATATGCGGGATGTCATCGATGCCGAGGCCAAGCCCTCTCGTGATGCCGTAGAAGATAGCCATGAGGACCAGCGTGGCGATTGTCGTGCGCAGCGCCGCGCGCAGCATATGCGGTCCGCGCGGTGCGCTCGGAACCGTGCCAAGCGTCACGTCCCGGTCCTCGTCCTGTGTCCGCATGCTGAACGGCAGGACGGCGAACAACACCACCCACCATGTGGCGAAGAACAGGGCAACAAACGAAACCCAACTCATGCTTGCTCCAGTTCGACCAGCGTGCCGAAGAAATCCTTGGGGTGCAGAAACAATACCGGTTTGCCATGCGCGCCGGTCTTCGGCTTGCCGTCGCCCAGCACGCGCGCGCCGCTGGCCTTGAGACGGTCGCGCGCCGCAACAATGTCGTCCACCTCGTAGCAGAGATGGTGCATGCCGCCGGACGGATTCTTCTCGAGGAATGCGGCGATCGGCGAGGCTTCGCCGAGCGGCTCGAGCAACTCGATCCTGGTGTTGCCGACGTCGACGAACACCACCGTAACGCCATGCTCCGGCAGCGCCTGCGGCGCGGTTACGCGGGCGCCAAGCGTATCGCGATAGACCGCCGCAGCCGCGGCCAGATCCGGCACCGCAAGCGCGACATGGTTGAGACGTCCGAGCATAGGGTACTCCCGGGTTAAGGGAGTAGGGGAGTAAGGCAGTAGGGGAGTAGGGAAAAAAGGATCTAGAAGTGCAGACTGTTTGCGCTCCTACTTCCTGCTTCCCTACTCCCTTACTGCCTTACTGCCCTATTCCCTTGTTCGTCACCGCGTGACGAACACTGTCACCAGCGGCTTCTTGCCCCAGGCTTCGTTGGCCGCGCCGCGCACCGCGCGCCGCACCGCCTCCTGGACCAGGTCGAGGTCTTTTCGGCGCTGGCGGGGGATGGAGTCCACGGCGCCGATTGCCGCATCGATCATCAGGTCTTCCAGGCTCTCGCCGCTGCGGTCGGCCTCGGCGACGCCGATGGCGACGAGATCGGGATCGCCGGCAAGCTCGTATTTGTCGTCGAGCACGACGTTGACGGCGACATGGCCGGCAAAGGACAGCTTGCGGCGGTCGCGAATGCCCATCGCCTGATCGCTGCCGATCAGCCTTCCGTCCTTGTAGATGCGGCCGAACGGAACCTGGTCGATGATGGCGGCAGCACCCGGATACAGCCTGAGCATGTCGCCGTCGCGCACCTGCGCCACCTGGCCGATGCCGGACGTCGACATCAGCGAGCCCTGCGCCACCAGATGCGCCGCCTCGCCATGAACGGGAACGCCGATCTGCGGCCGCACCCATTCATACATCTTGCGCAATTCGCTGCGGCGTGGATGGCCGGAGACATGCACCAGCGCATCGCCGTCCTCGATGATCTTGATGCCGAGATCGATCAGGCGGTTCTTGATTTCGAGGATCGCCTTCTCGTTGCCGGGAATGGTGCGCGAGGAAAACACCACCGTGTCGCCGGCCGTCAGCGCCACCGACTTCATCTCGTCGCGCGACAGCTTGGCAAGTGCGGCAAGCGGCTCGCCTTGGCTTCCGGTGCAGATGATGACGAGGTTTTCGCGCGGGATGAAGCCGTAATCCTCCTCGGCGATGAATTCCGGCAACCCGTCCATATAACCGAGTTCATCAGCCACATCGATGACGCGCTTCATCGAGCGGCCAAGCACCAGGCATTGGCGGCCGGCATCCCGCGCTGCCTTGGCGATCGAGACGATGCGGCCGACATTGGAGGAGAAGCTGCTGACGGCGACACGGCCCTTGGCATTCTGGATGACACCTTTGAGGCCCTCGCCCACCGCCACTTCCGACGGTGATTCCCCTTCCCGCAGCGCGTTGGTGGAATCGCAGATCAACGCCAGCACGCCCTTGTCGCCATAGGCACGGAAGCGTGCCTCGTCGGTCATCGGCCCCACCGTCGGCGCCGGATCGATCTTCCAGTCGCCGGTATGGATGACGACGCCGGCCGGCGTGGTGATCGCCAGCGACATCGGTTCGGGAATGGAGTGCGCGACGGGGATGGCCTCGATCTCGAACGGACCGACGGTGAATTTCTCGCCAGCCCGGTAGATCGTCACCGGGATCTTCGGCGCCCCTTGCTCGCCCTGCCGCTTGGCTTCCAGCAGGCCGGCGCCGAACGGCGTCATCCAGACCGGCGCCTTGAGCTTCGGCCAGATGTCGTGCAGCGCGCCGTAGTGGTCCTCATGTGCATGGGTAATGACGATGCCGCGCAGATTGGCGACATTCTCCTCGATGAAGCGGGTGTCGGGCAGTACCAGGTCGACGCCGGGCAGGGTTGCATCGGGAAAAGTAACGCCGACGTCGACGACGATCCATTCGCGCGCATTGGCCGGCCCATAGCCGTAGAGGGCGAAGTTCATGCCGATCTCGCCGACACCGCCGAGCGGCACGAAGACAAGTTCGGCATTTTCCGCTGTCGCCATGGTCTTTCCTTCCTTGCCGGTCAAATTGTGGGCCGGTCAAATTGTGGGCCGGTCAAAATCGTCGGCCAATCAAAATTGTCAGCCGGTCAAATTCAAGCTGGTCAAATACCTGGCCAGTCAAACGTATTGGCCAGTCAACCGACGGCCGATGCGACCGCGCCGAAATGCACGTCGCCGGCGGCGATCGTCAGAACCGAGCCTTCATCGTCGCGGATCACGAAACGGCAGTCTTCGTCAATGGTCTCGAAGGTGCCGCGCACCACATTACCGTCAATTCTGACAGCAACCTGCCCGCCAAGCCCCGCCGCACGCGCCAGCCAGCGCCGCCTGACGGCGGCAAGCCCACGCCCTTCGTTCCACAGCCGGGCATTCTCGCTCCATGCATCCGACAGCGCCAGAAACAGCGTCTCGGCATCGCAAGCAGACCCCAGCGCGTTGAGCGACGTCGCTGGATAGGGCAAATCATTAGGATAAGCCACCACATTGACGCCGATGCCAACAGCCACCGCCGAACGGTCGCCATCCAGCATCGCCGATTCCAGCAGGATGCCGGCGAGCTTAGCGCCCGAGGCAAGCACGTCGTTCGGCCATTTCAACTCGAAGCGGTTCTTGCCCTGGCTCGCACCATCGAGGCCGATCGCAATCCTGCCTTTCGGCACGACGGCGTCGAGCGCGTCGGCCAGCGCCAGTCCGGCAACGAAGCCGAGCGTCGCGGCAAGTCGAAGCTCGGTGTTGGTGATCACCAGCAGCGTCGCCGCCAGGTTGCCTTCGGGCGTCGCCCAGGCGCGGCCGCGGCGGCCACGTCCCGCTTCCTGCTTTTTTGAGACGACCCAGAGTTTGCCCGGATCGCCGGCCCGCGCGTGCTCCAGCGCCAACGCATTGGTGGAGCCGACCGTATCGTGCGCCTCGAGCCGGAACCCTTCCGAAGCCGCGGTTGGAGCCAGCCTGAACGTCATTCCGTTAGAAGAAGGTCTTGGCCGCGGCGGCTGCGTAGGTTCCGATCGGGCCGCCGATCAGCACGTAGAACAGCACGAAAGCGCCGCAGGCGCCGAGCACGACGCGCAGTTCGGTCGCCATCGGCACGAAGCCGCCGACCGGTTCGTCGAACCACATGATCTTGATGATGCGCAGATAATAATAGGCGCCCACCACAGAGGCCAGCACGCCGATGATCGCGAGCGCGTAGAGGTTGGCATTGATGGCGGCGAGGAACACGTACCATTTCCCCCAGAAGCCGGCGAGCGGCGGGATACCGGCCAGCGAGAACATCATGATGGTGAGGATCGTCGCCATGATCGGGTTGGTCGCCGACAGGCCGGCGAGATCGCTGATCTGCTCGACATTGCCCTCCTTGCGCCGCATGGCCAGGATGAAGGCGAAGGTGCCGAGCGTCATCACCAGATAGATCAGCATGTAGATGGCGACGCCGCGCACGCCGTCCTGGCTGTTGGCGGCAAGGCCGACCAGAGCATAACCCATATGACCGATGGAGGAATAGGCCATCAGCCGCTTGATGTTGGTCTGGCCGATGGCCGCGAATGCGCCGAGCGCCATCGAGGCGATCGAGATGAAGACGATGATCTGCTGCCAGTCGGCGGCGATCGGCTTGAAGGCGCCCATGGTGACGCGCACCATCAGCGCCATCGCCGCCATTTTGGGTGCCGCCGCCAGAAAGGCCGTCACCGGCGTCGGCGCGCCCTCATAGACGTCGGGCGTCCACATATGGAACGGCACCGCCGAGATCTTGAAGGCAAGGCCGGCCAGCACAAAGACCAGGCCGAAGACGAGGCCGAGCTGGCGCTCGCCGCCGCTGAGCGCCGCGGCGATCTCCTGGAAGCCGGTGTTGCCCGTGTAGCCGTAGACCAGCGAGATGCCGTAAAGCAGCATGCCCGACGACAGCGCGCCAAGGACGAAGTACTTCAGCCCGGCCTCGGTCGAGCGCAGATTATCGCGGTTGATCGCCGCCAGCACGTAGATCGCCAGCGACTGCAGCTCGAGGCCGAGATAGAGCCCGATCATGCCGTTGGCCGAGATCATCAGCATCATGCCGAGCGTGCAGAGCAGGATCAGCACCGGATATTCGAACTTGTCGAAACGCTCCGCCTGGGCAAAGCGAACCGACATGACCAGCGTCACCGCCGAGCCGACCAGCGCCAACATCTTCATGAAGCGGGCGAATGGGTCCTGGATGAAGGCTTCGCCATAGGCGTTGCCCTGCCCCGGGGAAAAGATCAGCCAGGCGCCGGCGATCACCAGCACGGCAACAGCAAGGCCGCTCACCGTGACGGCGGTGTTGGCGCGCGAATAGGCGCCGAGCATCAACAGCGCCAAGGCGCCGATGGCGAGGATCAGCTCTGGCGTCGAGAGCGACAGGCTGGAGAGAAGGTCCGGCGTCATGGTTCGCAAACCCCCAGTCAGTTCGCCGCCGCGGTCTGCGCGGCGCCGATGGATGCGGTGACATTGGTAACGAGCGCCTTGACCGATTCGGCCGTCGCGTCGAAGATCGGCGCCGGATAGACGCCAAAGAAGATGACCAGCGCGACCAGCGGATAGATGATCACCTTTTCGCGCGTCGACAGGTCGAGCAAACCTTTCAGGCTTTCTTTGGTCAGTGCGCCGAAGATCACCTTGCGGTAGAGCCAGAGCGCATAGGCCGCCGACAGTATGACGCCGGTGGCGGCGAAGAACGCCACCCAGGTGTTGACCCGGAACACGCCGAGCATGGTCAGGAACTCGCCGACGAAGCCGCTGGTGCCGGGCAGGCCGACATTGGCCATGGTGAAGATCATGAACACGGTTGCATATTTCGGCATGTTGTTGACCAACCCGCCATAGGCGTCGATGTCACGCGTGTGCATGCGGTCGTAGACGACGCCGACGCAGAGGAACAGCGCGCCGGAGACCAGGCCGTGCGACAGCATCTGGAAGATCGAGCCCTGGACGCCTTCCTGGTTCATCGCGAAGATGCCCATGGTAACGAAGCCCATGTGAGCGACCGACGAATAGGCGATCAGCTTCTTCATGTCCTCCTGCATCAGCGCCACCAGCGAGGTGTAGATGATGGCGACGACGGAAAGCGTGAAGATCAGCGGCGCGAACATTTCGGATGCGATCGGAAACATCGGCAGCGAAAAACGCAGGAAGCCGTACCCGCCCATCTTGAGCAGGATGGCGGCCAGGATCACCGAGCCGGCCGTCGGTGCTTCGACATGCGCGTCCGGCAGCCAGGTATGCACCGGCCACATCGGCATCTTCACCGCAAAGGACGCGAAGAAGGCAAGCCATAGCCAGGTCTGCATATTGGCCGGGAAATTATGCGTCAGAAGCGTCGGGATATCGGTGGTGCCGGACTGGAAGAACATCGCCATGATGGCGAGCAGCATCAGCACCGAGCCGGCCAGGGTGTAGAGGAAGAACTTGAACGAGGCATAGACGCGCCGCTTGCCGCCCCACACGCCGATGATGATGAACATCGGGATAAGGCCGGCTTCGAAGAAGACGTAGAACAAGACGATGTCGAGCGCACAGAACACGCCGATCATCAGCGTCTCGAGCAGCAGGAAGGCGATCATATAGGCTTTGACGCGCTTCTCGATCGATTCCCACGAGGCGAGAATGCAGAGCGGCATTAGGAAGGTGGTCAGGATGACGAACAGCATGGAGATGCCGTCTACGCCCATATGGTAGGAGATGCCGGAATCCAGCCAGGCAAACTTCTCGACGAACTGGAAGCCAGGTTGCGAATTGTCGAAGCCGGTCCAGATAAACAGCGAAATCACAAACGTGAACGCAGTCGTGAAAAGCGCGATGGCGCGGATGTTGCGGCGCGCGTTCTCGCTGTCATCACGCACGAAAAGGATGAGCAGCACACCAACCAGCGGCAGGAAGGTGACCAGCGATAGGATCGGCCAGGCGGTCATCAGAGCATCATCCAGGTGACGAGTGCGGCAACGCCGATCAGCATGGCGAAGGCATAGTGGTAGAGATAGCCGGTCTGCAGCTTGACGACCCGGTTGGTGACGTCGACGACGCGCGCCGAAATGCCGTCCGGCCCGAGTCCGTCGATGACGGTGCCGTCGCCGGTCTTCCACAGGAAGTGGCCGAGGCGCTTTGCCGGCCGCACGAACAGGAAGTCGTAGAGCTCGTCGAAATACCATTTGTTGAGCAGGAAGGCGTAGAGCAGGCGATGGTTGGCAGCGACGCTCCGAGGCATTTCCGGCGCGCGAACATAGAACTGCCAGGCTATCGCAAAGCCGATCAGCATGGCGATGAACGGCGACAACTCGACCCATAACGGCACTTCGTGGATTTCGTGCAGGATCTGGTTGTCCGGCAGCGTGAACAGCGACGCCTTCCAGAATTCGGCATAGCCCTCGCCGATGAAGGCGCCGTGGAAGATCACACCGGCGAGCAGCGCGCCAGCCGCCAGGATGAACAGCGGCACCAGCATGACCGGCGGCGATTCATGGACATGGTGCATGACCTCGTGGCTGGCCCGCGGCTCGCCGTGGAAGGTCATGAAGATCAGCCGCCAGGAGTAGAAGGAGGTGAAGCAGGCAGCAATGACCAGCAATATGAAGGCAAATGCGGCGACCGCATTGTGGCCGGCGAAGGCCGCTTCGATGATGGCGTCCTTGGAAAAGAAGCCGGCCGTGCCGATGATCGTTACCGGAATGCCGACACCGGTCAGCGCCAGCGTGCCGATCACCATCATCCAGTAAGTCGTCGGGATCAGCGTCCTTAGGCCACCCATTTTGCGCATGTCCTGCTCGTCGGAGACGGCGTGGATGACCGAGCCCGAGCCGAGGAACAGCAGCGCCTTGAAGAAGGCGTGGGTGAACAGATGGAAAATCGCCGCGCCATAGGCGCCGACGCCGAGCGCCACGAACATGTAGCCGAGCTGCGAACAGGTCGAATAGGCGATGACGCGCTTGATGTCGTTCTGGACAAGACCGACTGTCGCCGCGAAGAAGGCGGTGAAGGCGCCGATGAAGGTGACCACCGTCAGTGCCGAATGCGACAGCTCGAATAGCGGCGACAGCCGCGCCAGCATGAACACGCCTGCCGTCACCATGGTGGCGGCATGGATCAGTGCCGAGACCGGCGTCGGGCCCTCCATGGCATCCGGGAGCCAGGTGTGCAGCGGCACCTGCGCCGACTTGCCCATGGCGCCCATGAACAGGAGCAGGCAGACAACCGTCATCGCGGCCTGCTTATCAAGCGCATAGCCGAGGAAGGTCAGTACGGCCGCGCCTTGCGGCGCGCCTTCCGCCGGAATGAACGTCGCCGCATTGGCGAAGATGGTGCCGAGATTGACCGAGCCGAACAGCACGAACACGCCGAATATGCCGAGCGCAAAGCCGAAATCGCCGACGCGGTTGACGACGAAGGCCTTGATCGCAGCTGCATTGGCCGACGGCTTCTTGTACCAGAAGCCGATCAGCAGATAGGAGGCAAGGCCGACGCCTTCCCAGCCGAAGAACATCTGCACGAGGTTGTCGGCCGTCACCAGCATCAGCATGGCGAAGGTGAACAGCGACAGATAGGCGAAGAAGCGCGGCCGGTCCGGGTCGTGATGCATGTAGCCGATCGAGTAGATATGGACCAGCGCCGACACCGTATTGACGACGACCAGCATCACCACGGTCAGCGTATCGATCCGCAGCGCCCACGACGCTTCGAGGCCGCCTGACTGGATCCAGCGCAGTACCGGCACGGTGAACACCTCGCCGCCGCCGAAGCCGACCGAGAAGAAGGCAACCCACGACAGCACTGCCGCGATCACCAGGAAGCCGGAGGTGATGTATTCGGAAGCCTTGGCCCCCAGCGAAGTGCCGAACAGGCCGACGATCAGGAAGCCGAGCAGCGGAAGGAAGACGATGGCCTGATACATGGTGGTTCCGTCAACCCTTCATCATGTTCACGTCTTCGACCGCGATCGAGCCGCGGTTGCGGAAGAAGACGACGAGAATGGCAAGGCCGATCGCCGCTTCGGCCGCCGCGACCGTCAGCACGAACAGTGCGAACACCTGGCCGACCAAATCGCCGAGCGCCGCCGAAAAGGCGACGAAATTGATGTTGACCGCAAGCAGGATCAGCTCGATCGACATCAGGATGACGATGACGTTCCTGCGGTTCAGGAAGATGCCGAACACGCCGAGCGTGAACAGGATCGCCGATACGGTCAGGTAGTGCGCGATGCCGACGACCATTTCAGACTCCTTCGCCCGTCTTGACCTTGCGGATTTCCACTCCGGTTGCCGCCGTGCGGCCGACCTGGGCGGCGATCGACTGCCGCTTGACGCCCGGCTTATGGCGCAGCGTCAGCACGATGGCGCCGATCATGGCGACCAGCAGCACCAGGCCGGCGATCTGGAAGTAATAGAGGTAATCCGTATAGAGGATGTCGCCGAGCGCTGCCGTGTTCGAGCGCGCGGCCAGGTCCGGAATGGGCTTGGCGACCATCGCCGCCAGTTTCGGCGCGAATGTATAGCCGCCGAGCACCACGATCAGCTCCGCCGCCAGGATCAGCCCGACCAGCGCGCCGATCGGTGCATATTGCAGGGCGCCTTCCTTCATTTCGGCGAAGTCAACGTCGAGCATCATGACGACGAACAGGAACAGCACCAGCACGGCGCCGACATAGACGACGAGCAGGATCATCGCCAGGAACTCGGCGCCGGTCAGCATGAACAGGCCGGCGGCGTTGAAGAAGGTCAGGATCAGAAACAGCACAGAATGCACGGGATTGCGCGCCGAAATGACCATGAACGCCGATGCCACCGCGACAAAGGCGAAGAGGTAGAAAAAGGCCGCCTCTAGTCCACTCAGCATGGGTTCCCCCGGGTTTCCTGTCCAAACAGGACGTTCGTCCTGTTTTTTGCCACCGCCTCCGGTCGGCAAGTTGCGTGTTCCTATCGCATGTTCCGATCGGGTTGAAAGACCCGATCGAAAAGAAAACATGCGACACTCTTTCATTCCGGAGGATGATCTTGTCCGAAAAGTATGCAACTTTTCGGGATCATCCTCTGAACGAGGCCCTCGCCCCGTTCATGCATCAAATATCAGCGGTAAGGCGCATCCAGCGAGATGTTGCGCGCCAGCTCACGCTCCCAGCGGTCGCCATTGGCCAGAAGCCTGTCCTTGTCGTAATAAAGTTCCTCGCGCGTCTCCGTCGCGAACTCGAAATTCGGCCCCTCGACGATGGCGTCGACCGGGCAGGCTTCCTGGCAGAAGCCGCAATAGATGCATTTCACCATATCGATGTCGTAGCGCACGGTGCGCCGCGTGCCGTCATTGCGGCGTGGGCCGGCTTCGATGGTGATGGCCTGCGCCGGGCAGATCGCCTCGCACAATTTGCAGGCGATGCAGCGTTCCTCGCCGTTCGGATAACGGCGCAGCGCATGCTCGCCGCGGAAGCGCGGGCTGACCGGTCCCTTCTCATGCGGATAGTTGATCGTCTCCTTCGGCGCGAAGAACTGGCGCATCGACAGGAAGAAAGCGCTGACGAAATCCTGCAAAAGCAGTGACTTGGCGGCCTGGGATAATGCAGACATCAGGCAAACCCCGTGATCTTTAGGAAAGCGGCGGTGGCGACCACCATGAACAGCGAGATCGGTAGGAAGACCTTCCAGCCGAGCCGCATCAGCTGGTCGTAGCGATAGCGCGGCACGAACGCCTTCACCATCGAGAACATGAAGAACACCAGGCAGACCTTGAGCACGAACCAGATCAGCCCCGGCACCCAGGTGAACGGCGCGAAGTTGAAGGGCGGCAGCCAGCCGCCGAGGAACAGGATGGTGGCCAGCGCGCACATCAGGACCACGGCGACATATTCGCCGAGGAAGAACAGCAGGAACGGCGTCGACGAATATTCGACCATGTGGCCGGCGACGAGTTCCGATTCGGCTTCCACAAGGTCGAAGGGCGGCCGGTTGGTCTCGGCCAACGCCGAGATGAAGAAGACGATGAACATCGGGAACAGCGACAGCCAATGCCAGTCGAGGAAGGTGTTGGGCAGGCCGAGCCGCGTGCCCAGCCCGTCCTGCTGCGACAAGACGATGTCGGACAGGTTGAGCGAGCCGACGCAAAGCAGCACGGTGACGATGACGAAACCGATGGAGACTTCGTAGGACACCATCTGCGCCGCCGAGCGCAGCGCGCCAAGGAACGGGTATTTCGAATTGGACGCCCAGCCGCCCATGATCACGCCATAGACCTCGAGCGAGGAGATGGCGAAGACATAGAGGATGCCGACATTGACGTTGGCGATCGCCCAGCCCTCATTGACCGGGATCACCGCCCAGGCCGAGATCGCCAGCACCGCCGAGACCAAGGGCGCCAGCAGGAAAACGCCCTTGTTGGCGCCGGACGGGATCACCGGCTCCTTGAACACGAATTTCAGCAGATCGGCGAAGGCCTGCAGTGTGCCCCACGGGCCGACGACGTTCGGGCCGCGGCGCAATTGCACCGCCGCCCAGATCTTGCGGTCGGCATAAAGCACATAGGCGACGAAGATCAACAGAACGACGATCAGCACGACCGACTTCAAAAGGATCAGCAGCGCCGGCAGCACGTAGAAGGAGAAGAAAGTGTCCATGTCTACTCCGCCGCCTGCCTGAAGCCGTTTTTCGCCAAAGCCGAGCATTCGGCCATCACCGCGGAAGCCCGCGCGATCGGATTGGTCAGGTAGAAATCCTTGACCGGCGAGGTGAAGGTGCCCTTGTTCAGCCGACCGCCGAGCTTGGCAACCCTGGCGATGTCGGCCGGGTCGCCGGCCGCGACATGGTCGACGCGGGCAAGATGCGGGTATTGCGCATAGAGCTTTGCGCGCAGTTGCTGCAGCGAATCGAACGGCAGCTTCTTGCCGAGCACATCCGACAGTGCCCGAAGGATCGCCCAGTCCTCGCGCGCTTCGCCGGGCGCGAAGCCGGCACGGTTGGTCTGCTGCACGCGGCCTTCGGTGTTGACGAAGGTGCCCGACTTCTCGGTATAGGCGGCGCCCGGCAGGATGACGTTGGCGCGATGCGCGCCCTTGTCGCCATGCGTGCCGATATAGACGACGAAAGCGCCGCCGGTCTTGGCCATGTCGATTTCGTCGGCGCCGAGCAGGAACAGCACGTCGGTCTCGCCCAGCATGCCGGCGACATTCCTGCCGCCCTCGCCCGGTACGAAGCCGACATCGAGGCCGCCGACGCGTGCCGCGGCGGTGTGCAGCAGGGCAAAGCCGTTCCAATCGGCCCTAGCGGCGTTGACTGCGACGGCGAGCTTCGCCGCCTGGCCGAGCACGGCCGCGCCGTCCGGACGCGCCAGCGCACCCTGGCCGACGATGATCAGCGGATGCGTCGCCTTCTTTAGCAGATGGAAGAACTTGCCGTTGCCGTCGGCCAGATCCTTCAGCGATTCCGGTCCGGCGCCGAGCTGCTCGTAATCATAGCGCGTATCGCCGACATCGCCGATGACGCCGACCGGCAGATTGCCGGCCCGCCAGCGCTTGCGGATGCGGGCGTTGAGCAGGGATGCCTCGAAGCGCGGATTGGCGCCGATGATCAGCACCGCATCGGCCTGT
Source organism: Mesorhizobium sp. M0208 (assembly GCF_040322015.1). Classification (NCBI taxonomy): domain Bacteria; kingdom Pseudomonadati; phylum Pseudomonadota; class Alphaproteobacteria; order Hyphomicrobiales; family Phyllobacteriaceae; genus Mesorhizobium; species Mesorhizobium sp. M0208. Next base: position 15,311 of record NZ_JAMYSP010000007.1, on the reverse strand, counting down.
TCGATGCCTTCGATGGTCGGGTTGAAGACATAGCTGGCCCGGCCGAGCGACGGATCGAGTGCGGCACCGTCCTGGCGGCAGTCGGTGTTCCTCGAGCCGAGCGAAGCCATCAGAAGCTTCAGCGCGTAGATCTCCTCGACGGCTGCGAGATCGCCGGCAATGGCGCCGATCTTTTCGGGTGCGGCATTCGACACCGCTTCCTTGATCGCGGCAAAAGCCTCCGCCCAGCTTGCCGGGGCCAGTCTGCCGTCCTTGAGCACATAGGGCCGGTCGAGGCGCTGCGTGCGCAGGCCGTCCCAGATAAAGCGGGTCTTGTCGGAAATCCACTCCTCGTTCACCGCCTCGTTGGTACGCGGCAGGATGCGCATCACTTCGCGGCCCCGGCTATCGACGCGGATCGCCGAGCCGACGGCGTCCATCACGTCGATGGACTCGGTCTTGGTCAGTTCCCAAGGCCGTGCCTGGAAGGCGTAGGGTTTGGAGGTCAGCGCACCGACCGGGCAAAGGTCGATGACATTGCCCTGCAGTTCCGAAGTCATTGCGCTTTCGAGATAGGTGGTGATCTCGGCATCCTCGCCGCGGCCGATCAGGCCGAGCTCGGATATGCCCGCAATCTCGGTGGTGAAGCGGACGCAGCGCGTGCAATGGATGCAGCGGTTCATGATCGTCTTGACCAGCGGCCCGATATACTTGTCTTCGACCGCCCGCTTGTTCTCGTGGTAGCGTGAGGAATCGACGCCGAACGCCATCGCCTGGTCCTGCAGGTCGCACTCGCCGCCCTGATCGCAGATCGGGCAGTCCAGCGGATGGTTGATCAGCAGGAATTCCATCACGCCTTCGCGGGCCTTCTTGACCATCGGCGTGTTGGTGAAGATTTCCGGCGGCTCGCCGTTCGGACCGGGGCGCAGGTCGCGCACGCCCATGGCGCAGGACGCCTGCGGCTTGGGCGGGCCGCCCTTCACCTCGATCAGGCACATGCGGCAATTGCCGGCGATCGACAGCCGCTCGTGGAAGCAGAAGCGCGGCACTTCCGCACCGGCGTCCTCGGCCGCCTGCAGCAGCGTGTAGTGGTCGGGTACAGTGATCTCTTTCCCGTCGACCTTGAGCTTTGCCATTTCGCCTCAAACCCCTGCGGACGTTCCGCAATCTTTCCTTCCGGGCGCAGCCGACACCGCGCACGGTATTGAATTCAATTTTTGGCCCCGGCCAATGCGGCCGCCTGACCGATCCAGCCGTCACGGCCGATACGGCCCTTCAACGACAGGTAATCTTCGACCCAGGCGATCTCTTGCGGCGTCCACGCGGCAATCTGGGCGTATGTCCAGATGCCAAGGCCGTTCAGCACCTTTTCCAGTTTCGGCCCGATGCCCGATATTGCCTTGAGGTCGGCGGGCACGGCTGGCCGGTCCATCGGCTTGGGCTGCTTGAAATCTTCCGGCATCAGCCCGGCCGACGCATCCGCTGCAACGGTGCTGGCATTCGCCACGCTCCGCGCCGCAGTGCTTGTTGCAATGTCGGTCACGTCATTAGCGAAGGACTGCGCCTCGGCAATCAGGGTTTTGGTGGCTGCGCGCGCCTTGGTCGAGGAGCTTTTGCCGGTCGCGGAAACGCGTTCGGTCCGGGCCTCGAAATCCTCGGTGACCGGCTGCCAAAGCCGCTGCGAGGTCTCGGCCACGCCTGAAAGCACGCCCATCCAGACGCCAAAGGCGTGGTTGGCAAGCCCGATGCCGAGTGCCGTCATCGCCGCCGCGCCGGCGACAGGATGCGCCAGGAGATTGACGGCGCTGGCCATCTCCTTCGGCATTGTCCTGGTCAGGTCCTGGTTCATCTTCAAGAACGGGTCCCCATCGGGCGTCAAATCGTCGGGTATCGAAAACAGCGACATAGGTGGTCTCCTGGTCGTTTCCGTCTGCCCCGCGCTCGTTTCCTCGTTTCGGGCATTCGCCCGCATTTTTTGAATTCTTCTATTCCGCCGCCGCCAGCACCGGTTCGGCGCGGTGTGCGTTGCGCGAGAACTCGTCGATGCGCCGCTCCACCTCGCCGCGGAAATGCCGCATCAGGCCCTGGATCGGCCATGCCGCCGCATCGCCCAGAGCGCAGATCGTGTGGCCCTCGACCTGCTTGGTCACGTCGAGCAGCATGTCGATCTCGCGCTTCTGCGCCTCGCCGCGCACCAGCCGTTCCATCACCCGCCACATCCAGCCCGTGCCCTCACGGCAGGGCGTGCACTGGCCGCAGCTCTCATGCTTGTAGAAGTAGGACAGCCGCGCGATCGCTTTCACGATATCGGTCGATTTGTCCATGACGATGACAGCCGCGGTGCCGAGGCCCGATTTCAGGTCGCGCAGCGCATCGAAATCCATCGGCGCGTCGATGATCTGCTCGGCCGGCACCAACGGCACCGAGGCGCCGCCCGGAATGACCGCCAGCAGATTGTCCCAGCCGCCGCGGATGCCGCCGCAATGCGTCTCGATCAGTTCGCGGAACGGGATCGACATCGCCTCTTCGACGGTGCACGGATTGTTGACGTGGCCGGAGATGCAGAACAGCTTGGTGCCGGCATTGTTGGGCCGGCCGAAGGACGAGAACCAGGCCGCACCGCGGCGCAGAATGGTTGGCGCCACGGCGATGGACTCGACGTTGTTGACCGTCGTCGGGCAGCCATAGAGGCCGACATTGGCCGGAAACGGCGGCTTCAGCCGCGGCTGGCCTTTCTTGCCTTCGAGGCTTTCGAGCAGCGCCGTTTCCTCGCCACAGATATAGGCGCCGGCGCCATGGTGCATGTAGATGTCGAAATCGTAGCCGGAGGTATTGTTCTTGCCGATCAGCTTGGCCGCATAGGCCTCGTCGATGGCGAGTTGCAGCGCCTCGCGCTCGCGGATGAACTCGCCGCGCACGTAGATGTAGGCGGCGACCGCGCCCATGGCGAAGCCGGCGATCAGGCAGCCCTCGACCAGCGTATGCGGATCGTGGCGCAATATATCGCGGTCCTTGCAGGTGCCGGGTTCGGACTCGTCGGCATTGACGACGAGATAACTCGGCCGGCCGTCGCTCTGCTTGGGCATGAACGACCATTTGAGCCCGGTCGGGAAGCCGGCGCCGCCGCGGCCGCGCAGGCCCGATGCCTTCATCTCGTTGACGATCCACTCGCGCCCCTTGGCGATGATGCCGGGCGTGTTGTCCCAGGCGCCGCGCGCCATGGCGCCGGCCAGCGACTTGTCGAAGCGGCCGTAGATGTTGTTGAAGATGCGGTCTCTGTCCTGAAGCATTGCTCGTTCCTCAGACCGGCTTCTTGCCGGTCGGCCGGCTCTTGTTTCCGGGCGACGGCTTGGCCGCTTCGGCGGCAGCCTTCGCTGGTTTAACCTTGGCCTCCGGCGCTTTGAAAGCAGACGCCGGCTCGGCCTTGTTCTTGGAGCCTTTGCGCTGTTTCGAGACGTCCTCGACCTGCGGCTCGGCCTTGTTGGCATTGGCGGCCGAATGCAGAGGCGCTGCAACGCTCGCCGCCTTCTCCGCCGTTGGCGCGACTTTTGTCGCCGACGGCGATTTCAGCGCCGGGCTGGTCTCGACCGCATCGGTCTTCGGCTTGCTGGCATTCGAGGGCGCAACTGGCGCCGGTGCAGGCGCGGCAGCAGGCGGAACCGGCGCTGCGGCGTAAGCCGCCGGCGCCGCTTCCTTGGCGGCCTTGGTCGCGGCCCTGGTTTCCCGGTCGCGGGTCGCCTTGAGGATCGCCTTTTCACTCTTAAGGGTCGTCAGGCCACTGGCCGGCTCGGAAGTGACGCGGCCGTTTTGCGGTCCCGGTTCCACCGTAGCGCCCTTGCCGGCGTCATAAAGGTCGATGATCTCGGCAAGCCGCTCCGGCGTCAAATCCTCATAGGTGTCCTTGAATATCATCACCATCGGCGCGTTGACGCAGGCGCCGAGGCACTCGACCTCCTCCCACGACAGCGTGCCTTTGTCGTTGGTGTGGAACTGGTCGTGATGGATCTTCGAGCGGCACACATCCATCAGCGCTTCCGAGCCGCGCAGCATGCAGGGTGTGGTGCCGCAGACCTGGATATGGGCGCGGCTGCCGACCGGATTGAGCTGGTATTGCGTATAGAAGGTGGCGACTTCCAGCCCTCTGATATAGGGCATGCCGAGCATGTCGGAGATCGCCTCGATCGCCGCCTTGGTCACCCAGCCTTCCTGCTCCTGCGCCAGCATGAGCAAGGGGATGATCGCGGATTGCTCTCGCCCCTTCGGATATTTCTTGATCCACTGCTTCGCCGCTGCCGCATTCGCCCGGTTGAAGGCAAAGGCGGCTGGCTGGAGGCTGGCTTCTGCGAGACGGCGGACTGACATTTAGCGATCGACCTCACCAAACACGATGTCGAGGGAGCCGAGAACCGCGGTGACGTCGGCCAGCATGTGGCCGCGGCACAAAAAGTCCATGGCTTGCAGATGCGCAAAGCCCGGCGCGCGCAGCTTGCAGCGGTAGGGCTTGTTGGTGCCGTCGGAGACGAGATAGACGCCGAACTCGCCCTTCGGCGCCTCGACCGCGGCATAGACCTCGCCGGCTGGAACGCGGTAGCCTTCGGTGTAGAGCTTGAAGTGATGGATCAGCGCTTCCATCGAGCGCTTCATCGCCGCGCGCTTCGGCGGCACCACCTTGCCGTCGAGGTTCGACACCGGCCCGCCGCCCTCCTTGCCGAGCAACAGGTCGACGCACTGGCGCATGATTTTCGCCGACTGCCGCATCTCTTCCATGCGCACCAGATAACGGTCGAAACAGTCGCCGTTCTTGCCGACCGGAATGTCGAAATCCAGCTCGGCATAGCATTCGTAGGGTTGCGATTTGCGCAGGTCCCACGGCGCACCCGAGCCGCGCACCATGACGCCGGAAAACCCCCAGGCCCAGGCGTCCGCCAGGGAGACAGTGGCAATGTCGACATTGCGCTGCTTGAAAATACGGTTGCCGGTCAAAAGCGCGTCGAGGTCGTCGATCGACTTCAGGAACGGGTCGATCCACTTGCCGATGTCCTCGATCAGCTTCTGCGGCAGGTCTTGATGCACACCGCCCGGCCGGAAATAGGCCGCATGCATGCGCGAGCCGCTGGCACGCTCATAGAACACCATCAGCTTTTCGCGCTCGACGAAGCCCCATAGCGGCGGCGTCAGTGCACCGACATCCATCGCCTGCGTCGTCACATTGAGGATGTGCGACATGATGCGGCCGATCTCAGAGTAGAGAACTCGAATAAGCTGCCCGCGCTTCGGCACCTCGATGCCGAGCAGCCGCTCGGCTGCGAGCGCGAAGGCATGTTCCTGGTTCATCGGCGCGCAATAATCGAGCCGGTCGAGATAAGGCACCGCCTGCAGATAAGTCTTGTGCTCGATCAGCTTTTCCGTGCCGCGGTGCAAAAGTCCGATATGCGGGTCGACGCGATCGACGACTTCGCCGTCGAGTTCAAGAACCAACCGCAAAACACCATGCGCTGCAGGGTGTTGCGGGCCAAAGTTGATATTGAAGTTGCGAACGGAGGTTTCAGCCATGGAGGCGCCTCTGGCGAAGAGTCAGTAGTGAGTAGTGAGTAGTGATCATCAACCTCAATGCCTGCTTCATTCCGCCTGCTTGGCCTGCACCGTCCGGATAAGAGATCTCGTCATTTTTCCAATCTCTTCGCATCGCAGTAGCAGTTCAATCTCATCGTCTTTTCGTAGCAGCCCAACCCGGCATGCCAGCAAAATGTGCGTTTCCAGTTCCTTCAACGAACCTTGCGCCATGCGCAAAAATTGAACGAACGAACCTCTGTTTTCTCGACCGTATCCCTCCGCGACGTTGGCTGCGATCGAAACCGCCGATCGGCGCATCTGCGAGGTCATGCCGTAGATCTCCTCCTTCGGAAACCCTTTACTGATGCGGTAACAATCTTCAGCAAGCACCATCGCCGATTGCCACACCTTCAGGTCGCGATAAGATTCGATCCTTTTTTCCAATTCCTACTCACTACTCACTACTCACTGTTTCGCCTTCTCGTCCCCCGGCAGAACATAATCCGTGCCTTCCCATGGGGACAGAAAATCGAAATTGCGGAATTCCTGCTTGAGCTCCACCGGCTCGTAGATGACGCGCTTGGCCTCGTCGTCGTAGCGCACCTCGACGAAGCCGGTCAGCGGAAAGTCCTTGCGCAGCGGATGGCCTTCGAAGCCGTAGTCGGTCAGAATCCGCCGCAGATCGGGATGACCCGAAAACAGCACGCCATAGAGATCGTAGGTTTCGCGCTCGAACCAGTCGGCGCCGGGATATATGCCGGTGATCGACGGCACCAGCGTCTCTTCGTCGGCCTGGACCTTGATGCGGATGCGGATATTCTGCCTCGGCGACAGCAAATGATAGACGACGTCGAAGCGCTTTGCCCGCGACGGATAATCGGCGCCGCAGACATCGATGATCGAGATGAACTGGCATTTCGGGTCGTCGCGCAGGAAGGTCACTGCCTCGATCAGGTCGCGCGGTTCGACCGAGATGGTGAGTTCGCCATAGGCAAACACCGCCTCGCCGATCCGGCCGGTCAGCTTCTCGCCCAGATAGGTCGAGAGGTCATTCAACGCCTGGGTCATGCCGCTCACCGTTCGATCGTGCCGGTGCGGCGGATCTTCTTCTGCAGGAGAAGGATGCCGTAGAGCAGCGCTTCGGCGCTCGGCGGGCAGCCGGGCACGTAGATGTCGACCGGCACGATGCGGTCGCAGCCGCGCACCACCGAATAGGAATAATGATAATAGCCGCCGCCATTGGCGCAGGAGCCCATCGAGATGACGTAGCGCGGCTCCGGCATCTGATCGTAGACCTTGCGCAGCGCCGGCGCCATCTTGTTGGTCAGCGTGCCGGCAACGATCATGATGTCGGACTGACGCGGAGACGCGCGCGGCGCGACACCGAACCTCTCGGAGTCATAGCGCGGCATCGAGGTATGGATCATCTCGACCGCGCAGCAGGCGAGACCGAAGGTCATGAACATCAGCGAGCCGCTGCGCGCCCAGGTGATCAGCGCCTCGGTCGAGGTGACGAGAAAGCCCTTGTCGGCGAGCTCGTTGTTGATCTCCAGGAAGAACGGATCATCCTCCCCCACCGGCCTGCCGGTGTTGGGGTCGATGAGGCCCTTGGGCTTCGGCGCGACGAGCGTGCCGGAACTGTCGTTCAATCCCATTCCAGCGCTCCTTTTTTCCATTCATAGGCAAAGCCGATGGTCAGCACCGCCAAAAACACCATCATCGACCAAAAACCGAGCATGCCGATCTGGCTGAACGACACCGCCCAAGGAAACAGGAAGGCTACCTCCAGATCGAAGATGATGAACAGGATCGACACCAAGTAGAAGCGGATGTCGAACTTCATGCGCGCATCGTCGAACGAGTTGAAGCCGCATTCATAGGCCGAAAGCTTTTCCGGATCGGGGTTGCGGTAGGCCACCAGGAAGGGTGCGGCAAGCAGCGCCAGCCCGACCACCAGCGCCACGCCGATGAACAGGACGATGGGCAGGTACGAACCTAAAAGTGCGTTCATGCTGCAGTTTCCGTTGGCGGCCAATCCACTCTGATTACAGCACCGGACCCACTTGCGGAAGCGTGACAGTTTAACCACTGAACCGTTTTAAGGGGGCTCTATGCTGCAACGCGGCGAGGGTTAGCGCAGCGCTTTCGGCGAAGCAAGTCAAACCTTGTTCAAATCGCGGTACTGGGCGGCATATCCGGGAAAACTGGTCAGATCCGCTCCTGTTTGATTTCTTTCACTTTTCACTCCACTTTTCTCTCCTGACATGGATACCGCCAAAACCCTGCTAGCATGGCGCGGAATCACAGATTCTCTTCTCTGTCCGGCATCATCAGGATACCCGCATTGATGAAGGAAAAAATCTCACTTCGCATGGCCCGCCGCATCGCGCTGGCGGCACAGGGATTCAATGATCCCCGACCCGCCGGTACACCCGACCGCCGACATCTGGCCCGCGTGCTTGCCCGTACCGGCCTGCTGCAGATCGATTCCGTCAGCGCCGTGGTGCGCGCCCACTACATGCCGCTCTATTCGCGGCTTGGCCCCTACAAGCTGGCGCTGCTCGACGACGCCGCCATAACGCGCAAGCGCATGGTCTTTGAATATTGGGCGCACGAAGCCTCCTTCCTGCCGGTCGAGACCTATCCGCTGATGCGCTGGCGCATGCAGCGGGCCGAGCGCGGCGAGGAAATGTACAGCGGACTGGCCAAATGGGGCCGCGAGCACGCCGCCTATATCGAAGACATCTATCGCGAGGTCGCCGAACGAGGCCCGATCGCGGCGTCGGCTTTCGAAGGCCAGAAGGGTTCGGGCGGCTGGTGGGGCTGGAGCCATGCCAAGCACGCCTTCGAATGGCTGTTCTGGGCCGGCCGCATCACCACCGCGCATCGCCGCGGCTTCGAACGGTTCTACGATCTGCCGGAGCGCGTACTGCCGCCCGCGATACTCGCTCTACCGGTTCCCTGCCCCGAGGACGCCCACCGCGAATTGCTGCGCATCTCCGCCCGCGCCCATGGCGTCGCCACGGCAGGCGACCTGCGCGACTATTTCCGCCTCTCGCCCGCCGATATTAAGGGCCGCATCGAGGAGCTGGTCGAGGCTGGCGAGCTGTTGCCGGTGAGCGTCGACGGCTGGAGCAAAACAGCCTATCTCCATAAGAACGTCCGTTTGCCGCGCAGGATCGAGGCGCGCGCCTTGCTTGCGCCGTTCGATCCCGTGGTCTTCGAGCGGTCGCGCACCGAGCGATTGTTCGACTTCCACTACCGCATCGAGATCTACACGCCGGCCGAAAAGCGCCGGTATGGCTATTATGTGCTGCCGTTCCTGCTCGGCGACAGCATCGTCGGGCGCGTCGACCTCAGGGCCGACCGTCCGGCCGGCGTATTGCGCGTCCATGCCGCCTATGCGGAGCCCGGCGCCCCGCCACAAACCGCTGCCGAACTCTTCGAGGAATTGAAGCAGATGCAGGGCTGGCTCGGGCTTGAGCGCATCGCGGTGACGGCTGCCGGCGACCTTGGCCGGCCGCTCGCAGATATCGCCGCGTCATAGACGTGCGTTGACACGACTGCCTCCACAAGCCTAAATCCGTTTCAGACGGTCCCCTGCCCGCAACGGCAGGGGCCAAGAGGGAATGCGGTGCGAAATCTCGATTTCAAATCCGCGGCTGTCCCCGCAACTGTAAGCGACGAGCCAAGGCCGAAAACCACTGGGATATTCCCGGGAAGGCGGCACCAAGGCGATGACCCGCGAGCCAGGAGACCTGCCGTCTAGGACATAAGAATCCGATCGCCTGGCGGGTTTTCCGGGCAAGGAGCCTGATTTGGAACGCGACAGCAGTTTTTCGGCTGAGACAGCGGATTTATTGTCCGGCCCTGACGATTCCCCGGCCGGCGTTACCGTCATCGTCTGCTCTTCCTGCCGTGACGAGACCGGTTCGGACGCTCATCCCCGCGCCGGCGAACTGCTCGCCGAGGACACGCGCCGCGCCGCTTCCGGCGAAAACATCAAAATCCGCACCGTCGAATGCCTCGGCAATTGCAAGCGCCGGCTCAGCGCCGCCATGCTGCGCGACGGCTGCTGGAGTTACGTCTTCGGCGACCTGACCGCGACCAGCGGCGCCGATCTCGTGACCGGCGCAAAGCTGTTCGCCACCTCGACGGATGGGCTCATTCCGTGGCGCGGCCGTCCCGATTGCCTGAAGCGCGGTCTGGTTGCCCGCATCCCTCCCCTCGACCTTTTGAAGGACTTGATATGACCGCTGCCCCCCTTTCGCGCGTCCCCTGCACCGTCGTTACCGGATTTCTCGGCGCCGGCAAGACGACATTGATCCGCCATTTGCTCGAAAACGCCAAAGGCAAGCGGCTGGCCATCATCGTCAACGAGTTCGGCGACATCGGCATCGACGGCGAGATCCTGAAGGGCTGCGGCATCGACACCTGCCCCGAGGAAAACATTGTCGAGCTGGCCAATGGCTGCATCTGCTGCACTGTCGCCGACGATTTCGTCCCGGCACTCGACCAGATCCTGTCGCTGATGCCGAGGGTCGACCATATCCTGATCGAGACGTCCGGGCTGGCCCTGCCCAAGCCGCTGGTCCAGGCCTTCCAGTGGCCGTCGGTCAAGAGCCGGGTGACCGTCGATGGCGTTATCGCCGTCGTCGACGGACCGGCGCTGGCTGATGGGCGCGTCGCCAACGACATGGACGCCCTGCAGGCGCAGCGCGCGCAGGACGAGACGCTCGAACACGACGATCCGGTCGAGGAAGTATTCGAGGACCAGCTCGCTTGCGCCGACCTGATCATCCTCTCGAAGAGCGACCTGATGGACGCAGCCGGCTCGGCCCGTGCCAATGCCGTCATCGGCAAGCATGTTGCGCGGGCGGTGAAGATCGTGCCGACTTCGCAAGGCAAGGTCGATCCGTCGGTGCTGCTCGGCCTCGGCCTCGCCGTCGAGGACGACATAGAGAACCGCAAAACCCATCACGACGACGAGCTCGACCACGAACATGACGATTTTGACTCGTTCGTCATCGACATCGCGTCCGTGTCTAACCCGGACGAGCTCGCACAACGCGTCGCCACGGCGGCGGAGGAAGAAAACGTGTTGCGCGTCAAGGGCTTCGTCGAGGTTGGCGGCAAGCCGATGCGGCTCCTGCTGCAGGCCGTCGGCCCGCGCGTCAACCATTATTACGACCGGGCCTGGACCGCTGAAGACGATCGCCGCTCGCGCCTTGTCGTCATCGGTCTGAAAGGGCTGAACCGCCCGGCGATAGAGCGTATCCTCGCCGGCTGACCCCAGGTACAAGCCGCGATGCACATCCTCACCACCACATCCGCCTCGCTCGACGATCTCGCCGAGCCTGTCGATCTCAGGCAAACGCCTGCGGATGTCGTGGCCCTGTCCTTCACCGACAGCGACCTGGCCGGGCTGGCGGCGGCGTGGAAGGCGGATGCGGACCGCCTGCCCTCGATGCGGCTCGCCGCCTTGCGCGACCTGCGCCATCCGATGTCCGTCGACCTCTGGACCGAGAGCGTCGCCCGCCACGCCAAGGTCATTCTGGTCCGCATTCTCGGCGGCTACGAGTGGTGGCGCTATGGCTGCGACCAGCTCGCCGTTATCGCGCGAAATCGCGGTATCAAGCTGGCGCTCCTACCGGGCGAGAGCCACGACGAGGATTTGCGACTGATCGAAGGCTCGACGCTGCCGCGCGAGGAGTTGGACGCCCTGCTTGGCTATTTTCGCGAGGGCGGGCCGGCAAATATGACGGCGCTGGTGCAGAGGCTGGCAAGTCTCGCTGGATCTGGTGCGGCGGTAGCCGAACCCGTTAGCGTGCCAAAGGCTGGATTTTACGAGCCGGGACTGGGGGTCGTAGAACGCGGCGTCCCCCTCCCCCTCGAGGGGAGGGTCCGGCCGCAGGCCGGGGATGGGGTCCTCTCCGAAGCGCGCCAACTCAAAGAGGCGTCGAGCACTGCCGCAATGACCCCACCCGGCCCTTCGGGCCACCCTCCCCTCGAGAGGGAGGGGGACGTCGTGCCAATCCTCTTCTACCGTTCGATGCTGCTCGCGGCCGACGTCGCGCCCATCGACGCGCTTTTCGAAGCGCTGAGCGCGCGCGGCATGGCTCCCGTGCCTATCTTCGTCTCCAGCCTCAAGGACCCGGCCTCACTCGCCTTTGTTGAAACCGCGCTTGCAACGCTGAAGCCTGCCGCCATCATCACCGCCACAGCTTTCGCCTCTGGGGCCGAGCCGGGCGTTGAAACCCTGTTCGACCGCGCCGGCGTGCCGGTGTTCCAGGTCATCGTCGCAACCACCCGCCGCGACATCTGGCAAACCAATCAGCGCGGCCTGGCGCCCGCCGACCTTGCCATGCATGTCGTCCTGCCCGAGCTCGACGGCCGCATCCTGGCCGGCGCCATTTCCTTCAAGGGCGAAAGCGAAACCGATCCCGCATTGGCCTTCCGCGCCTTCGCCAACCGGCCAGAGCCCGACCGCGTCGCGCAAGTGGCGAACCGTATCGAGGCATTCGTGCGCCTGCGGCGGACGCCGCGCGCGGAACGCAAGCTCGCCATCCTGATCCCCGACTATCCGAGCGCCCCCGGTCGCACCGGCTACGCCGTCGGCCTCGACGTGCCGTCCAGCGTGCTGGCAATGCTGCACGATCTGAGCGAACAGGGCTACGCCGTTGAAAGGATTCCGCAAACGCCAAGGGAGTTGTTGGATTTGCTGGAACGGGGGAATGGTGGGCTGAGACTGGACGATTATCTCGCTCTTTCTGCAGAGTTACCGACTGCGGCACTCGCTGCCGTGGAGGCGGCATGGGGTAAGGCGGAAGATGAGACAGGTTCGCGCGAGGCGCCCCCCTCTGTCCTGCCGGACATCTCCCCCTCAAGGGGGGAGATTGGCCGTTTCGCCGACGGCACCCGTTCTGCAACCTCAGTGATTGGCGAAACCGGCAATGAGAGCGCAATCTCCCCCCTTGCGGGGGAGATGTCCGGCAGGACAGAGGGGGGTGTTCAAGCGCCTGCTGTCGCCAAATTCCGCTTCCGCACGGCCACGTTCGGCAACATCACCGTGGCGCTCGCCCCCGATCGCGGGCGCTCAGTCGACCGCCGCGCCGACTATCACGACCCGACATTGCCGCCGCGCCATGCGCTGGTCGCCTTTGGCCTCTGGCTGCGCCAGTCGCTCGGCATCCATGCAATTGTCCATGTCGGCGCCCACGGCACGCTGGAATGGCTGCCCGGCAAGACCGTTGCGCTCAGCGAAAACTGCTTTCCCGAAATCGTCACCGGCGCCCTGCCCGTCGTCTACCCCTTCATCGTCTCCAATCCAGGCGAGGCAGCGCAAGCCAAGCGGCGCGTTGCCGCCGTCACGCTTGGCCATCTGCCGCCGCCGCTGACCGGCGCCGGGCTGGACGAAAACCAGCACAGGCTTGAACGACTGGTCGACGAATATGCCCAGGCCGACGGGCTCGACCGCCGCCGCCGCGACCGCCTGGCGAAGCTGATAGTCGAAACGGCGGAAAAGACCGGCCTCGCCTCAGAGGCTGGTGTCGCCAGGACCGACGCAGCCGACGAGGCTTTGCGCCGCATCGACGCCTGGCTCTGCGATCTCAAGGATTTCGCCATCAAGGACGGCCTGCACATTTACGGCCGCTCGCCGGAAGGCGAAGCTGATCCGGTACGGCGGCAAAGTGCGGCAGCTGAAAAAACCGCGCTGCTTGCCGCCCTCGACGGCCGCCACGTCGCTGCCGGTCCGGCCGGCGCGCCGGCGCGTGGCCGGAGCGATGTGCTGCCCACCGGCCGCAATTTGTTTACCGCCGACCCGCGCACCATGCCGACGCCGACCGCCTATGATCTGGGTAAGGCGGCAGCGGAAGAAGTCGTCCGCAACTACATGCAATCGCATGGCGACTGGCCGCGCTCGCTGGTCATCGACCTCTGGGGGTCGGCCTCGCTGCGCACCGGCGGCGAGGAGATCGCGCAAGGCCTGGCGCTGATGGGCTGCCGGCCGCAATGGGATTCAGCCACCGGCCGCATCACCGGCATCGAGGTGCTGCCGCCGGCAACGCTCGGCCGCCCGCGCGTCGACGTCACCTGGCGCATATCGGGCCTGTTCCGCGATATGTTCCCGACCCAGATCGCGCTGATCGACGCCGCGGCCAACGCCGTGGCGACCCGCGACGAGCACGATTCGGAAAACCCGCTGGCGGCCAGGACCCGCATCGACGGCAAGATCAGCCCGCGCATTTTCGGCACTTCGCCCGGCACTTACGGCGCCGGCGTCGAGGACATGTTGTCGAGCGGCGACTGGTCGGCGCGCGAAGAGATCGGCCGCGCCTATCTCGACGCCACTTCGCATGCCTATGGCGGCGCCGAGGGCGAAGGCATTTCGGCGCCTGGCGCGTTTGAGGGTCGCATCGCTGAGGCCGACCTTCTGGTTCATACCGGCGACGACCCCGGCCGCGACATCCTCGAAGGCTCGGCCGACGTCGCCTTTATCGGCGGCTTTTCGGCAGCGCTTGCCGCGCTCGGCAAGAACGCCGACGTGATCGTGCTCGACACCACGGACCCGCAAAAGCCCAAGCCGCGCTCGGTTGGTGAGGCCGTATCCCGGGTAGTTCGCGCCCGCGCGGTCAACCCGCGCTTCATCGCCGGCCAGATGCGGCACGGGCCGCGCGGCGCCTCGGAATTCGCCGAGACGGTCGACCGGCTGGTCGGCTTTGCCGAGACTACCCATGCCATATCAGGCACGCTGATCGAGGCCGTGCACGACGCCTATCTCGGCGACCCCGTGGTGCGCGCCTTCATCCTGCGCGAGAACCCGGCGGCGGCGAAGGTGATTGCCGAGCGTTTGCTGTCAGCACGGCGGCGCGGGCTCTGGCATCCGCTGCGCAACTCGATCGATAACGATCTCGCCGCACTGATTGCCGAAGCGCAAGCTCTGGGAGTGGCGGCATGAACGCTTTCTCGCGCCGTGGCGCCTGCCCTGCCTTGTCCGCGCCGATGCAAACCGGCGACGGGCTGCTGGTGCGGCTCAATCCGGTCGCTGGAGGACTGTTGCCGAAGTCGTTGATCGGACTCTGCGAATCCGCCTTGCGCCATGGCAACGGCATCATGGAAGTGACCGCCCGCGGCGGCCTGCAGATACGCGGCCTGACGCACGAAAGCGCCCGGCTACTGGCGATGGAGGTCGATGCGCTCGGCATCGCCGTGCGCACCGGCGTGCCGGTCGAGACCGGCCCACTGGCCGGGCTCGACCCGGAGGAGATAGCCGACCCGCGCCCGATGGCGGAGCGGATTCGGGTGGCGATTGAAGAGGCTGGTCTGACGGCAAGGCTCGGTCCGAAGGTTTCAGTCGTCATCGACGGCGGCGGGCAACTGACGATGGATGCGGTAGTGGCCGATGTACGACTGGCTGCGATCAGAACCGACGCGGGCGTCGGCTGGCGGATAGCTGTTGCTGGTGACGGGCAGAATGTCAGGCCTCTCGCCATGATCGAGAAAGATGCTGCCCGTGATATCGCCGTCGCGATTCTCAGGATGGTCGCCGAAAAAGGCCGCGAAGCTCATGCAAGGGATTTGACGGAACGGCAGCGTAGATCACTCGCAAGCTGGCATTCCTTCGCGCCCCCCTCTGTCCTGCCGGACATCTCCCCCTCTAGGGGGGAGATCGGCAGTTCCGCCGACGGCCGTACTTCTGCTGCCTCGGTATTCGGCGCGACTTCGGCGATTAGCGAAGGCGGAGACCAAGGCGCAATCTCCCCCCTAGAGGGGGAGAT
>NZ_JAMYSP010000006.1:0-227389 GCF_040322015.1 Mesorhizobium sp. M0208 | reverse complement strand
GAAATCCCCATAACCATCGCCTGTGGCCCGCGGGTTCCTTCCTCGGGGACTTTCGTACGCCTGCCGGCGCCCGAAACTCTTCACGACAACGGACCGGCAGCTTCGAGCCCGCGGATATCGAAAGCGGACATTCACGTCGATGTGGGCATGATCATGATCTGACCCGGAACAGACTGGGAGCGAGGTGCCAAAAGCTTCAACGCCGAAGAGCGATGTAGGTCAAATCAGACGATCCTCATTATGACATCGATATTGCCCCGTGTCGCTTTGGAGTAGGGACAAATCTCGTGCGCTTCATCCACCAGAATTTGTACCACATCGCGCTCCAGACTCGGCACGGCAATATCCAGTTGGACGCTAAGAAAGTGGCCGTTTTCTCCGTAGTTCAGATTCACCTCGGCCTCGATGCTCATCCCTGCAGGCAGCGCGATTTTTCGTTCGTGGGCCGCAGATGCGATTGCGCTTGCGAAGCTGGCCGACCAGCCGGCCGCGAGCAACTGCTCCGGATTGGTGCCGATGCGCGCCGATCCAGGCGTCGATAGCCAGATGTCCAGAAGGCCGTCGGAACTGCGCGAGGCGCCATTTTCGCGGCTGCCCGTGGTTGCGGTCCTGGCCGTATAGACAACCCTTGCGATGTGGCTCATTGGCATTCTTTTGCTGGTAGCGGTAACCGCCGCTTGGGCGGTTGCCGCGAACTCCATCAGGCGTCGGCTTCGACAACTGCATCGGCAAAGGCCTGCGGCGCTTCCTGGGGCAGGTTGTGCCCGATGCCGCCGGTGACGACCCGATGCGCGTATCTGGCCGGGAACATCGTGGCGTACACGCTGGCGTCCGGATGCGGCGCGCCATTGGCGTCACCTTCGAGGGTGATCGTCGGCACGCCGATGACCGGTGCCTGCGCGAGTCGCTCCTCGAACGCGTCGTATTGCTGCTCGCCGTCGGCGAGTCCGAGCCGCCAGCGATAATTGTGGATCACAATGGCCACGTGATCGGGATTGTCGAAGGCTGCGGCGCTGCGCTCGAATGTGGCATCGTCGAAATTCCACTGCGGCGACGCGAGTTGCCAGATCAGCCTGGCGAAATCCCGTGTGTATTTCTCGTAGCCGGCGCGGCCGCGATCGGTGGCGAAGTAATATTGATACCACCATTGCAGCTCGGCCTTGGGTGGCAGCGGCAGCTTGCCGGCTTGCTGGTTGCCGATGAGGTAGCCGCTCACCGAGACCATCGCCTTGCAGCGTTCAGGCCATAGTGCAGCAATGATGTTCGCGGTGCGGGCGCCCCAGTCGCAGCCGCCAATCGTCGCCTTTTCGATGGCCAGTGCGTCCATCAGGGCGACAATGTCCGCGGCAATCGCAGACTGCTGACCGTTGCGCATCGTCTCGTTCGACAGGAAGCGCGTAGTGCCGTAGCCGCGCAGGTAGGGCACAATCACGCGGTACCCCTTTGCGGCAAGCAGGGGAGCGACATCGGCATAGGTGTGGATGTCATACGGCCAGCCATGTAGCAGGATGACGGGCGGGCCGTCGGTCGGTCCAAGTTCCGCATAGCCGACCCTCAGCACGCCGGCCTCGATCCGCTTCAAGGGCCCAAAGGACGCCGCAGGCTCGCCAGTCGTCTGTTGCGCTTGTGCCGGGCCGATCAGGCCGAACTGAGTGGCGGCGACAGCCATCGCGGCGGCGCCAAAGAACCGACGGCGATCTTGGTCGATCTCATCCGGAATATTGAGCGAATGCATTTGGGAACCTCTATCCTTGCGCGGGCGATCAGCCGAACGTGAATGCAAAGACCTCCACGCCTGAGTCGAGAAACTCGATCTCGAACTGCCGATCGATGATGGGTTTCGATTGTCGGATCAGTTGGTACAGGCGCTGCTCTGTCACTGCGCCTTCGCCCTTTTCATTGACGTCGATGCCGTGAGCCGTGCCTGGCGGCTGTCCGTCGATCAGCACGCGAAATCTCACAGACGTTCCCGGCGCTGCCGGACCCATGACCAGATGAAGGTCGCGCGCGTGAAAACGGTACGCGATGCGGCCATCGGACTTGTTCAGTACGGCGGTTTCTTTCCTTACCGTCCAACTGCCAGACAGCCCCCACTCATTCAGGCGTAGTCGCGCCGGCACGTCGTAGATGTGCGGCGCGTCCAAGACCGCTTCATCGGCGGAGGCAAAATTCTGGGTGCGTTCGTAGCCGAGATAATTTTCCAGAGACTTGAGGGTCTCCCAATCGGCCGCGGCTTCGATGCCGCGGGCATCCACCGACACAGGCTCACGGT
Source organism: Mesorhizobium sp. M0208 (assembly GCF_040322015.1). Taxonomy (NCBI): domain Bacteria; kingdom Pseudomonadati; phylum Pseudomonadota; class Alphaproteobacteria; order Hyphomicrobiales; family Phyllobacteriaceae; genus Mesorhizobium; species Mesorhizobium sp. M0208. The sequence continues at coordinate 225,117 of NZ_JAMYSP010000006.1, read as the reverse complement.
CGAATCCGCCGGCGCCAGCCTCAGTCAGCAATTCCTGGATGACCATTTCCGACTGTTGGTATGAGCCCTCGCCAAAGTGGTGATACCGGACGCGTCCTCGCGAATCGACGAAATAGAGTGCCGGCCAGTACTGGTTGCTGAAAGCCCGCCATATGAGATGGTCATTGTCGACGGCGATCGGGTAATCGATCCCCAGGTCTTTCACCGCCCGGTGCACGTTGTTCAGGTCTTTTTCGAACGCGAACTCCGGCGCGTGGATTCCGATCACCACCAAACCATGCTTCCGGTATTTCTCGTCCCAGGTCTGAACGTAGGGAAGCGTGCGCAGCCAGTTGATGCAGGTGTAGGTCCAGAAATCGATGAGGACGACCTTGCCATGCAAAGCCGACGGCGTCAGCGGCGGCGAATTTATCCACTCGTTCGCCACGCCAAGCGAAGCAAGCTCGGATTGACCCTCAAACTGGAGGGAGAAAAGTCCGTGAAGAAACGGAACCCTCATCGGTGCGGAGGCTATCGGCTGAGCCACATTCGTGTCTCCCAGAAAACTGGCAATCGGAGCTCCGATTGCCAGTGCGAGCGCCACGGCGACGAGCAGCTTGGTTGCTTTCATCGACGACGCCTTTTCAGTTTCGATCGATATCGCCGCGCAGACGATTCGGCGGCGCGCTGCGCGCTGAATCCTTCAAAGCGGAAGCTCTTTGCCGGCCTGCTCAGCCACCATGTATTCCGCGTACCAGTCCGGCCAGTTCTCATCGCGCTGGCCGCCGTTGCGCTTCTCGTGCTCGCCGTGGGCCTCCGACGCGCGTCGCAGCGCGGCAGCAAGATCCGCTCCGGAAGCGTAGGTCGTGACATTGGAGTCGATCCGGCCGGGAAAGCGGGTGGTGATTTCCTGCAGCAGCCATTCGTTGCCGTCCGGGTCCTTGAACGTCGCGAACGAGGAGTAGCTGCGCCGCTCGGGATCGCGCCCCTTGACCGCCGGCCTGCCGGGACCTGTGCGGTGAAACGCCTCGCTGACCTCGGCGCCGTGGCCAATGAGCTCGACGCGCGCCGCCTCGATGTCCGACACGACAAGATAAAGTCCGCTTGCCGAGCCGGGCGCCGCCGTCGTGATCCCCGTGCCGAAGTGGATCGAGGCAGGCGAGCCCGGAGGTGTGAACTGCACACCCCGGAACGTATCGCCGACGACGAAATCGCCGTCGAGCCGCCAGCCCAGGCCGCTATAAAAGCTCTTGGCGCGATCGACGTCCGAGACGGGGATGACCACGACCTCGAGCTTCATGTCGAGCGCCTGCTTTTTGAGGGTCCCGGTCGCAGTTTCGCGCTTTTCGTCATGGGGCGTTTTCATGGTTTGAGACATTTGTCGTTCCTTTCGAGTGAGGTGGTTGTTTGGTTTGCCGCAGCGGCCTGAACGCGGCGCGCAACTCGGCAGAAAAGAGCTCCGGCTGCTCCCACGCGGCGAAGTGGCCGCCTTTGTCGACCTCATGGAAGTAGATCAGGTTGGGGTAGGCGCGCCGGGCCCAGGTCTCGGGGGCCCGATAGCCTTCGCCCGGAAAGACCGTGATGGCCACCGGCAGCGAGACTTCGCTGGTCTTTTCAGCGCCGGCAAAAACGGGACTGCGCCCGCCGCCGTACTCCCAGTAAATTCGCCCGGACGAGGTGGCGGTGTTCGTCAGCCAGTACAGCGTGATATCGTCCAGCACTTCGTCAGGCGACTTTTCAGGGTCGCTTTTGTCGTAGGTCCAGCCCGAAAAGCCCGGATGTCCGAGCATCCAAGCGGCGAGCCCTGCGGGGGAGTCATTGATGGCGTAACCGATCGTCTGGGGCCGGGTGCCCATCATCGTGGCGTAGGATCTGTTCCCCATCTTGGCGGCCATGCTGAGCGCATCGAACGCCGCGCGCTCCTTGTCCGTGAGCCCCGACGGCGCCGGTCCGCCGGCGGCGAGCACCGCGGCAATCTCTGGCGGTACGACAGCCGGCAGGTTGACATGAATGCCGAGCAGGCCTGCCGGGGCCAGACGTCCCATTGCATTCGAAACGGGAGAGCCCCAGTCGCCGCCCTGGGCGACGTAATCTGTGTAGCCAAGGCGCTTCATCAGCTCTGCCCAGGCTCGTGCAATGCGGTCTGTACCCCAGCCAGTATCTGTGGGTTTGCCGGAGAAGCCGAAACCCGGCAACGACGGCAGTACGAGGTCGAACGCGTCTTCCGGGCTACCGCCATGCGCCGTGGGATCGGTGAGCGGGCCGACGGTCTTGAGCAGTTCGAGCACCGAGCCGGGCCAGCCATGCGTCATGATCAGCGGCAGGGCATTGGGATGTTTCGAGCGAACGTGAATGAAGTGGATTTCCACGCCGTCGATCGTGGTCATGAACTGGGGCAGGGAATTCAGCTTCGCTTCCGCTGTCCGCCAGTCGTAGGCCGTGCCCCAATACTCGACGAGCGGCCTGATCTTCGCGAGCTGTATGCCCTGCGACTGGTCATCGACCGTCTCCCGGTCGGGCCACCGTGTCTGCGCAATGCGACTGCGAAGATCATCGAGCGGCGCTTGCGGCACATAGACTTTGAAGGGCCGGATCGAGCGATCCTCAACCGGGTTGGCGGAGGCGGGCGCGGAAAGGATGCAAAGCCCGAATGCCAGCACGGCCGCCAGTTGGTCGAGCCTCATGGCTGCACCGTCTTGTCCGGAGTGTGGAACGTCACCGTTTGTTTGGTGAAGACTTTGCCTTCTGGATCCACCACCTCGATCAGCACCATGTGCTGGCCGCTTGGCATGCCCACCAAGATGATGGTGTTGCTCTGACCGTAGTCCGCCCACGCCCAAGGCAGGTCGTCGACAGTGACGTGCAGATGCCCGACCCGCGGAGACACGTTGCGCGCGGCCGCCCCGCCCACAGGCAGGATGCGCAAGTTCTCCACCCGGTACGGGATGAACACGACGCCGCCGACCAGCGGACCCGGAAGCGGCGGCTCCACGATCAGCTTGGGTGCGGGCTCGTTGTCGATGGGAACGACCGTGCTCTGGGCAAACGCGCCCGTGGCGAGCACGGTGCAAGCCGCGAGTGCGGCGAGCGTCTTGATGAGGGGGTTCATTGCAGTCGCTCCCTTCGGAGGTTCGCTACGCAGCTATCGCTGGGCGGAAGATGACGCGCGTCCGGCGCGCCATCCCCCGCCAACACGTCATGTCTGCAACGTCTTGAATGTTGCGCGCACCTCATCGGTGAAACTCTTCGGCTGCTCCCAGGCGGCGAAATGGCAGCCCTTGTCCGTGCGGCCATAGTGCAGAAGCTTCGGGAACGCGCGTTCGGTCCAACTCTTCGGTGCGGTGTAGATTTCGCTGGGGTTCGCAGTCGCACCGACGGGAATTGTGATGCCCTTGGCGTCGAAGAAGCCGGCCTTCGCCGTTTGCGTATGTTCCCAATAGAGACGCGCCGACGAGATCGCCGTGTTCGTCAGCCAGTAGAACGTGATGTTGTCGAGGATGTCGTCGCGGGTAAGGCCCTCCGGCTCTCCATCGAAGGAACGGGCGATCAGCGCATAACTATCCGCATCGTGATCGAGGATCCACGCCGCCAGGCCGGCCGGTGAATCGACGATCCCGTAGAGAGTTTGCGGACGAAGAGCCATCTCGTTGGCGTAGCCCAGGCCGTTTTTGTAGAAGAACGCTACCTGCTCGTAGGCACGCTTCTCGTCGGGGCCAAGATCAGCGGGGGGCGGACCGCCGGAGGCTAGCGCCTTCACGATCTCCGGCGGAATGGTCCCCGGCATATTCGTGTGGATGGCGACCAGCTCGGGAGGTGCGATCAGGGCCATCTGTTCCGTGATGAGTGCTCCCCAATCGCCGCCCTGCGCGACGTAGCGGTCGTAGCCGAGGCGTCTCATCAGCACGATCCACGCCCGCGCGATGCGCCCCGGATCCCAACCGGTTTCGGTGGGCTTGCCGGAAAAGCCGTAGCCCGGCATCGACGGGATCACCACGTCGAACGCGTCGGCCGCGGTACCGCCGTGCGCAGTGGGATTGGTGAACGGATCGATGATCTTTAGGAGTTCGATGACCGAACCGGGCCAGCCATGCGTGATGATGACAGGCAGTGCGCCCCGATGTTTGGATTTCACGTGGATGAAGTGGATGTCCAGGCCGTCGATCTCGGTGACGAAATTCGGCAGCGCCTTCAACCGCGCCTCGCATTTGCTCCAATCATATTCCGTTCCCCAATACTGCATGAGCTTCTGCATCGTGGCGAGTTGCACGCCCTGCGTTGGCCCTACCGTCGCAGGGGTCGACCAGATCCGCCGGGAGGCCTCGTCGGAGACGAGCTCGCGCTCGGGCCAGCGCGTAGCGACGATGCGCCGGCGAAGCTCGGTGAGCTCCTCCTGCGGGAAGCTAACGGTGAAAGGGCGGATGCCATCGCTGGTTGATGCGGCGGCCTTTTGTGACGGGAGCAGGCTCGCGGCGCCTGCGGCGGCGATGCCGACCGCGGCAGTGCCCAAGAGTCGCCGGCGATCCTGGTCGATTGTTTCGGAGGTTCTGGTCGTGTCCATGGGACTCTCCTGGGGTTGATGGATCCGATCTGCACTGCTTGACGTACCCCCGGGAGATGGGATTAGCCCGTTATGCGTCGTGAGCTCTTGTTAGTCGCTGCCCGCCAGCCGCTTTTTTGAGCAGATAGGAGGGGCCAGACAGTGGAGACTCCCTATGGTGCGGGAGCGTTCCTTGACTTAAACTGAGGCGCTGGGTGCAGGCGGCTCCCAAAAGAAGAGACGCCATGACGATAACGGCAAGTCAGGCCAAAGACAGATTGTCGTTTGGCCCTTTCTGCTTGGCTGCGGGTGAAAGGCTCCTGACAAGAGAGGGCGCTCCCGTAGAGCTGGGCTCGCGCGCCCTTGAAATTCTCATCGTCCTGACTTCCGCGCCGAATGAAGTCGTCAGCAAGAAGGATCTGATGTCGCGGGTCTGGCCCGATGTGGTTGTCGAGGAAGGCAGCCTGCGGTTCCACATGACCGGGCTGCGCAAGGCGCTGGGCGATGGAAAGGATGGCGCGCGTTACATCGCGACGCTTCCGGGGCGCGGCTATTGCTTCGTTGCACCGGTCTCGCGATCAAGCACACACGACGAAGCCCCATTCATCGCCGCTGGGTTTCCGCATGCGAATCTTCCAAACCGCTTGAGCAGAATGGTCGGGCGGGATGAGGACGTTCTCAAGCTGTCGGCGCAGCTGAATGCTTCGCGGTTCGTCACCATCGTTGGCGCCGGCGGTGTCGGTAAAACCACCGTCGCGATCGCAGTCGGGCATCATCTGATCGACGCATTTTATGGGGCAGTTCTGTTCGTCGATCTGGGAATGATCGGTGATCCCGGTCTGGTGACGACAGCCGTCGCCTCGATGCTTGGGCTGTCCGTTCAAACAGAAGATGCCACGCCCAACCTAATCGCTTACTTGCGCAACAAGCGGATTCTCTTGATCCTCGATACCTGTGAGCATCTCTTGGATGCGGTGGCGCCTTTGGCAGCAAGCATCGTCGATGCGACGTCACAGGTCCACATTCTGGCAACGAGCCGCGAGGTGCTTCGGGTTGAGGGCGAGCATATCTATCGATTGGATGCGCTTGCCTATCCGCCCGACGAACCTGGACTAACGGCGGCCATTGTCCAGACCTTCCCGGCCACCCAACTGTTCGTCGAACGAGCGGTGGCAGGCGGCGCTCGTTTGGACGTCAGCGATGCGGAAGCCCTGCTCATCGCAAGCATCTGTCGAAAGCTCGACGGCGTGGCGCTCTCCATCGAACTGGCGGCCAGGCGCGTCGAATCCTATGGGCTGCAACAGACCGCCGCGCTTCTTGATCAACGCCTGACACTGCTGTGGCTCGGTTCGCGGACCGCGCCGCCGCGTCAGCAAACCCTGCAGGCGACACTAGACTGGAGCTTGGGGCTCCTGACCGACCTTGAGCGCGTGGTGCTTCGCAGGCTCGCTGTATTCGTCGGTCATTTCACGCTCGATGCTGCACTGGAGGTGGTGACGAGCGCGACCCTCGACCGATCGACCGTCCTTGGCGCCATGGACAGTCTTGTCGCCAAATCGATCGTGGCGACGCGTCCGGTCGGAGCAATGATGCGCTACAGGCTCCTCGATACGACGCGCGCCTACGTTCTCGACATCCCGATCGATGACGCCGAGGCTGCCGATCTGGCAGTGCGCCACGCCGCCTACTATCGGAGATGGCTGGAGCAGACCGGGATCGAGTGGCCAAGCCTGGCGACCGGTGAGGAGCGGGCGCCTCACTTCGCCGCCATCAACAATGTCCGGGCTGCCTTGGAATGGTGCTTCGGCGACAGCGGAAACGCCGACATCGGCCTCGGACTCGCCACCGCTGTCGCGCCGGTTTTCCTGGCAATGTCCTTGTTGCCGGAGTGTCATCGCTGGTCTGAAAGAGCAATATTCGCTTTCGACGATGCCGCCCGCGGCGGACTTGACGAGATGCATCTTCAGGCAGCCCTCGGCGTGTCCTTCATGTTCATGCGGGGAGGACGCGACAGGGCGCGCGTAGCTCTGGAGAGGAGCCTGGCGATCGCCGAGGAGCGCGGCGATCCGCTGGACCGGGTGCGTCTGTTGGGTCCGCTCAACATGTTCCATCTGCGGACGGGCAATTTCGCAACCGCCCTTGAGTTTGCAAGGCGTTGTTCAGCCACAGCCGCGACCTTGGACGACTCGGTCGCCAGCGCGCTGGCACACTCGATTCTGGGCATCTCGCTCCACCTGCGAGGCGACCTCGCGCAGGCCCGCGCAGAGCTGGAGGCGGCGCTCGACCGTGGGCCGCGCTCCCAGCGGACCACGACGATCTATCTGGGGTTCGAAGGCAAAATCCTGGCCAGGGCCATCCTGGCGAGGAACCTTTGGCTACAAGGCCATCCGGATCAAGCCATGGCACACGCCCGACAGGCCGTCGAAGAGGCTGCCGCCATGGATCATTCTCTAACGTTGGCGATCGCGTTGATCTGGGCGATATCGGTCTTCCTTTGGACCGGCGACCTGAAGAGCGCCGAGGCGTACATAGATATGCTCATCGCCCGCGCGGAATCCCATTCCATGACTCCTTACCTGCTGGTCGGTCGGGGCTTCAAAAGCGAAGTCGCGATCCGTCACGGCGATGCAAAAAGCGGCGTCGAGGGCCTGCAGACATCTCTTCAGAAGCTCCACGCGGCGCCTTATGAATTGCTCACGACGCCGCTCAATCTCTCGCTAGTTAGGGGACTGTCCGCGACCGGTCAGGTTGATGAAGCCATTGCGTTGATCGACGAGTCGCTTGGTCAAGTCGAACAGAACGGCGATCAATTGTACCTCCCGGAGTTGCTCCGGATGAAGGGAAGCCTCCTTCTCCAGTCGGAGCGCAACCGTGATGAAGCTGCCGCCTACCTCATGCAGGCACTGGAGTTGAGCCGAAGTCAGCGCGCACGGGCATGGGAGTTGCGAACCGCAACCGACATGGCGACGCTGATGGCCGGGCGAAGGGAGGCGGATAGCGCTCGCGAGCTCTTGCAACCAGTCGTGGAGCATTTCGTTGAGGGCCAGGACACTGCGGATGTTAAGGCTGCCGAGCACCTTCTGGCTACGCTGAGGTAGCAATCGTCAACGAAACTTCTTTCACTGATGATGACCTCTGCTTTGGGAGTAAAGTTGCTTGGCCTGTGAATTTCGTGATGGCCGCTTTTGGCGAAGGAACGGCGCTGTCGTAGTGACTGGAATGGGCGCAAAGCGGCCGGTCATGCCAGCCTGAACTGCACTGCAGGCACACGCGATTTCCGACGCCGAACCTCACATACCGAAGGGCTACCCCGCCTCCCTACGCCCCCAGCGTCGGCTCCGTATTCACCTCCAGCGCCTCTTCCGCCTCATCGTCCTCGCCGAGAACCTCACCTTCACCCCGGCGGCCGGCCCGATCCAGATCGGGTCGACCAGACGGTCGCGCTTGGGGTTGGTGGTGTTGAGGTGGATGAGAATGTCCGGCCCGCTGCTTGTTCAAGTCACTCACAGCTATTCACCGCCTTCAGCGCTTCGGCGCGGGACGGTTTATCCGCAATCCGTCGAACAGACGCGTAGAACCTTGGATAGTCGCCTGAACACAGGTCGAACAAGCGAAGGAATGCCGGAACCTGTTCGCCGTAGACGGAAGTCGCGGCGAGCTTGGCGTTGTTGATCGGCGTATCAAACCAGCGGTCGTATCCCCGGTATCCGGCCCAGCGCCGGTCGCGCATGTGCCGGTAGCGCAGCCGCAGGGTGTCGATCGCCGCTGCCTTGGCGGCCGCCATCTGCCGCGGGGTACGGGGGCTTCCATAGACCTGGGCCAGCTCGTCGCGCGTTTTCGCCACCAGTTTGAGAAAATCGGCGTTGCGCTTGCGAGCGACTTCGTAGCGGCGCAATCCGGCCCGATCGCCGGCGGCGCGGAGCCATTTCCTTGTGCCGGTGGTTTCGACGGCAACCGCGAAAGCCTCGTTGAATGCGGAATCGCCCTCCACATAGAGGCGCTGATGGGCCAGTTCATGAAAGACAAGGCTTGCGAGATAGGTGTCGTCCTGACGAAGCATGGTGCTGAGCAGCGGGTCGCTGGACCAGCCCAGCGTGGAATAGGCGGTGATGCCTGTGACGTAGACGTCCAGCCCCTGTCTCTGAAGCGCGACAGCGCTGTCCGTCGCGGATTTCCGGGAGAAGTAACCCCGGTACGGAACGCAGCCGAAAACCGGAAAGCACCATGTTTTCGGCGCGAGCGAGAATTGCGGCGCGGCAAAAACGGCCCAGGTCACAGCGTCCCGGTGGATGTCGACGTAGCTGCGGTAGCTGCTGTTGTCCGGCAGGGCCAGTTCATCTGTCGCGAATTGTCTTATGGCGCTCGCCGACGTCAGCTTGCTGCGCAATGCCGTGGGCGTCGAAGGATCACGGATCAGTCTTCCAATATTCTTGCGCGCCGCCATGATGCGTATATGACCCTCCAGCGACTGCGCGTAGTAGGAAATGCTTGTGCAGCCGGCCACCCCGAACGCCATGGTCAGCGCGGCCAGTATTCGAAGAACGCGCCTCACAGTTTGCCCACCGCTTGCTTGTCTGCCCATGCAGCTCCCGTTCTCAAACAGAGCACCGATCTTCGTCAAGCAGACACCGGCCCAAAGTTACCGCACTCTTCGCCCGCCCCGACAACCGCATATGAGATTCTTGCGAGGAGGACCCCACCCTAACCCTCCCCACAAGGGGGAGGGAACGCTGCCGCGCACCTTTACGTCCTCCTTGGCATTGAAAGGGCATGCAATTTGCCGAGGTCAGCGCCAACAGAAGTTTCCCTCCCCCTTGTGGGGAGGGGTTAGGGGTGGGGGTACTCGTAGAGCGAAGACCTTGGTTGCCCTACGCGATTGCCCTGCTACACCCCCAACGTCGGCTGCGTATTCACCTCCAGCGCCTCCTCCGCCTCATCCTCCTCGCCAAGCACCTCGCCCTTCACCCCCAACGGCCGCCCTATCCAGATCGGGTCGACCAGATGGTCGCGCTTGGGGTTGGTGGTGTTGGGGTGGATGAGGATGCTCAGGCCGCCATGGTTCAGCATCAGCCATGGGACCAGCGTAGCGAAAATCCCGGTGGCGAAGGAGACCTGGTACATGGCCTGCTGATGCGGGCCGACCGGCTCGTCGCGCCAATTGCCCAGGCGCACGCGGAAACGCTCGCCGATGCGCAGGCGCAGCCATTCGGCATGCTGCCGCTCGGCCTGCCCGTCATAGTAGATGTGCGCGTGATAGCTGACAATTTCCGAAAGCGGCCTTGGACTTTTGGTGTTTTCGTTCACCTTGATGCTCTCCTTCGATGATTACCGGCGAACCCGAAGCATGGAAGGCCGACCTTGTCGAGGCAGCGTTGATGCCGCGTCTTTAGGGGGGAAAACCGGGACAACCGTCTCACTACCATCGATGACCAAGACTTGGCCTGTCACGTGCGCTACCCCTCGCCCGACAGATCGCGCCGCGCCTTGTCGAGTTCTTCGGCATAGCGCCGCATCAGATGGCCTTCGGTCAGCAGCCCGACCACCTTGCGGTCGGTGAAATCCTCGACCACCGCCAATTCCTCGGCGCCGGCGCGCTGAAAAGTCTCGGCGGCCGATTGCACGTTCATGCTCGGCACCAGCACCGCGTCCTTGAACTTGACGAAGGACAGCACCGGCATCTCGTCATCCGACAAATGGCTGTGCAATTCGGCGACGATCAGCACGCCGACATAATGCAGGTCGGCGTCGACCGCGATGACGCGCTGCGAGGCACCGAGCGGCACCTGCTTGCGGAATTCCGCAAGCGTCGTCGAGGCGTCGATGGTGCGGACATCCTTTCGCATCATCGAGCCGACAGTCAGGCTGCGCATCCAGCCGACATCATGCGCGCTGCGGATGGTTTCGCCGCGCAGGTGAAAACGCCATGTCGAGAAGGAATAGCCGAAAGTTTCGCGCACCAGGATCGCCGCCATGAGCGAGGCGGCCAGCACCACGCCGGTCAGCGTCAGGTCACGGGTCGATTCCAGCGCCAGGAAGGTCATCGTCAACGGGCCGCCGACGACGCCTACGGCGAGCGAGGTCATGCCGACGACCGCGGCGACGGCCGGGTCGATGCCGGTCGCCGGCGAGACGAATGCCATAGCGCCGGCAAACATCTTGCCGAGCAGCGCGCCGAGGAACAGCGAGGCAAAGAACAAGCCGCCACGGAAGCCGGAGCCGAGCGAGATCGCCGACGCCGCCAGCTTCAGCACGAAGACGCTGGCCACCACGGCCAGCCCGTAATTCATTGCGAATTCGCGGTGCAGCGCGCCATGGCCGCTGGACAGGACCTGCGGCGTGACCAGCCCCATCAGCCCGACCATCACGCCGCCGATGGCTGGGCGCAGCGAGGCGTCGATCGACAGCCGCGCAAAGACGCGCTCGATCATGCTCACCAGATGCATGATGGCGATGGAAGCGCCGCCGCCCAGAAGCCCGAGCAGCATGAACGGCAGATACTGGCTGACGGTGAGCTGCGGCAAACCGGCGAGTTCCAGCGGAAACGGCACGCCGCCGAACACCTCGGCGGTAAGCGAGGCTGAGATCGCGGCGGCCATCACCGGCGCGACATTGGCGACCGAGTAGATGCCGATGACCAGCTCGAACCCGTAGAAGGCGCCGGTCAGCGGCGCGTCGAAAGCGGCGGCGATCGCGCCGGCGGCACCGCAGCCGACCAGGATGCGGACATCGTTGCGGCGCAGCCTGAATAGGCGCGCCAGCCGCGACGCCAGGCCCGAACCCACCTGCGTATAGCCGGCCTCGAGCCCGACCGAAGCGCCGAAGCCGCTCGAGATCATCGTCTGCCCGGCGATGATGAAGGTGTCGGTCAGCGACATGCGGCCGCCGTAAAGTGCATTGGCTTCGATCGGATCGACCGGCGTGCGGAATTTTCGCTTTCTCAGCCAGATCACCGTCAGCCCGAGCAGGATGCCGCCGATCGCCGGTATCAGCGCCTGCTCCGGCCTTTGCAGCGAAAACATCGCCGAAAGCCGACCGCCGGGCTGAACGCCGAACATGAGCCCATGCAGGACCTGCACCAGTCCGCTCATGCCGGTGACCAGCGCACCCGCCATCATCCCGACCAGGGCCGCCAGAATGACCACGGCAATGCCGCGTGCCTCGAGCAGCGGGATAGATCTGATCAGCACCGCGCGCAACCGGCGGGCATAGACTTGCGGTTCGTTTCTGGGCGGTTCTTTTCTGGAAAGCACCGGGCGGCTCGCCGATATCCAAGGGGGGAGTGGTGCCTGATACCCTCGGCAACATCGCATGGCAACATGCCGGCCGCCAAGGTGTCATGCCCGCGTGATGCTGCGGCGATAAACCCCATCTTCATCTCGGGGAGCCGCGTTGACGTAAACGTCAACCCGAAGCTATATGCGCCGGCGACCGTGATCGCGAAATGCGCAAGACGGCGACTTCGGCCAGATCGAAGTGTCGCGGATCGAAGTGCCAATGTGCGACAAACGCAACGAGACGAGGAGAACCGCCATGGGCGTTCAGGAGATTGCCGACAAGATCAAGTCGCGCGTGGCGAGCGCCGGGTTCGATCGCTCCGTGAAATTCGACACCGGCAGCGACGGCGTCATCGTCATCGACGGCGCCGATGTCTCGACCACCGATGCGCCGGCCGATTGCACGATAAAGCTGTCGCTCGACGATTTGGACTCGCTGATCTCAGGCGATCTCAACCCGACCATGGCTTTCATGTCCGGCAAGATAAAGGTCGAAGGCGACATGAGCGTCGCCATGGCGCTCAGCCAGCTGATCGGCTGATCCACTCCGGTCCGGGATGAAAACGAGCCGCCGTGCAATGGGCGGCTTGTTTCTGATCCGTCACGCAGCGAGCGGCAGCCGCTGTGCCTTCAGCTTGCGCCCGGCCGCCTTCAGCGTGCCTTGCGCGCCGTCGAGCGCGCCTTCCACCAGTTCCAGCGCCAGCAAGCGGTGCCGTTCGTAAGGTCCCGGCATGGCCAGAGGGCCGGTCTTCGCGGCCGAGAACCCGAAGCGCTTGTAGTAGGGCGCGTCGCCGACCAACAGGATCGCCGCATGGCCAAGGCGCGCGGCCTCAGCGATCGCGTGGTGCATCAGCGCCGAGCCAATGCCGGCATTCTTGAGCGCCGGGTCGACCGCAAGCGGGCCGAGCAGCAACGCTGTCTTGCCGCCTTCGCCCAGTACCACGTCCCACAGCCGTACCGTGCCGGCAACAGTGCCCGACGCGTCGCGCGCGACAAAGGCCAGGCCCTCCGAAGGCCGGCGGCCGCGCCGCAGCTTTTCCGACGACTTTTTCCGGCGCTTCGGCCCCATGGCGCGATCGAGCAAAGCCTCGCGCGATGCAATATCTGCCGCAGTTTCGGCGACGATCGCAAAAGCGCCGGTTATCTCCCCCCTTGAGGGGGAGATGTCGCCGCAGGCGACAGAGGGGGTTGCCGCGCGTGAAGCGCTGGCCCCGCACAGTCCAAGAGAGGTCGACGCAGCCGAACCGACCCCCTCTGGCCGCTTCGCGGCCATCTCCCCCTCAAGGGGGGAGACCAGCCAGGCGCCTTCAACAATGAAATCTACAATGTCCATTTCCGCGATCCTTCACGAGCGGAGATCTGTTCCACAGGCGAACCCGGGCAGGCGAAAGGCGCCCACCTCGGGGTGATCTGAGGGCCGAAGCCTTCAGATCACGTAGGATCGGAGAGGCTCGAAGCCGTTGAAGGCGACCGAGGCGTAGGTCGTCGTGTAGGCGCCGGTGCCCTCGATCAGCACCTCGTCGCCGATGGTCAGTGACAAGGGCAGCGGATACGGCGTCTTTTCATACATCACGTCGGCCGAATCGCAGGTCGGGCCGGCGAGCACGCAAGGCGCGGTCTCGCTGCCGTCATGCGCGGTGACGATCGGATAGCGGATCGCCTCGTCCATCGTCTCGGCGAGACCGCCGAACTTGCCGATGTCGAGGAACACCCAGCGCACATTGTCGTTGTCGGCCTTCTTCGAGATCAGCACGACCTCCGATTTGATCACTCCGGCATTGCCGACCATGCCGCGGCCCGGCTCGATGATCGTCTCGGGGATGGCGTTGCCGAAATGCTTCCTGAGCGCCGAGAAGATCGCCTGGCCATAGGCCTGCGCCACCGGCACATCCCTGAGATAGCGGGTCGGGAAGCCGCCGCCCATATTGACCATCTTCAGCACGATGCCTTCGTCGGCCAGCGTCGCGAACACCTTCTTGGCATCGGCCAGCGCGCGATCCCAGGCAGTCAGGTCGGTCTGCTGCGAGCCGACATGGAACGACACGCCATGGGCGTCGAGGCCGAGCGCCTTGGCATGGCGCAGCACATCGACCGCCATCGCCGGCACACAGCCGAACTTGCGCGACAGCGGCCATTCGGCGCCCTCGCCGTCGGTCAGGACGCGGCAGAACACACGGGCGCCGGGAGCAGCGCGTGCGATCTTCTCGACTTCCTCGACGCAGTCCACCGCAAACAGCCGGATGCCGAGCTGGTAGGCGCGCTGGATGTCGCGCTCCTTCTTGATGGTGTTGCCGAAGGAGATGCGGTCCGCCGGCGCACCGGCGTCCATCGCCATCTCGACTTCGGCAACGGAAGCGGTGTCGAAGGACGAGCCCATCGCAGCAAGCAGGCGCAGGATTTCCGGCGCCGGATTTGCTTTCACCGCATAGTAGATCTTGGAATCGGGAAGCGCCTTCTCGAAGGCGCGGAAATTGTCGCGCACGACATCGAGATCGACGACGAGGCACGGGCCGTTTGGACGTCGGGTGGCGAGAAAGTCAAGGATGCGCTGGGTAGCCATCGGGTCTCTCCATCAGCGCCTTTCGGCGCGCACAAAGGCTTGCGGACGCGGGCTCTCGGCCTCGCGAACACGCGGTGGACAAAGGCGGGACGTCAAATCCATGGAACCAGCCGGTGGAGACCCCGGAACCATGAAGCGCCGTCTCGCGGCGGTGAACCTTGGCCTTGCCCGGCCTCGGTTCGCTTTGTCTGCCTTGGCTTGGATGGGAGACCCGTCCGCACTGCCGGCAATGAAGGTGTGCCTCTTCAGTAACCCCGGTCTTTGGACGACCGGCAGAACACCAGAAAGGCCCGCACCGTCGTTGCTTCAAGGTGTCCTCGGTTGGCGGTTGGCCGCTAAACCGACTGGAGGGGTTGGCTCCAGTTACCTTACCGATTGCCCTCACCATTCGAGGATCGGCGGACACCCACAGGCACGTGCGACTTTGGGCAAGCGCGATATAAGATCGAAAGATTTCACAATCAATAAAAATCGTATGGCAGGTTGTAAAAATTGTGGCATCGAACAATGCTGCGGCAACCAGAAGAAAAATGCTGCGGCAAGCACATCCGGATATCGAACGCATGACAGGCACTCGCGGCCCGCTGAACGCTTTTCTCGACCTTGATCCAATCCCTGTAGCCAATGCGCAATCCGGCCCGCTTGCCGGCTTGCGGCTGGCCGTCAAGGACATCTTCGACGTCGCCGGCTACCGCACCGGCTGCGGCAACCCGCAGAAGTACCGGGACGCTTCACCGGCCATGGCGACCGCGCCGGCCGTCCAGGCGCTGCTTGATTCGGGCGCGCGCTTCGTCGGCAAGACGCAGACCGACGAACTCGCATTTTCCCTGCTGGGGCTGAACGCGCATTTCCCGTCACCGGTCAATCCGGCGGCACCCGATCGCGTCACCGGCGGCTCGTCCTCCGGTTCTGCCGCGGCAGTTGCCGGCGGGCTGGCCGACATTGCAACCGGATCGGACACCGGCGGCTCGATCCGAGCGCCGGCAAGCTTCTGCGGCCTGATCGGCCTCAGGACGACGCATGGCCGCATCTCGCTCGACGGCGCCATGCCGCTGGCGCCTTCGCTGGACACGTTCGGCTGGTTCGCAAGCGACATCATCATCTACGAAAAGGTCGGCACGCTGCTGCTCGGCGACGATCCGCATCGCCACGAACTGAGGCGCCCCATCGCTCTCGATGCACTGGACGGCCTCGTGCTCGGCCCGCTGGAGGCCGCGGAATATCGCGCCATGGTCCGCAGTGTCGCGTCCGTGCTGGGTGCGCCGCGCACCGTCGGCCCGCTGTCGCATTCCGCCGACGATCTCTATTGGTGCTTCCGCAAGCTGCAAGGCTATGAAGCCTGGCAAAGTCACGGCGCCTGGATCGCCGGCGGCGGCCGCATGCTCGGACCCGGGGTCAAGGAGCGTTTCGAGCACGGCGCGACCATCGACGCGGCAACCGCACAACGTGAAACGGAACGTCGCGTTTCGTTTCGCCTCGAGCTTGCCGGCCTGCTTGGCGAGGACGGCGTTCTTGTGCTGCCGACCGTTCCGGGTGCCGCGCCGCTCAAGGCCGCGTCATTCGACGATTTGCAGGCCTATCGCGAGCGCGCGCTGAGATTGCTGTGTCTTTCCGGCCTCTCCGGCTTTCCGCAGATCACGCTGCCGCTCGGCAAGGTCGACGGGGCGCCGTTCGGGCTTTCGCTGCTCGGTCCGAAGAACAGCGACCGGCAGTTGATTGCGCTGGCCGCCCGCATCCTTTCAGCCCACCAAGGAGGCGCATGACATGGATACGCTGACCCGCATGCGCGCCTTCATCGACGTCGTCGAGGCCGAAGGCTTTTCGGCGGCGGCGCGCAAGATCGGCCGCTCGAAGGCGCTGCTGTCAAAATATGTGCGCGAACTGGAGGACGAACTCGGCGCGCTGCTGCTCAACCGGACCACCAGGCAGTTCTCCCTGACCGAGGCGGGCCACACCTATTACCGGCGCGCCTCGGAGATCGTGCGCGAGGTCGACAGCCTTGCCGATGCGGTGCGCGAATCCTCCGGCGACGTGCGCGGCAGGATCAAGCTATCGGCGCCGCGCACTTTCGCCGACGCGCCGATCGGCCAGTCGCTGATCGACTTCGCCAAGCAGCATCCCGATATCGTACTCGACGTTCAACTCGACGACCGTTTCGTCGATCTGGTCGAGGAGGGCTTCGATCTGGCGGTGCGCATTTCGCGGCTGGAAAATTCCTCGTTGATCGCCAGGCGCCTGGCGCCGTTTTCGGTGCGGCTTTGCGCGTCTCCCGAGCTGATCGCCAAGCACGGCATGCCGGTCAGGCCGCAGGATCTGGCCCGTGTGCCCTGCATTATCGACACCAATGGCCGCTGGCTGACCAACTGGCCTTTCAAGGGCGACAGTGGCGATACGGTTAGCGTTTCGGTCTCCGGCCCGATGGAGGTCAACAGCCCGATGACGGCAAGGGCGGCGGCCGTGGCGGGCTTGGGGTTTTCCATCCTGCCGGATTTCATCGCCGCGCCCGACATCGAAAGCGGCAAGCTGGTGACTGCGCTGGATGACCGCATACTGCCTGGTGGCGGAATCTTCGCCGTCTATCCGCACCGGCGCTATCTGCCTGCGAAAGTGCGCGTTTTCGTCGACTTCCTGGTGCAGTGGTTCAAGGCGCTGGACAACGCATGAGCTTTCAGCCGCCTTGCGGTCCCATTTTCGCCCCCTTTCTGGTAACTGTCGGCAATTCACCGAAGCCGATTGAATCGCGACCGAGAATGCACCTGAAACAGCACGCCATCATGCTGGCTTCGGCCTTGACCGCGACGTTTGCCGCCGTCGGACCGGCTGAGGTGCATCCCCACGTCTTCGCCGAAGCCCGCCTCGAAGTGGTCCTGGGCCCGGATCACCAAACTGTGAAGGCATTGCGCCATGTCTGGCGGTTCGACGATTTGTTTTCGAGCACGGTGATGATGGAGTTCGACAAGAATTCCGACCTGAAGCTCGACGACAAGGAGCTGAAGGATGTTGCCGACACCGTCCATGCCTCGCTTGCCGAATTCAACTACTTCCAGCTCGTCACCGTCGACGGCAAGGACGTGGCAATGACCCCGCCGCCGCATCTGATGGCCAATTTCGATAATGACCAGCTGATCATCCTGTTTGAATCCGAACCGAAGGTGCCGATCAAACTTAGCGGCAAGATAGATATCGGCGTCTACGATCCGACCTTCTACACCGCGATCGATTTCACCGAGGATGCCAATCTGCAGGTTGATGGCTTGCCACCGGCCTGCACCAGCAAGGTTGTCCGCCCCAACCCGGACGAGGCGATCGCCGAAAACCAGAAGACCCTGACCGAGGCCTTCTTCAACGATCCGACAGGCACCGACATGAGCAAGATCTTTGCCACCAAGCTTGAACTGACCTGTCAGCCGGAAGGATAGATCCAGTGGCGAAACCGTCCCTGCGTTTGGCATTCGGTGTTCTGGCCGCCGCCTTTGTGATGACGCACTTTCTCGGCTCCGCCCACGCCCAGAGTTCGCTGGGCATCGGCACCAATGACGGCATGGCTCCAACCGCCACCGGCCCGTTCGCCCACATCCTGATGTGGATCAATCTGCGCCAGCAGGAATTCTATCATGCGCTTGCCGGCGCGATGAAGGCGATGCGCCAGGATGGCAGCAAGCTGTGGCTGCTCATCGGCCTGTCCTTTGCCTATGGCATTTTCCACGCCGCCGGCCCCGGTCACGGCAAGGCGGTGATCTCGTCCTACATGGTGGCCAATGAGGTGGCGCTCAAGCGCGGCATCATGCTGTCCTTCGTCTCGGCCCTGCTGCAGGCGCTGACCGCGATCGTGGTGATGCTGGTGGCCTATTTCGTGCTGCGCGGCACCGCTGTCTCGATGACCGACGCCGCATGGTTCCTTGAAATCATGAGCTATGTCTTCGTCACCCTGTTCGGCGCCTGGCTGCTTTGGCGCAAGGCCGGCCCGGCCATCCTTCGCCTGTTCGGCGCAAGCCCCGGCTACAGCCTCTCGGCTGCCCATGCCGGCCATTCACATGCCGGCCACTCACATTCCGCGCATGCCCATGCGGCACATTCCCACGCGCTTCATGCGCATGACCATCATGACCACGGCGCACACGACCACGCCCATGCTGCGCACGATCACCACAGCCATGCGGCTGGCGAGGTCTGTGAGACCTGCGGACACTCGCATGCGCCCGACCCGGCGCTGCTTTCGGGCGATCGCTTCGATTGGCGCACGGCCTGGTCGGCTGTCGCTGCCGTAGGTATCCGCCCCTGCTCCGGCGCGCTGATCGTGCTGAGCTTCGCCTTGCTGAACGGGCTATGGTTCGGCGGCATCCTGTCGGTGCTGGCCATGGCCCTCGGCACCGCAATCACTGTCTCGGCCCTGGCGACGCTTGCGGTGACCGCGAAGAACTGGGCGGTGTATTTCGCCGGCGACGGCCGCATGGGCAACCGCATCCATTCCTTCGTCGAGATCGGCGGCGCCGCCTTCGTCTTCCTGTTCGGCCTGCTGCTGCTCTCGGCCAGCCTGACCGGCGCCTGACCTCGTTGCGTCCGATCGGGGCGCTTTAATTAGGGATATTGCCGCCCAACTCGTCCTCGATATGGACGCGTATGATCTCGTCGAAGCTCGTCTCGGCGGCAAAGCCAAGGTCCCTCGAGCGCCGCGCCTCGAAGCGTGTCGGCCAGCCCTTGACGATCGCCCAGATCGTCTCGTCGGGTTCCTCGCGGATCAGTTTCACCGCCTTGGCGCCGGCGACACGCTCCAGCGCTTCGATCTGCTCGCCGACGCTGACGGCGACGCCCGGCATCGTCAGGTTGCGGCGCGGTCCGACGGCGGCACCGTCGATCTGAGCCGCATGGATCAGGAAATTCACCGCCGAACGCGGGCTGGCTTGTGTGTGGACGACGGAGCGCGGCACCGGCAGGATCGCTTCATGGCCGCTCAGCGGCTCGCGGATGATGCCGGAGAAGAACCCCGAGGCCGCCTTGTTCGGCTTTCCCGGCCTGACGCAGATGGTCGGCAGCCTGATGCCGATGCCGTCGAAGAAACCGCGCCGCGTATAGTCGGCAAGCAGCGCCTCGCCGATCAGCTTCTGCGTGCCATAGGAGGTCAGCGGCGTCGGGTGGAACTCGTCCGGAATGACGTCGGGAAACGGTGCGCCGAACACGGCGATCGACGAGGTAAAGACGACGCGCGGCGCAAATCCCGCCAGCCTTATGGCATCGAACAGCGCCCTTGTACCGTCGAGATTGACGCGGTAGCCGAGATCGAAATTGGCCTCCGCTTCGCCCGACACCACGCCGGCGAGATGAAAGATCACGTCGGGGCGCAGCGCGACCAGATTTGTGGTCGCTTCCGGTGCGGCAAGGTCGCCGGTGTGGAGGGTAATGCCGACACCTTCGAGCACCGGCGCTTGCGGCGGCACGATATCGTGAAGATCGAGCGCGGCGATCTTGCGGCCGCCGAGCGTCCCGTCCTTGGCCAACCTGGCGATGAGTTTGCGGCCGACCATGCCTGCCGCGCCGGTAATCAGAATGCGCATGTCACTTTTCCTTTTTGTGCTGGCTGCGGCTACGCAGCCAGAACACGACGAAGATTGCCACCATGAAGATCGCCGCGACGACGCCGGCAAGAACCGTCGAGATATTGCCGACCGCCAGCATCACTGTTGGAAGATAATAGGCTGCGATGCCGAACAGCAGCAAAACCCAGGCGGCGCCGATCGCCGCATTGCGGGTGTCGCGGTCCATCACGCGGCCCCAGGGCGGCGAGAGTTCATGTCGATCGTTGCCAATGCCCAGAACTCCCAAAGTCAGTGATAATGGCCGCGGTGCGGTGCCGTGTCATGCGCATGCTCGTGCTCGTCATCATGCTCATGTCTGTCTGCACATTGACCGAATTCCGGTTCGACCGTGGCATGGGCTATGCCATGTTCCGCCGCAAGCCGCTTCTTGATCGCGCTTACCGCCATATGCGCGTCGACGCCGTCGTTGAGGCAGGCATGCAACGTCGCCATGTTGCTGGAGCCGTCGAGCGACCAGACATGCATGTGATGCACCTCGCGCACGCCCTTGATCGAGCCTTCGATGTCCCTCGCGATCAGGTCGCGGTCGAGGCTTGCAGGCACGCCTTCGAGCAGGACGTGGGCAGCCTCGCGCATCAGCGACCAGGCCGTGGACAGGATCAGCAGCGAGACCAGGATCGACAGGATCGGATCGATAGGTGTCCAGCCCGTCGCCAGGATCACCAGCGCCGCGACGATCGCCGCCGCCGAGCCAAGCAGATCACCGAGCACGTGCAGGATGGCGCCGCGCATATTCAGGCTGCCGCGGTCGCCGCCGTGCAGCACGTAGAACGAGCCGAGATTGACCAGCAGGCCGGCGATCGCGACGACCAGCATCGGCCCGCCGAGCACCGGAGCCGGCGCTTGCAAGCGGCCCCAAGCCTCGTAGACGATCCACAGCGCAATGGCGAAGATGGCGATGCCGTTGGTGTAGGCGACCAGCGTCTTGACCCGGCCGAAGCCGTAGGTGAGGCGCACGGTCGCCGGCCGGCTCGCGAGATGAAAGGCATACCAGGCAAGGCCGAGCGCGACACAATCGGCAAGCATATGGCCGGCATCCGCCAGCAGCGCCAATGAGCCGGTGAAGATGGCGCCCAGCGTCTCCGCAACCATGAAGCCGGCGGTCAAGCAAGCAGCGATCAGCACGCGCCTCTTGTCGGTCGAGCCGTGCACATGACCTGCGCCATGGCTGTGGTCGTGGCCCTGCGGAGCATGGTCGTGGGTATGCGCCATCTATGAGCTCCTGCTAGAGCCTGATCCATCCCGGCAGACTCGGGACGGAGGCTCTGTCTTCTTGTTTGACCATGATCTTATCCGAAAACCGGCGTCCACTTTTCGGGATCATGGTCAGGCGCCGAACTCAGCGCGAAAATCCTCGAGCCGCCTCTTCTGCTGGCCATCGCTGTCGAAATTAGCCGGATCGAGCCACGCCTCGTAGGCTCTGCGCAGATCAGGCCATTCCTTGTCGATGATCGAATACCACGCGGTATCGCGGTTTTCGCCCTTGACCACAAGATGCTGGCGGAAAATGCCCTCGAACTTGAAGCCGAAACGTTCCGCCGCGCGCTTCGACGGCTCGTTGCGGTTGTTGCATTTCCATTCGTAGCGGCGATAGCCAAGCTCATCGAAGATATATTTCATGAATAGGAACTGCGCTTCCGTCGCCGCCGGCTTACGCGAGATCAGCGGACCCCAATAGATGTTGCCGATCTCGATCACGCCGTAGGCGGCGTCGATGCGCATCAGCGTCTGGCGTCCGGCAATTTTTCCGCTGGCCTTGTCGATGACGGTGAAGAACAGCGGGTCCTCGCTGGCTTCGGCCTTGTCCAGCCAGGGCTGGAAGGCGGCACGGGTCTGCGGCGGGTAGTCGGGCAGCCAGGCGAAGCGGCCATCTATGTCGGGCACCGAAGATGCTTCAAACAAGCCGTCGCCGTGCTTTTCAGCGTTAAGCGGCTCAAGCCTGACAGTTCGTCCCTCCAGCACCTTGCGTTCCGGCCGCGGGCGCGGTTGCCAATTCTTGAGATTTTCCGACACGCGAAGCTCCGATCCGTTGACTTTTTCGGGCGGACGCTCACAAAAACGCACGCTCGCTGAAAGATCCACACGGACGGGAAAAATGCTCCACACGATTTCGGCCTTCGACCGCCTCGGCGAGGAAAATGCGTTCGCGGTGCTGGCGCGCGCCACGGCACTTGCCCATCAAGGCCGCGACATCGTCAATCTCGGCATCGGCCAGCCCGACTTCAAGACGCCGCAGCATATCGTCGAGGCGGCGATCAAGGCGCTGCGCGACGGCCATCACGGCTATACGCCGGCCAACGGCCTGCTGGCGACGCGCGAAGCGGTGGTCCGCCGCACGCTGGCCACCACCGGCGTCGAAGTCTCGCCGGAAGCGGTGATGATCCTGCCCGGCGGCAAGCCGACAATGTTCGCGGCGATCCTGATGTTCGGCGAGCCGGGCGCCGAAATTCTCCATCCCGATCCCGGCTTTCCGATCTACCGCTCGATGATCGAGTTCACTGGCGCTGCCCCCATCCCGGTGCCGATGCGCGAGGAGAACGGCTTTGCCTTTTCGGCTGCGGAGACACTGGCGCTGATCACCCCGAAGACCAGGCTGCTGATCCTCAACTCGCCCGCCAACCCGACCGGCGGCGTCACCCCCCGAGCCGAGATCGAGAGGCTGGTCAGGGGCCTGGAAGCACACCCGGACGTCGCCATCCTCTCCGACGAGATCTACGACGCGATGAGCTATGACGGCGAGACGCACTGTTCGCTGCTCACCTTCCCCGAAATCCGTAATCGGCTGATCGTCCTCAACGGCTGGTCGAAGACCTGGGCGATGACCGGCTGGCGCATGGGCTGGTCGATCTGGCCGAACGGCGACAAGGGCGCGCATCTCTATGACAAGGTGCGCAAGCTGGCGGTCAATTGCTGGTCCTGCGTCAACGCGCCGAGCCAGTATGCCGGCATAGCCGCCATTGACGGCCCGCAGGACGACGTCGACAAGATGATGCGCGCCTTCGACCGCCGCAGGAACGTCGTGGTTGAGGGGTTGAATGCCTTGCCGGGCGTTTCATGCATCACGCCGAAAGGCGCCTTCTATGCCTTCCCCAATGTTTCCAAGACCGGCTGGAAGGCCAAGAAGCTCGCCTCGGCGCTGCTTGAGGATGCCGGCGTGGCGCTGATCGGCGGCCCCGACTTCGGCATTCTCGGCGAAGGCTATGTCAGGCTGTCCTACGCGAATTCCGAAGAGAACATCCTGCGCGCGCTGGAGCGGATCGAGGCGTTCCTGGCGAAGTGAGGACGACGAAAGGAGACGCCAGATGTTCTATGCCATTCTTGCCTATCACGAGGAAGAAGCGATCACGGCGCTGACGCCTGAGCAGGATGCGGCGCTGATGACCGATCTTCTCCAGATCAACGATCGGCTCTACCGTCAAGGCACCCTTGGGCCTGCGGCCCGGCTCGGCGCGACACAAGACGCCTGCACCTTGCGCGGGCCAGGGACCGGAATGGTTATCGACGGCCCCTTCGCCGAGACCAAGGAACAATTGCTGGGACTCTATGTCGTCGACTGTGCCGACCGTGACGCCGCTATCGACATTGCGCGCGACCTTCGCCGCGTCAATCCGACCGCCGTCTACGAAATCCGCCCGATTTCGCTATATTTACCTGGCGTGCCGCTTCCAGTCACCCGGCCCTGATTTAGGACCGGGTTGAGACTAATTTAGCCTCGCCCGACAAATGGCATTTTCGTCGCCATCACGGTCATGAACAGCACGTTGGCGTCGAGCGGCAGGCTGGCCATATGGAGGACCGCATCGGCGACGCGCTCGACATCCATCACCGCTTCGGCGGCAATGGTGCCGTTGGCTTGCGGCACGCCGACCGTCATCGCTTGCGCCATGTCGGTCAGCGCGTTGCCGATGTCGATCTGACCGCAAGCAATGTCGAAGGGCCTGCCGTCCAGCGCCAGCGTCTTGGTCAGCCCGGTGATGGCGTGCTTAGTCGCCGTATAGGGCACCGAGCCCGGCCGTGGCGCATAGGCCGATACCGAGCCGTTGTTGATGATGCGGCCGCCCATCGGCTGCTGCCTGCGCATGGCGCCGAACGCGGCGCGAGCACACAGGAACGAGCCGGTGAGATTGACCCCGACGATGTCGTTCCACACTTCGACCGGGATGTCGTCGATCAATGTCGATTTGTAGCTCGTGCCGGCATTGTTGAAGAGCAGGTCGACGCGCCCGAAAGCCGCTGCCACAGTCTCGAACAGATCGTCGACCTGATCGGCCTTGCTGATGTCGCAGGCGAAGGCCAATGCTTTGGCCCGCGTCGGCCCGGCCGCGGCGATCGCATCCTCCAGCACCGGCTTGCGGCGACCGCAGAAGACCGTATTCCAGCCGGCCTTGAGCAGCGCTGTGGCGACGCTCTTGCCGATGCCCGTGCCGGCGCCGGTGACGATGGCGGTTTTATAGTCGGTCATGGCTGTACTCCCTGAAAGGGATGAGGCATCGCAAATGGCGAGAACCATGGCAAGCC
This sequence comes from Mesorhizobium sp. M0208, assembly GCF_040322015.1. Lineage (NCBI taxonomy): Bacteria > Pseudomonadati > Pseudomonadota > Alphaproteobacteria > Hyphomicrobiales > Phyllobacteriaceae > Mesorhizobium > Mesorhizobium sp. M0208. Next base: position 200,655 of record NZ_JAMYSP010000006.1, on the reverse strand, counting down.
GGCCCAAAGCCTGTGCTCACAAAAAGGGCGGCCGTTGGCGACCGCCCCTGATCCGAACCGGGCATGGGAGGAGGAAAGCCGATCCGACTGCCTGAAATCATGCGCTTCCGCGGTTAACGAGAAGCTAACGCCAACGGCGCCGAGTTCCCAGGCTTCCTCTTTCGAGCTACCAGCGCGAGCCTGCGACCGGCTTGGCTGTGCTGCCCGCTGCCGGCACCTTCGCCGCCGTCACCGTCGCCTCGACATGGTCGACCAGTGCATCCGGCAGGCCGAGACGGCCGGCAAGCAGGTCGAGATAGCCGCGTTCGGCCCGCGTGTCCGGATCGATGGCAAGACGCGAGGCGGTGTAGAGTTCCAGCTTTTGCGCATCGGTCTTGGCCCCTGCGATCAGCACATCCAGATCGAGCGGCGCCTCCAGTTCCGACATCAGGAATTTCTCCGCTTCGGCGCCGACGCCGGCGAGGCTGAGCTTGCCGGCGATCTTCTGCCGCTCTTCGTCATCGACGTGGCCGTCGGCCTTCGCCGCCGAGATCATCGCCCTGACCAGCGTCAGCGTGAATTCGTCTTCGCCCTGCGGCGCTTGCGACGGATGGAAGGCGGTATCGGCCGGCGGCGGCAGCAATTCCGGTTCGCCTGCAGCTTGCGTCTCGGCCGGCGCGTTGCCGTTCTTGTAGTTCTGGTAGGCCTTGTAGGCGAGGCCGCCGATCGCAGCCAACCCACCAAGCTTCACCGCCGCACCGGTGACCTGACGGCCTGGACCGGTTCCGAGCAGCACCGCGGCCAGCGCACCGGCGGCAAGCGGATTGTCCTTGGCCATCTGCACCGCCTGCCCAGCCTTGTCGCGAACGGTCGATCCGGTGCCAGGAATTTGCGAGCCGAGCAGATCGTCGAGGAGCTTCTTGGGATCGAACATCTATGCCTCCAGAATTGGCCCGGCCGAAGGTGCGCGGGCAGGTTTGGACGTCGAAGACCTAGGTCCCGCAGTTTGACATTACAATGACGGGTGCATCCTTTTACCCGCTGCCACGCATGACCCGCACCGACATCTGCTGGGATTTCACGCGGAAATCAAACTGCTGCAGCCTCCTTCCGTGCCCAAAAAACAGGCGGCGCGTTGGACATTGACGTGTCGAAACCACCCTCGACTTCGACTAATGTCGCGGCATGTCGCTTGAGAGGAGCCTGGCATGACCGATGAGACTGACCGCGAACCGGCACGCGACCCCCAGGAACTGGAGCGCCTGCTGATTTCACGGCAATGGATCGGAGATATTGACGGCATGGCCGCGCTTTTTGAGCCGCATGCAGTCATCGACAGCGGTGGCGGACAGCTGACGTTCGGCCGCGAAGCCATCCGGGCGCTGTTCGCGGAGATCACCGCAACCGGCCGAAAATTTCAATCCGGAGATCAGCGTCCGGCTGTCATCAATGGCGACCTGGCGCTCACCTCGACCCGGCTTCCCGACGGCACGATCACCACCGAGATGGCGCGCCGGCAGAACGACGGGACATGGCTGTGGGTCATCGATCGCTTCTCTGTTGCTTGACGTGAAGTTGCTTCACGTGAGCTAACTTCCGATGTGGCGGTCGCCGCGTGCTTGCGCCAACTCGACCTGGCGCTGGCGCTCGGCGTAACGGGCGCGATCTTCGTCCGAGCGGGCATCGAAGCAATGCGGGCATGAAACGCCGGTAGCATATCTCGGCGACAGCCGGTCTTCTGCGGCTAGCGGATGCCGACAGGCGCGGCAGAGTTCGGCCTCGCCTTCGACCAGCCCGTGCGATACCGAAACGCGCTCGTCGAAGACGAAGCATTCGCCTTGCCAGAGGCTCTGCTCGGCGGGCACGTCCTCGAGATATTTCAGAATGCCGCCCTTGAGGTGGAACACATGCTCCAAACCGAGCGACTTCACATAGGCCGTCGCCTTCTCGCAGCGTATGCCGCCGGTGCAGAACATGGCGACCTTGCGCCCGTCGAGCTCATGCCGATGCTGCTCGACCCAGGCCGGGAATTCGCGGAAGCTGGTGGTGGCGGGATCGACAGCGCCCTTGAAGGTGCCGAGCGACACTTCGTAGGCGTTGCGCGTGTCGATGACGATGGTACCCGTATCCGAGATCAGTGCATTCCAGTCGGCCGGCGCGACATAGGTGCCTGCAGCTGCCGGATCGATATTGTCCACGCCCATGGTGACGATCTCGCGCTTCAACCGCACCTTCATGCGGTGGAACGGCATCGTTGCAGCGTTGCTGTATTTGATCTCGAGGCCGGCGAGACCGTCGATCGATTCGAGGTGATCGATGAGCGCGGCGATTGCCGCTTCACTCCCGGCGACCGTGCCGTTGATGCCCTCACGCGCCAACAGCAGCGTGCCTTTGATGCCGCGTGCGCAGCAGAAGGCGGCGAGCGGCGCGCGCAGCGCCTCGAAGGTGTCGAGCCGGGCGAAGCGGTAAAGCGCGGCAACGCGGAAGGCTTGGCTGGGCAGTGTCATCGCCAAGCCACTAAACGCTCACGGCAGCCGGATCAAGGCAGAGCCGGGAGCGGTCTGACCGCGGGTGCGTTTCGAACATCACGCGTGACATCGCGACACGCCGCGTTTCGTGGACAGAAAAATCGCCTTCTGCTAACCGGTCGACTTGATCAACAGAGGAGATGAAGACGAATGCCCAGCACGACCGAAAAGCTCCTGTCGCTCCTCAACGGCCAGCCGGTCATACCGGTGCTGAAGATCGCCAATCTTGCCGACGCGGTGCCGCTGGCCCGGGCGCTGGCCCGCGGCGGCCTGCCGGCGATCGAGATTACGCTGCGCACCGCTGACGCACTGGAGGCGATCCGCCGGGTAGCGGGCGAGGTTGAAGACGCCGTCGTCGGCGCGGGCACCATCCTGGACGCCCGGCAGTTCGGCGAGGCGGCAGCCGCCGGTTCGAAGTTCATCGTCAGCCCCGGCATCACCCGCGAGCTTCTCGCGGCAGCCAAGGACAGCGACGTGCCGTTGCTGCCCGGCGCCATCACGCCGGGAGAGGTCATGGCCGCGCGCGAAGCCGGCCTGCGCTTTCTGAAATTCTTCCCGGCCGAACAGTCGGGCGGCATTGCCTCGCTCAAGGCCTTCGCCTCGCCGCTTGCCGACGTGAAATTCTGCCCGACCGGCGGTATCACCGGCAAGAACGCCGCCGACTATCTCAGCCTGCCCAACGTCATCTGCGTCGGCGGTTCCTGGGTGGCGCCGGACGATCTGGTCAAGGCCGGCAAATGGGACGAGATCGAAGCCTTGGCACGCGCGGCAAGCAAGCTCGGGCGCTAGCATCATCTGCATCAAAAAGTCGCCGCCGATTTGGCCGATCTGGTTCGCCGGCTGGTTCCCGCTCATGGGCTCGAACCACGATTCACGCCTTCAAAGGGCGCTGTCCTACCATTAGACGAAGCGGGAGAATGCTGACCGCTGGTTAGCATCCCGGGATGAAGGAATCCAGTGCCGGTGTGGAGGCAGCCGCGCGAGGTGCCCAGTGCGGCCTACTCGGTCTTGAAGCGTGCCACCGACATGAACTTGACGGCCTTGCCGGTGAACCGGTTGGCGTCGGCCATCTCGTTGCCCGGCTGGAAGCCTACCGTATAGACCTCGCTCGGCGCCGTACGGACGAAGTCGTAGGCGTAGCGCTGCGCCGTTGTCGCATCTGAGACGGTTGCTACATACTCACCGCTGTGCAGCGCCCAACGGGCGGCCTGCGGCGCGGCGGCGACCACCACCGGCTTGGGGCCGGGTTTCAGGTCGCGGGCGGTTGCCCTGGGTTCCTTGCGTGTGGTCTTCACGCCTGCACCGATGACGGCAGCCGGATCGGAGCCGGCCGGGCGGGCAACGATGGCCTCGCGCGGCGATGCCCCGTCGTTCGAGGCCCGGTCGTCGCTAGCCGGTTCCTCGAACACCGATGCTTGCTCGGAAAGCGACGCGACCTTGTATTCGTCGGTCGCGCTGACCCTTTCCAGAACGGCCTTGACCTCGTCGGGCTGGGAAGTGTCGGGCCGCGCCGACGGCAATACCGAGAATGCGTCGGTGGCGGTGTTGCTCCGCTCTGCCGCACTCGCCAGCGCCAGCAACACTTGCTTGTCCTGCGGCGCAAGACCCGCCGGCGACAGATCGGCCGGCAGCGAATGATCGGGCCGCCAGCTCGGCACGGGAATGTTGTTTGCCGCGACCTGCACCGGGCCGGCAGCGGCAGACGGGTCTGCTATGCCGAACGGAACACTTGCCGGCGCCACGCTTGCCGGCGCTTGCGCGGTCGCCACCGCCTGTTCAGTCGATCCAGCCGCATCCGCCACGCCGAACGGAACGTTTTCAGGCGGCTGAGCGCCGACGTCGGTCTTCGGACGCGGAGCAAAATCCGGCAGCGGAATGCTGCGCGCCGGCAATGCCGCGATGATCGTCTCCGGCGTGTCGTTCTCCGGTTCAGGCGCCGGAGCATCGGCGACGTCCGGAATCTCGGCGCGCTTGGCATCCTGAGGCGCCACGATGGCAATACCAGGCAGGTTGCTGCTCTTGGCGGACGGCGCCGGCTTCACGTTACGGGGCTTTGGTGCCGGCTCGGCCATCGCCACATCGGCGCTGTCGTCCGCCTCGTCGTCGCCACCGCCGAACAAGGCTGCCAGGAACCCGTGGGATTTTTTGCCGCCGCTTGCGCTGGCCAGTTCAATGGCCGGCGCGCCGGCGCCCTTGCGGGCTTTGTAGGAGGCGAGCGCCTGTTGATAACCAGGCAGCGGCTTGCCGTCGCTCGGCACATGCAGCGTCTTGCCGTTGGGGAACACGCGCGCCAGTTCCTGGCGGCTGATGCCGGGCCAGTGGCGCACATTGCCGACATCCATATGCACGAAGGGCGAGCCGGAGCTGGGATAGTAGCCGACGCCGCCGCCCTGCATCCTGAGGCCGATATCTCGCAGCTTCTTCAATGGGACACCGGGAATGTAGAAATCCATAGCCCTGCCGAGCATGTGCTGGCTCTTCTCGGCGACGCCCCTGCTGCGGCTGCGCAGCATCGAATTCGTGGCCGGCGAACGATAGCCGCAGACGACCTGGATGTAATCGGTGGCGCCGCTCTCCCGGTACGCTTCCCAGACTAGGTCCAGCAGACGCGGATCCATCTTGGTCGGCTCGTTGCGACGCCAGTCGCGCAGGATGATGTTGATCTTTCGCAACCCCGCCTGATCGTAGCGGCCGTTGCGCTTGTAGACGATCTCCGCCTTTTCATGCGTGTGGAGATGATAGAGCTTCAGCGAACGTGTCTCGGCGCGGGCGCCGGTTGCCGCTGCTGCAAGGAACCCGACAGCAACAATCACCGCTGCCAGCCATCTCGGCCAGACGCTCATGTGATAATGCCGCCCGTTTTCGTGTCGTTCGATTCTGTTCAAATCAAAAGGCCTTGCAGGCTGCCGTTTTGTCCCCGGATTTGACCAAACGGATGCGTGGTGTGTGCATCCGAATATCGATCCTAATGGTTAATCATCGCTTATTGAAGCCGAAATGCGGTAACACGGTGGCGATATCCCGCCAAAAATATTGCGCCGGATATCTTGGTAAACCGCTGGTTTAGATCATGTTTTGGCGCCAGCTCGAAACACGATCTGTTACCGTCCGCCTTAATACGTGAACACTGTGGCGAGCACATCATTTCGAGGCGCAGTTGCGTGGAATGATGTCCGGATGCGAACCGGCTTGGCCCTGTGACTCAGGAAGCGAGCCGTTCGACGCGGCCGGTTTCCGGGTCGATGCCGTATTCCTTGAGCTTGCGGTAGAGCGTCGACCGACCGATGCCGAGGCGGCGGGCGACTTCGCTCATCTGGCCGTTGTAGTGATCGATGGCGAGCTTGATCATTTCGAGTTCGACGTCGGCCAGTGCACGCACATTGCCGCGCTCGTCGAGCGCCCGCAGCGTGCCGAAACGAGGCTTGGCCGGTGCATCGGCGTCGGCGGCTGCGATGCCGCCAGCGGCCGATATGTTATCACGCGGCAGGCTTCCCGAAGCCAACCCGGAAACTGGCCACCCTGAAGCTGGCCCCACTGAATTGGGCAAGGCGATACCCGAATCGAGATTGACCGTGCCCTCGACCTGCGCCCGGATCTGCGGGAATTCCTCTTCGGTCAGCATGTCGCCGTCGGCGAGCACCGAGGCCCGGAAGACGGCGTTCTCGAGCTGCCTTATGTTGCCCGGCCAGTCATAGGCCTGCAGCATGGTAAGCGCCGCAGCCGAGATGCCTCGCAGGCGGTGGCGCGGATCGGCGGGCGCCACCTTCTCCATGAAGTGCTCCACCAGATAGGGGATGTCGTCGCGACGGTCGCGCAATGGCGGCACGAAGATTGGATAGACGTTCAGCCGATAGAATAGGTCCTCGCGGAACTTGCCGTCCTTGACCTGCTGCAGCAGGTTGCGATGGGTTGCCGAGATCAGCCTGATGTCGACCCTGACGGTCGAGCGCCCGCCAACCGGATCGACCTCGCCGTCCTGTACCGCGCGCAACAGCTTGACCTGCACGTCGAGCGGCAGGTCGCCGATTTCGTCAAGGAACAGCGTGCCGGTGTGCGCTTCGACGAACTTGCCGGTATGTTTTTCGGTGGCGCCGGTGAACGAACCCTTCTCGTGCCCGAACAGAATCGATTCGACCAGATTGTCGGGGATGGCGCCGCAATTGACGGTGACGAAAGGTTTCGAGCGGCGGTCGCCGCTGCCCTGGATGGCGCGCGCCACCAGTTCCTTGCCGACGCCGGATTCACCTTCGATCAGGATCGGAATGTTGGACGCCGCCGCCTTGCGGCCGAGCCGAATCACCCGATCCATCGCCGGACTGTGGGTGATCATGTCCTTGAACGTCAGATGGCCGCCGCGCTGCCGTGACGAGCGCTTCACTTCGCCTTCGAGCGCTTCGACCTTGAGGGCGTTGCCGATCGACGCCTGCAGCCTGTCGGGAGAGGCCGGCTTGACGACGAAGTCGAAGGCGCCGTGACGCATTGCCGAAACGACGGTTTCGATGCCGCCCTGCGCGGTCTGCACGATGACGGGAATGTGGATGCCACGCTCGCACATCGCCTTCAGCACGCCGATGCCGTCGAGCCCAGGCATCATAAGGTCGAGGATGACCACCGACACGTCGCGCGCATTGGGTCCGTCGACTAACTCGAGACCCGCCTCGCCGCCATCGGCGACGATCGCGGTGTGGCCGAATTTCGTCACCGCCGCCTCGAGCAGCCTGCGCTGCACGGGATCGTCATCGACTATGAGTATGGAAGCTGCCATGACTGATCCGACCGTGCCCGCCCGAGAATGCGCCCTATGGATCATCTTGGCACAGGGTTCTAAATAAGCTTTCAAAAAACCCGGTGAATGAATTCCTTAGGATTTGACCGGCTTCTCGTTTCTTCGAATTTTTGTGTCTGGAAGGATCGGCAATGCGCATGGTTTTTGCTCGAAAGCTGGCGGCGGCGCCCGGTCAGGGCGTGGCGGAGCTTGGCGACCTGCCGGAATGGAATCTGGCCGATCTCTATTCGGGCATGGAAGCGCCCGAATTGAAGCGCGACATCGCCAAGGCCGCCGCCGATGCCATCGCCTTCGAGAGCCGTTGGAAAGGCACGCTCGCCGCCGAGGCCGGGCGTGGCAGCGCCGGCAGGCTTGGCGAGGCGCTTCAGGCCTATGAAGCGCTGGAGGAGCTGATCGGCCGCATCGTCTCCTATGCCGGGCTTGTCTATGCCGGCAACACGTCGGATCCGCAGCGAGCCAAGCTCTATGGCGATATCCAGGAAAAGATGACCGATGCCAGCGCGCACCTGCTGTTTTTCGCGCTCGAGCTGAACCTCATCGACGATGGCGCGATCGAAACCGCACTCGCCGCCGATCCGGCCTTCGCCCATTACCGGCCCTGGGTGCTCGATCTGCGCAAGGACAAGCCCTATCAGCTCGAAGACCGCATCGAGCAGCTCTTCCATGAAAAATCGATTACCGGGCGCGGGGCCTGGAACCGCCTGTTCGACGAGACGATGACCGATTTGCGCTTCGACGTCGACGGCGAGGAGCTGACGCTGGAGCCGGCGCTCAATCGCCTGCAGGACGCAGACAGCGAGGTGCGCCGCCGGGCGTCCGAGGCGCTGGCCACGACCTTCCGCAAGAATTTGCGCGTCTTTACGCTGGTCACCAACACGCTGGCCAAGGACAAGGAGATTTCTGACCGCTGGCGCGGCTTCGAGGATATTGCCGATTCCCGCCATCTCGCCAACCGCGTCGAACGCAGCGTGGTGGATGCACTCGCCGCCGCGGTTCGCGACGCCTATCCGCGCCTGTCGCATCGCTATTATGCGATGAAGGCGCGCTGGCTCGGCATGGAGGTGATGAACCACTGGGACCGCAATGCGCCCCTGCCGGAGACCCCGCAGGCGGTCATCGGCTGGGACGAGGCCAAGAACACCGTGCTTTCCGCCTACCAGCGCTTTTCGCCCGACATGGCGGAGATCGCCAGAACTTTCTTCGACCGCAACTGGATCGATGCACCGGTGAGACCCGGCAAGTCGCCTGGCGCCTTCGCGCATCCGACCGTGCCTTCGGCGCATCCCTATGTGCTGCTCAACTACATGGGCAAGCCGCGCGACGTGATGACGCTGGCGCACGAGCTCGGCCACGGCGTGCACCAGGTGCTGGCCGGCGGCCAGGGCGCCTTGATGGCGTCGACGCCGCTGACGCTGGCCGAAACGGCATCGGTGTTCGGCGAGATGCTGACCTTCCGCTCGCTGCTCGAGCAGACCACCGACAAGCGCGAACGCAAGGCCATGCTCGCCCAGAAGGTCGAGGACATGATCAACACCGTCGTGCGCCAGATCGCCTTCTACGAGTTCGAGCGCAAGGTGCATGCCGAGCGCAAGAGCGGCGAATTGACCTCCGACAAGCTCGGCCAGTTCTGGCTGGAAGTGCAGGCGGAAAGCCTCGGGCCGGCGATCAAGCTGCGCGAGGGGTACGAGGTTTTCTGGACCTATATTCCGCATTTCATCCACTCGCCTTTCTACGTCTATGCCTATGCATTCGGCGATTGCCTGGTGAACTCGCTCTACGCGGTCTACCAGAACGCCGAGCGCGGTTTTCAGGAGAAATATTTTGCCATGCTGCGCGCCGGCGGCACCAAGCATCATTCCGAGCTTCTGGCGCCGTTCGGCCTCGACGCGGCCGACCCTGCCTTCTGGCAAATCGGGCTTGGCGTGATCAGCGGACTGATCGACGAGCTGGAAGCACTGGACAATTGATGCGCAACACTGGGTGATGCGCAACACCGGATGACCGGGTTTTCCAGAACAGTTTAGCTGCAATGCATATTGGCGGTGGTTCTATTCTTGTCTTGGTTATTTGTTCTTAAATAACTTTCCATGGAAGTTTTCCGTTAGATTCCCGTAAGCTGTATGATAGCGTCCGCCCTCAAGCTCAGCCGGGCACGAATGGGCCTGGTCGGAAAGTCCCGACCGGTCATGGCGTGTCGGCGGATGCGACAATGGCTGTTGGCCAGGGGCAAACCGGTCGCCGACAGCTCGATCGAAGCCGGCTGTTCTGCAAATTGCGGAACCACCATCGAATGGTCCTTCGCCGAGGTCATGGCTCTACAGGCCAGGGCGGACGGATGGGACTGGAGAGAGAAAGACAATGGGCACTTTTTTCTACATGCTCCTGGCGTTCCTGGTAGGTGTGTTGGTTGGCTGGTTCATTTGGGGACGCCTGCGTGGCGAGCTCGACAGTTTGCGCGGCGATCTAGACCGCACGCGCAGCGAACGTGACAGATTGCGGGCCGATAGCGACCGTCTGACCGGTGAGTTGGATGCATGCGGCCGCGCCCGCGCCGATCTCGAACGCCGGCTGGGCGAGGCGAAAACCACCCAGGCGCCAACCGCGAAGGCGGCAACAGCCAAGGCGCCAGCCGCCAGGACCGGCGCGATCAAAGCCGCGATGCAGGCGCCGTCAACCCTGATGTCGACATCCGCACCGGCCAAACCGGCGCCGAAGAAATCTGCAACGGCGAAGGCCGCCACCGCGCCACGCGCAAGTGCCGCGAAAACGGCAACGCAGAAACCGCCTGTATCGAAGGCGAGCGCCGCGCCCAGGACCGCGCCGGCGGCAAGCAAGGCTGCGCCAATTGCAAAGAAAGCCGCGACCGGCAAGGCAACAGCCACCGCGGCAGGCAAAGCCAACGATCTGCGTCGCCTGCTCGGCATCGGCCCCACCAACGAGCGGCTGCTCAAAGGGCTTGGCGTCACGACCTATGCCCAGATCGCCGCCTGGACGCCCGACGATGTCAAGCGGATCGAGGCGACGTTGAATTTCGACGGCCGCATCGAACGTGAACGCTGGATCGAGCAGGCGAAACTGCTTGCCGCCGGTGACGAGAAGGAATTTGCGCGCCGCTTCCCGACCGCGGGGGAAGCCAGCAACACCTGACCCATCGCGAGGTGGCATTTTGGAACAAGGCGGCGCCCACTGGCGCCGCATTTGTTTTTGCCCCGCGCCTTTGCGTCTTGAGACGCCGCTCCCTCGATTGCACACGGTCGAGCCCCCATATAGATCGATCGCTGGTGACCGCAGCATTCGAGCCTTATGCCCCTGCCCTTTGCAATTTTCCGGAACGACGAGACCGCGCGTCAGCTCGTTTTCGACCGGCCGGCCGAGATAATCGCAGCGCATGGCGAGGCGGACTTTTTGCCGGTCCTGGAAGCAGCGCAGGCAGCACATGACGGCGGCAAATGGCTGGCCGGCTATTTCTCCTATGAGGCCGGTTACCTGCTCGAACCCAAGCTCGTTCCGCTGCTGCCGGCCGGCCGCCGCGCCCCGCTTTTCTGCCTCGGCGTGTTCGATGCGCCAGCCGAAGAGACGATCGCGCCAGGCGATCTGCCGGCCAGCAACGGCCCAATCTTCGACGCTAAGGCAGCCTGGTCTTCGGATGACTACGCCAAACGCTTTGCCAGCCTGCATGACCATATCCGCAAGGGCGACTGCTACCAGGGCAATCTGACCTTTCCGGTCCACGCACAATGGTCGGGCGATCCACTGGTCGCCTTCAACGCGCTGACTGAACGCCAGCCGGTGAAGTATGGGGCGCTGGTCGCGCTCGGCGATCCGATCGTCTTGTCGCGTTCGCCCGAACTGTTCTTCGAGGTCGACGCGGAAGGCATGATCGAGACGCATCCGATGAAGGGCACCGCGCCGCGCGGCGCAACAAAAGCCGAGGACGATCGCCTGAAAGCGTTCTTGCGCAACGACGAGAAGAACCAGGCCGAGAACCGGATGATTGTCGATCTCCTGCGCAACGACATCTCACTGATCAGCGAGGTTGGCACGCTCGATGTGCCGGAGCTTTTCCGCATCGAGAGCTACCCGACCGTCCACCAGATGGTGAGCCGCGTGCGGGCGAAACTCTTGCCCGGCCTTACCATCCGCCAGATTTTCGCCGCGCTGTTCCCCTGCGGTTCGATCACCGGCGCGCCGAAGATCCGCGCCATGGAGATCCTGCGCGAGCTGGAAGCTGGCCCGCGCGATGTCTACTGCGGCGCCATAGGCTGGATCGCGCCCGGCGGCCGGATGCGCTTTTCGGTGGCGATCCGCACCATCTCGCTCTTTGCCGATGGCGAGGCGGTCTACAATGTCGGCGGTGGCGTCGTCTTCGATTCGACAGCCGAAGAGGAGTACCAGGAGTGTCTGCTGAAAGCCCGTTTCGCGACGGGAACACTGCCGATTTCGAACTGATCGAAACAATGCGCTGGGAACCCGGCTCGGGTTTCCTCCGTTTAGACCGCCATCTCGCGCGGCTCTACGGCTCGGCAAACGAACTCGGCTTCGCCTGCGATCCGCAACGGGTCGGCGAAGCGCTGATGAATGCGGTCGGCCGCCAGCACATCGCGTTGCGCACCCGCCTCGTCCTGTCGCGCAATGGCGAAGCAGCGGTTTCGGTGCAGCCCTACGAGCCGCTCGCCGCAGACAAGGTCTGGACCCTGCAGCTGGCACGGGTGCGGCTTGATTCGAGCGACACGCTGCTGCGTCACAAGACCAGCCGCCGACAAACCTATACGCGCGCCCGCGCCGAATATCTGGCCGGCCGGGCCGACGAGGTGCTGCTCGCCAATGAGCGCGGCGAAATCTGCGAGGGCACGATCACCAACGTCTTTGCCGATTTCGGCGGCGGCGTGCTGGCCACGCCGCGGCTCGATTGCGGCCTGCTGGCTGGCGTCCTGCGCGGCGAACTGCTGGATCAAGGCCGCGCCGGTGAAGCGGTCTACACGTGGAACGAACTGAAATCGGCCAAGGCGCTGTTCGTCGGCAACTCGCTGCGCGGATTGATCCCGGCGCGGCTGGGCTGAAGCATCGGGAGACAACAATGTTCGTGGTTTCGCTGAACTACAAGGTGCCGCTGACCGAGATCGACCGTCTGCAGCAAGCGCATGTCGAGTGGCTGAAGGCCTGCTATACGCAAGGTATCTTTGTCGCCTCCGGGCCAAAGCGGCCAAGGACCGGCGGCATCATCATCGCGCGCGGTCCACGCGAAGTGCTCGATGCCAGACTGGCGGACGATCCCTTCGCCAAGGCAGGTGCCGCCGACTACGAAATCACCGAATTCACGGCGAGAATGGCCGCCGCCGCACTGGAAGTCTACAAAGAAGCATGAGTTTCCGCCCACCGACCCACACACCCTATGACGGCTCGTCGAAACTGTTCACCATCGGGCTGAAGCCGCTCAATCTCGATAGCTGGATCGAGGTCGACGAATATCTGCTGCCCTATCTTGCCAAGAAACGCCGGCTTTACACGGAAATTCCCGACAAGGTTTTTGTCGAGGAGCAAGCAACGCGCGACGCCCAGCGCGAAGTACTCGATCTGCTCGGTGTGCATCTGGCGGCGAACTTTCCTGAGACCCACAGGCGTACCGACAATGCGATCGAGGTGATCGACGGCATCGACAATCTCGAGGGCTCAGGCACCTCAGCTTCTTTCAGCGATGCGCCGCTTGTCGCGGCCTCGTTGCTCGTCCAGGAGGATTTGATCCTGATGCGCCGCGACGAGAGCGGCTGGCGTCTGGCGGCCGGCTCGCTCTGCTTCCCGTCGTCCTGGTCGCTGATCGAAAAATTCGGCAAGCCGCTGCAGCAGATCCACGCGCCGGTACCGGGTTTCGGTCCAGGCACACGCCCGGCCGATCTCATCAACCGCATGTTCGATGGCCTCCAGGGCCAAGCCGTCGAGCGCTACAACTGGTCGATCCAGGCGGGCGACGCACTCTACCATCCGCTCTCCAACATCGAACGCATCGACCGCGCCAGCAATCGCCCGTCGAGATTCCCGGACGGCGACATCGACGCTCATGCTTTCATCCGCGTCGAGCGTCAGACGCTGAGAAAGCTCCCGGTCTCGGGCGACATACTCTTCACCATCCGCATTCATCTCGACCCGCTCGCCGTGCTGGAGCGCCTCCGCGACCGCGCGGCGCTCGCAGCGTCCTTTGCCGAACAACTTCTGGCGCTGGACGAGGCACAGCTCGACTACAAGGGGATGACCGCCGACCGTGACCGGTTGGTCGAGCGGCTCGGGGCGCTGGCGCTGTCCTAGTACTACAGTTGCTAGAGCAGTTCGTCGTTTCACGGAAGCGCCGAACCGCTCTATCTCTTTGTCCTTGCTTGTTCTTGCGCAATTCCGGACGGAAAACCGTTTCACACTTTTCCTGGGATTCCCTAAATCGCAGCCACGCCCAGCAGCAGGATCGCGGACATCGCGGTAAAGACTGTGACGTTGACATCCCACCGCCAGCCCGCCGGTCCAAACGGCGGCCGGAACGGCAGATAGCCGTTCTCGTCATACAGCACGCCGCCGTAGATCGGCCGCGAGAGCATGGCCGCGAAGAATGCTCCATACATGGCCGCGGCCAATCCGCCCGCGAGATAGAGCCGCTCGGCTTCGAGTTGCCCCTTGATCCAGATGAGTCCGAGCGCAATCAGCGCCACTCCGGTATAGCTCAACACCTGCCAGACGACGTGAAACCGGGCGTGGGGAGTCCAGAGCGGGTTGGTGGCGTGGGTGGCGTTCAAGTCGGCTTTGATCATCACCACACCGTAGCCCACGGTCGCGACACTCAGCAGAATTCGAGCAAGCAGATGACTGTCGTAAGCGAGTTCCATCGCATTTTCCTCCCTTATGCAGGAACGACTTGAATGGCGCCCTGGGCACAGAAGAGCTGCCCATCGGCCAGCCGCGCATAATTATGAACGATCCCCTCCTCGTGGTCCTGCAACTGCACAATGAAGTTGCCGCTTTTCTCCGTCCAGCTCGCGAGCACGAGATTCTGGCGTACGCTGGTCAGGCCGACATTGACCACCTCGTCGATTTCGGTGGTCCCGATCGACGCCTGGATGTGCAATTCCTGCGCCGAGAGAAACGTCAGCCGCGGCACGAAGGGGCCGAAAACGCAGTCGAAAGTCTTGCCGACGAGCGAGGCTGGAAAAACATTGGTTTCTGCCATCATCCTCTCCTTGGGCATGGCCGCTGCGGCCACGCCATTTGACGATTCTCAATGTCTTAGTCGCAGAAACACTTCGAATATGTGCTCTTGGAGCGCTCCAAGAGACACGATCCACCTATTTCGGTTTGGAGTCAATAAAATTCTTGGAGCGCTCCAAAAAATGGTCTACCTCAGGGAAAACGAGTGAATCGCCAATGCCCACCCTAGCCGATGTCGGCAAGGCTGCCGGAGTTTCCCGGGGGACTGTCTCCAACGTCTTCAACCGGCCGGAGCTGGTCAGGCCTGAATTGCGCGAGCGCGTCGAAGCGGCCGCGCGAGCGCTCGGGTTTGGCGGCCCCGATCCGAAAGGACGATTGCTGCGGGACGGCAAGTTCAATGCCATCGGGTTCATGCCGCCTGGCGCCTATGCCATCTCCGAAGTGATGAGAAGCCCATACGGCCGCGAGCTGGTGCTCGGCGTTTCGCTCGCCTGCGACGAGGCTGGAACGACGCTCAGCCTTGTAAACGGCACCGACAACACGCGCTTCGCCAGCATCCGCGATGCCCTGGTTGACGGCTTTATCCTTGGTCACAGCGCCGACATTGGTCTCATAGTTTCGGTCCAGAGACGCCGTCTGCCCTTCGTCATTCTCGAAAGCGACGCAGGTCCCGATATCAACTCGATAAAGATCGACGGCCGGAGCGGCGCGGTTGCTGCAGTCCGGCATTTGACCGGGCTGGGGCACCGGCATTTTGCCATCCTTTCGGTGCGCCGGACTCCCGGCCCGCCGATTGTCCACATGCCCGGACACGCAACGCGCCCGCTTCTGGCCGGCTTCCCGCTCGACGATGAAAGGCTCGACGGTTTCAAACAGGGTTTGGCGGAGGCGAATTTGTCAATCGATAATGTCCCGATCATCGAGACGATCCCAGGCGAGCCGTCTGCCGGAGCAGTGGTGTTCGACAGGGTGCCTGAAGCAACCGCGATCCTGACCATGTCGGACTGGCAGGCGATCACGATATTGGACGAGGCGGTTCGCCGCGGCATAGACGTGCCGGGCCACGTATCGGTCGTCGGCTTTGACGGCACCGCTGAATCCGCACGCACCACGCCTCCGATGACTACTGTCGCGCAAGACGTGATCGGAAAAGGCAGGCTTGCCGCCCGAATGGTTCTTGACAATGAAGCCCCCCGCCAGGTCGTTCTGCCGGTAGAACTGGTGGTTCGAGCCTCCACAGCCGCGCCGAGGACAAAAATCCGCTGAAACGGGCGGATGCGGCATCCGCACCAGGGGCGGCGTCGCAGCTTTTTTTCGCTGAGCAGCGTCTGGTGCTGGACGAGGCACAACTTGACTAAAAGGGCCTGACAGCCGACCGTGACTACTGGCGGACGACAACTCTAACTTGTGGCTTGGGGAGCAATGATCCAGCATCTTAGCAGGCCGGTCACGTTCATGGCCGCGATCCTGGTACTGTCGACAGCAGCCGAGGCAGAGCCGGTGACTTATGCCGGCAAGCTTGGAAAGAGCGATATCGTCGTCGAATTCACCGACGACCCCGCGGCGCCCGGCAGCCCGCTGGCCGGCCGCTATTTCTACCGCTCGAAGGGCGTCGACATCCCGCTGCAGGCCCGGTCCCAAAAGGGCAGCAGGTTCGAACTGGCCGAGGAGGAGGCATGCGGCGCCGACAATTGCGATGACGGAAAGGCCGCGCCGATTGCCGCCGTGTGGCGCCTGGCCTCGTCCAGTAACGGCAAGACCCTTGAAGGCAGTTGGAACGGAAAGAGGGCGCTGCCGCTCAGATTGGAGCGGGTCGCAAGTCGGCAGGTGACCGGGAACGAGCCCGGCAGCCCGCTCGATCTCTACGATTTCAGCTTCATGAAGTTCTTCGCCAATGACACGCCGATCACCATGGAGACGTCCCCGTATGACTATCTGCGGCTGAACACTCAGCTTGATAACGGCAAGACGACTGGCTGGCCGGACGCGACCTACCGCTATGTCGTCGACCCCCGCACCAAATTCGCCACGCCGCGCATTGTCGAACTGTCCGGCAACGTTCCGATCGAGGCCGCGAATGCTCTGCTGCAAGACAGGCACTGGCGCGCAAACATCGGCGCACTGGGCTGCGTGGCGGCGCAATATGCCGGTTTCAACGAAGGCGGGCCGATTGACGGCGTGAACGACGGCACGCTCGGAGGCTATGCGGACAGCACATTCGAAGTGAGCTCGCTGACGCCGCTGCTGATGAGCTGGCGGGAGTCCGGCAGCATCTTCTGCGGCGGAGCGCATCCGACCAACTATTCGGACGCCTACATCATGGATGTGCGGCGCGGCGTCCTGCTTGGCCTTCAGGACATTTTCTCGGATACGGTGGATGGCAAGCCCGGTCCTTCCCTCGTCTCCTTGGTCAAGCAGCGGCGCAAGAAACCGACCGACCAGACCGATATTGATCACGAAGCCGAATGCGGTATGGACGATCTCATCGGCGAATATTTGGCGGTCAGCCTCTGGCGTGAGGGCGACAAGCAGGTTCTGGTGTTCGGGCTCCAGACCCTACCGCATGCCATCCAGGCCTGCGCCGACGATCTGCTTGAACTGCCGGTCTCCGAGGCACATGCCCTCTTCAAGCCTGAATTCGCAAGACAGGTCGAGCCGTAGCCGGGATGGCGCGGCGTGAGGCCGGCCGTCCGCTTTTCGCTTTATTGTGACAATGATCTATGGTTTGTCGCGCCGCGGCCAAGCCGCTGTTCCGAAGCGTTTTTTGAGGGAGTAATCGATAAATGGCGAATGAAAACTGGCCCGTTTACGGTGAGATCACCGGCCCTGTCGTGATGATCGGCTTCGGCTCGATCGGACGGGGAACGCTGCCGCTGATCGAGCGCCATTTCAAATTCGACAAGTCGCGCATGACCGTCATCGACCCGCGCGACGGCGACCGCAAATTGCTCGACGAGCGCGGCATCACTTTCATGCAGGATGCAGTGACCAAGAAGAACTACAAGAAGCTGCTGACGCCGCTTTTGACCAATGGCGGCGGCCAGGGCTTCTGTGTCAACCTGTCGGTCGACACTTCCTCGCTCGAGTTGATGAAGCTCTGCCGCAAGCTTGGCGTCCTCTACATCGACACGGTGGTCGAGCCCTGGCTCGGCTTTTATTTCGACGAAAAGGCCGACAACGCCTCACGCACCAATTATGCGCTGCGCGAAACGGTGCGTACCGAAATCGCGAAGAACCCGGGCGGGACCACGGCGATCTCATGCTGCGGCGCCAATCCCGGCATGGTCTCGTGGTTCGTCAAGCAGGCACTGGTCAACCTCGCCACAGATCTTGGCCTCGACTTCGCGGAACCCGCGCAGCACGATCGCGAAGGCTGGGCCAAGCTGATGAAGAAGGCCGGCGTCAAGGGCATCCATATCGCCGAGCGCGACACCCAGCGCACCAAGAAACCCAAGCCGATGAACGTGTTCTGGAACACCTGGTCGGTCGAAGGCTTCATTTCGGAAGGCCTGCAGCCGGCCGAGCTCGGTTGGGGCACGCACGAGGCGTGGATGCCGAAGAACGCCAAAAAGCACAAGAACGGCTCGAAGGCCGCTATCTTTCTGGAGCAGCCCGGCGCCAACACGCGCGTGCGCACATGGTGCCCGACGGCCGGTCCGCAATACGGCTTCCTGGTGACGCATAATGAGGCGATTTCGATTGCCGATTTCTTCACCTTGCATGGCAAGAAGGGCAAGGTGCAGTACCGGCCGACCTGCCATTACGCCTATCATCCCTGCAACGACGCCGTGCTGTCGCTGCACGAGATGTTCGGTGCCGCCGGCAAGGCTCAGCCCGTGCATCACGTGCTCGACGAAAACGAATTGGTCGATGGCATCGACGAACTCGGCGTGCTGCTCTACGGCCACGCCAAGAACGCCTACTGGTACGGCTCGCAGCTGTCGCTGGCCGAGGCGCGCAAGCTGGCGCCCTATCAGAACGCCACCGGCATGCAGGTCACGTCGGCGGTGCTGGCGGGCATGGTCTGGGCGCTGGAAAATCCGGAGGCCGGCATCGTCGAAGCCGACGAGATGGATTACAAGCGCTGCCTCGACGTGCAGAACCCCTATCTGGGGCCGGTCAGGAGCTATTATACGGACTGGACACCGCTCGACAATCGGCCTGGTCTGTTTCCCGAGGACCTCGACACCAAAGACCCGTGGCAATTCCGCAACATCCTCGTTCGATAGCAGCGTTGCCTCGACACTCCGCCAGCTTGCAATCGCCCGGAAATCGGGCGATTGAAGAGGGGCGGCCTAGAGCGACGTGCGTCCATTTGGACGCACAAAGTACGCTCCAGCACTTTGAATGTGCGCATCGTGCTTTCCGAAAATCGGATCGATTTTCGAGCCGATGCGAGAGGAGAGGATCTTGATGATGACGATTGCGCAAAGACTGCTTTCGGCTGGCATTGCCGCGGCCGCTGCCGTCACGTTGGCGGCCTGCACCACCACCGGCCCGGGCGAGCCACCGGTGATCACCGCCAAAGGGGTCGAAGGCTCCTGGATCGACGCGCAGGGCACCGGCTTATCCACCTTCAAGGGCGGCAGCTTCGCGACCGTCGCCACCGATACCGGTCAGAAGCTTGCCGATGGCAGCTACACCATGACCGGCGGCACCTCGGTCGAGATCCATGGCACTTCGCTGATCCGCCAGACGCCGATCAGCTTCAACTGCTTGATGGTCTCGACCAGCCAGCTCAATTGCACCAGCGCGAGCGGACAGAATTTTGTGCTGACCAGGCGCACCTGAAGTTCGATTCCGAATTGACTTTGCACAAGGCGGCGGCTTCAAGCCGCCGTTTTCTTGCGCCGGCAAAGCTGATGCCGATTTCCGCTTGCATCGACTGAAACGCGATGTGAACATGGCCCGAGAGGCTGTTACATCCAAGTCAAACAAGAGCGTTAAACGCGTCTGCGCATGACCCCGAAAATCGGAGTCGATTTTCGGAAAGGATCATGCGCAAAATAAAAATGGTACAGCGTCCTTTGCGCGTCCCAAATGACGCGCGGCGCTGTACTCGAGTCATCCGGGAGACGAGAATGAAGAAGATCGCTGCCATCGCCGCGCTGTCGGCATCGGCGCTTGGCCTGTCGGCAGGGGCATCCTTTGCCGACTACACGCTGAACATCCTGCACATCAACGACTGGCACAGCCGCATCGAGAGCAACAACAAGTACGAATCGACCTGCTCGGCCGAGGAGGAGACCAAGGGTGAATGCGTCGGCGGCGCCGCCCGCCTCGTCACAGCGATCGCGCAGGAGCGCAAGAAGCTGGAAGGCCAGAACGTGCTGCTGCTCAGCGCCGGCGACAATTTCCAGGGCTCACTCTTCTACACGACCTACAAGGGCAAGACAGAAGGCGAATTCCTCAACCAGATGAAGTTCGATGCCGAGGCTCTCGGCAACCATGAGTTCGACGATGGCGAGTCGGCGCTGGCGCCGTTTCTCGACATGATCCAGTTTCCGGTGCTCGGCGCCAACGTGAAGGCCAATGCGCAATCCAAGCTCGGCGACCGCGTCAAGCCATCGATCGTGGTCGAGGTCGGCGGCCAGAAGATCGGCATCGTCGGTGCGGTCACCAACGACACGCCGGAGCTTGCCTCGCCTGGCCCGAACATCGCCATCGAAGACGACGTCAAGTCGATCACCGCCGAGGTCGAGAAACTGAAGGGAGAGGGCGTCAACAAAATCATCGCGGTCACCCATATCGGCTACAAGCGCGAGCGCGACGTGATCGCCAAGATCCCGGGCGTCGACGTGGTGGTCGGCGGCCACAGCCATTCGCTGCTCTCCAACACCGACCCCAAGGCGGAAGGCCCTTATCCGACGATGGTCGACAATCCGGACGGCTACAAAGTGCCGGTCGTCCAGGCGGCGTCCTATTCGAAATATCTCGGCGAGCTCAAGGTCGTGTTCGACGACAACGGCGTTGTCAAAGAGGCGAGCGGCGATCCCATACATCTCGACAAATCGATCACGCCCGACCCCGCCGTGCTTGCCCGCATCAAGGAACTCGGCGCGCCGATCGAGGCTTTGAAGAACAAGGAAGTCGCCGAGACCACCAAGGCGATCGACGGCAGTCGGGAAAACTGCCGCGCCCGCGAATGCGAGATGGGCAATCTGGTCTCCGACGCCGTCCTCGACCGGGTCAGGGGCCAGGGTGTCGAGATCGTCATCTCGAATGGCGGCGGCTTGCGCGCCTCGATCGACCAGGGCACCGTCACTATGGGTGAGATTCTCACCGTTCTGCCGTTTCAGAACACGCTGGCGACCTTCCATATCTCCGGCAAGGATCTGGTTGCCGGCCTCGAAAGCGGCCTCAGCCAGGTCGAGGACGGCGCCGGGCGCTTCCCGCAGGTTGCCGGCCTGAAATATGCGTTCGACAGATCGGCACCGCCTAACGGACGCGTCAAATCGGTCGAGGTCATGGAAGGCGGCGTCTGGACGCCGATCAAGCCGGACAAGGATTACCTTGTCGCCACCAACAACTATGTCCGCCAGGGCGGCGACGGCTATAAGGTGTTCGCCGAGAAGGCCAAGAACGCCTATGATTACGGCCCCGGGCTGGAACAGGTCGTCGCCGACTACCTCGGCGCGCACCGGCCCTATACGCCCAAGCTCGACGGCCGCATCACCGAGATCGCCGCGACCGTGACCCCGGCCGCGGAACCGGCCAAGCCTGCCGAACCGCCAAAACCTGCTGAGGCTGCGCCGGTAAAGCCTGCTGAACCGGCAATGCCCGAAATGCCGGCCGGCTCAGGCGACATTTCCAAGACACCGCCGGCCGTCCCGGCGGAAACCGCGCCGGCGGCACCCGCACCCGCCGAGCCGGCCCAGCCGGCGGCACCTGCGGCTCCGGTCACACCGGCTCCGGCGACCCCTGCTCCGGCCGAGCCCGCCGAGACAGCGCCGGCCCCGAGTCAGCCGGCCCCAAGTGAACCGGCGCCAACCGAGCCGGCAAAACCTGCCGAGCCCGCCAAGCCGGCTGAGCCGGCACCGGCCGAAGGCAGCCATGTAATCGTCGCCGGCGATACCTACTGGGATCTCGCGGTGAAGGCCTATGGCGACGGCACCAAATGGAAAATGATTTCCGATGCCAACAAAGCCTACGAGCCACGCCGGCTGCCGGTCGGCGCAACTTTGACGATCCCGGCGGCGTCGAAGTAATCCGGCCGCAGGAACGCAATGCACCCGCCCGGCAGACCGGGCGGGTGTTGCATTTCTGGGATAAGGTGCGGCCAGACGCAGCATTTGAAAACCGGCGCGGCATCGCTAATTTCGCCGCGGCACCGTTGGTTCGCGGTGTTGGAGAACCTCATGACGCTTGCCAACCCTGCTGAAATCAAAGCCGAGAAGACCGCCGCCTCGCCGTCGGCAGGGCGCCCTCCGGTCAGGACCGGCAAGGTCGGTGTCATGCTGATCAATCTCGGCACCCCCGACGGCACCGGCTTCAAGCCGATGTGGCGCTACCTCCGGGAGTTTCTGTCCGATCCACGCGTCATCGAGCTAAACAAGGCGATCTGGTATCCGATCCTCTACGGCGTGGTCCTCACCACCCGGCCGAAGAAGTCGGGCGCCAACTATGCCAGGATATGGAACCGGGAGCGCAACGAGTCGCCGCTGCGCACCTACACCCGCGCCCAGGCCGAGAAGCTCGGGCTCGCGCTCGGCGACCTACCCAATGTCGTTGTCGACTGGGCGATGCGCTACGGCAACCCTTCGACCGCGAGCGTGGCCGAGAGACTGGTCGAGCAAGGCTGCGACCGCATCCTGTCTTTCCCGCTCTATCCGCAATATTCGGCGACGACGACTGCGACTGCCAACGACCAGCTGTTTCGCGCGCTAATGAAGATGCGCCGCGCCCCGGCCATTCGCAGCGTGCCGCCCTATTACAACGAGCCGGCCTATATCGAGGCGCTCGCCCGTTCGATCGAAAAGCATCTGGCGAGCCTCGACTTCGAACCGGAAATTGTCATCGCTTCCTATCACGGCATTCCGAAACCCTATTCCGACAAGGGCGATCCCTACCAAGCCCATTGCCTCGAGACGACGCGGCTGCTGCGCGAAAAGCTCGGCTGGGATGAAAAGAAGCTGATCACCACCTTTCAGTCGCGCTTCGGCGCGCAGGAATGGCTGCAGCCCTACACCGACAAGACGGTCGAAAGACTAGGGCGCGAAGGCGTGAAATCGATCGCCATCGTCAACCCGGGCTTTTCCGTCGACTGCATCGAGACGCTGGACGAGATCGGCAGGGAAGCGGCCGAGACCTTCCACCATGCCGGCGGTGAAAAGTTCACACACATCCCTTGCCTCAACGACAGTGCCGAGGGCATGGCGGTGATCGAGGCAATGGTACGGCGCGAGCTGTCCGGCTGGGCCTGAACAGATCACCCGTCTATTCACCGGCAATCCATAATCACCTGATTGTAACGTTGCTGAAACACACTTAAGTGTTTGATCAAGCCGGCCGCGTGGAACTGTCCGGCATGGCCGGCCTTTGAGGGGAGAGCCAAATGGGTTTCAGTGGTTTCGATATCGCGCTTCTTGTTCTTGTCGCCCTTGTCGTGCTGGTGCTTTTCAAAGGCATCCGGACAATTCCGCAAGGCTATAATTATACCGTCGAACGCTTCGGCCGTTACACCAAGACATTGAGCCCGGGCCTCAACCTCATCGTGCCCTTCGTCGATCGTATCGGCGCCAAGATGAACATGATGGAGCAGGTGCTCGACGTCCCGACGCAGGAGATCATCACGCGCGACAACGCCACCGTTGCCGTCGACGGCGTCGCCTTTTATCAGGTGCTCAACGCGGCGCAGGCCGCCTACCAGGTCGCCGGCCTGCAGAACGCTATCCTCAATTTGACGATGACCAACATCCGCACCGTCATGGGCTCGATGGACCTCGACGAGCTGTTGTCGAACCGGGACGCCATCAACGAGCGCCTGCTGCGCGTCGTCGACGAGGCCGCGCATCCCTGGGGCATCAAGATCACCCGTGTCGAGATCAAGGACATCAACCCGCCGGCCAATCTCGTCGAATCGATGGGCCGCCAGATGATGGCCGAGCGCAATAAGCGCGCCCAGATCCTCGCCGCCGAGGGCCTCAAGCAGTCGCAGATTCTGGAGGCCGAGGGGCGCAAGGAAGCCGCCTTCCGCGACGCCGAGGCGCGCGAGCGATCGGCCGAGGCTGAAGCACGCGCCACGCAGGTGGTGTCGGAGGCGATTTCCAAGGGTGACGTGCAGGCGCTCAACTACTTCGTCGCGCTGAAATACACGGAAGCGCTGACCAGGATCGGCTCCGCGACAAACAGTAAACTCGTGCTGATGCCGATAGAGGCTTCCTCACTGATCGGCACGCTTGGCGGCATTGGCGAAATCGCCAGGGAAGTTTTCAAGGGCGAAGGCACCGCCGGTCCAGCACGACAGGCCCGCCCGCCCGTGGTTCGTCCCAGCGAGACCTGAGGCCATGTTCGACCGCATTGTTTCCGAACTCGGCCCGTGGAGCTGGATGGTCCTCGGCCTCATCCTGCTGGTGATGGAGGTCATCGCGCCCGGCATTTTCATGCTGTGGATCGGCATTGCCGCGCTGTTGATCGGCGTCGTCTCGCTGCTCATCTGGGACGCCGGTTTCTGGACCTGGCAGGTCCAGGTCGTCGCCTTCCTCGTGCTGTCGCTGGTCTCGGCTTATGTCGGCAAGCGGCTGGTGGGCGGACGCCACGATGAGACCGACCAGCCTCTGCTCAACCGCCGCGGCGCACAGATGGTCGGCCGGACGGCGACCCTTGCCGAGCCGATCAAGAATGGGCGCGGCCGCATCAAGCTGGGCGACACGTTGTGGCGTGTCTCCGGCCCCGACCTCCCGGCCGGCACGCAGGTGCGCGTGACGGGTGCCGCTGATACCGATCTGGAACTGACGGTCGAGGCGGTCTAGAAAACTCGCCAGACTAGGCAGCACCGATACGCAGCAGGTCGTGCAGATGGACGAGCCCGATCGGCCGCCTGCCTTCGACCACCATCAGGCTGGTAATGGCCGAGTCGTTGATCGTCTGCAGCGCCGTCGCCACCAGCGTGTCGGGCGCGGCCATTTTTGGCTCTCTGGTCATCACCTGATCGACGCTCATGGCCAAGAGATCGCTGCCGATATGGCGCCTGATGTCGCCATCGGTGATGATGCCGATCAGCTTGCCGTCCGCCGCAGTCACCGCCACGCAGCCAAACCCCTTGCGCGACAATTCGAGGATTGCCTCGCGCATGCCGGTGCCGGACGACACCAGCGGCAGCCTGTCACCGACATGCATGATCTCGCGGATCTGAGTCAGGTTGGCTCCGAGCTGGCCGCCGGGATGGAACGTGCGGAAATGGTCCGGGGTGAAGCCGCGTGCCTCGAGCAGCGCGATGGCCAGCGCATCGCCCATCACCATTTGCAGCAGCGTCGAGGTCGTCGGCGCAAGGCCGTGCGGGCAGGCTTCCGGTGCTCGCGGCAGCAGAAGCACCACGTCGGCCGCACGCGCCAGCGCCGATTTTTCGCCCGCGGTGACCGCGACCAGCGGGATCGAGAAGCGCCTCGAATAGGCGATGATGCCCTTGAGCTCGAGGCTTTCCCCCGACCACGACAGGGCGATGATGGCGTCGTTCCTGGCGATCATGCCGAGGTCGCCGTGATTGGCTTCGGCAGGGTGAACGAAGAAGGCCGGCGTGCCGGTCGAGGCGAGCGTTGCGGCAATCTTCGAGCCGATATGGCCGCTTTTGCCGACCCCGGTGACGATGACGCGGCCATCGATCTGCGACACCATGTCGACGGCCCGTGCGAACGGCTCGGCCAGCCCGTTTTCGAGCGCGTCGGCCAATGCCGCGACGCCGGCCTGCTCTGTCGCCACCGTTCTCAGCGCCGAGGCAATCGCGGCCTGCCCGTCGTGCCGCTTCCTGTCTGGGGATTTCACGTCCATGGACGATGCGATTAGCGCTTCGGCACGCGCCTGTCCAACGGAATTGCCGCTCCGAACACCCTGACGGGCCATCCCTCAACGCTCCGTTAACCATCCCCATTTACGGTTTCGTAAGTATGGCGCGCGTGCGCCGCGCAAGCAGTGGTGCCGATGTCCGGGTTTCAGCCTCAAAACAAAATGGGACGAAAGGGCAAGGCGGTTCGCGCATTGCTGCTGGCAACCACTGTCTTTGCGTTGTCGCGTCCGACACTGCTTTGCGCCCAGGAAACCGAGCTGCGCGGCGAGGTTTCGGATTCGCCAAACCTGGACGACCAGCAGTACAAGATCAGGCAAACGAGCATGGCTGGAACCCAAGCCGCCCAGGCGGCTGCAACCCCCAACGACAATACGCCGCTGCCTACCTATCGTCCGACCAGCCAGGGGGCGTTGCCTGACGACGGCACGGGCGAAGCGGCCGCAACCGGCGGCACTTTCGATCCGCCGGCGGCCAGCGGCGACCCATTTCCCGACAACCCAGCTCCGCCGCCGCGACGGCGGCCAAGCGCGACGCGCGCCGCCAACGCCGCCAACGCCGAAGCCGAGACCACGGACAGCCATACGAGCAAGAGAACCGCGACTGCAGCGACGACCAAGGACACCGATACCGCCGCCATAGACGAGCAGGATACGGCTAACCGCCGTGCGGTGACCATCGATTCCGCCGAAAGGCTCAGGCTCGACCCCGGCGCCGAGCGCACCGAAGCCATCGAAGGCCAGAACAAAAAGAACGAGGACGACCCGTTCGCCGCCACCGGCATCAAGCTCGGCTCGTTCGTGATCCGGCCGACGCTCGAGCAAGGCCTGACGTCTTCGACAAACGCCGATTCGAGCAGCCTCGGCAAGCCGGCCCTGCTGTCGGAAACGACGCTGCGCTTCAACGCCGTCTCCGATTGGCAGGAGAATTCAGCGACGGTTGAGGGCTATGGCATCTTCCGCGAAACCTTGTCCGGCTATGACATTCACGAGGCGCAAGGCCACGTCGACGGCACACTCAACATCGATCTCGACAATGATCTGCGCGCCATCGCCAAGCTGGGCTATGAGGCCGTGCCCGAATCGGCCTCGGCGCCGGACGCAGTCGTCGGCGCCGTTGGCCAGCCGGTGCGCCAGACAGTGAACGGCAGTCTCGCCGTCGAGAAGGATGCCGGCAAGATGCGCTTCGCGCTGACCGGCGCGGTCGAGCACGACATCTTTGGCGACGCTAAGCTTTCGTCGGGCGGATCACTGTCGCAGAAGGGCCGCGACTCGACGCTCTACACGGCCATTTTGCGCACTGGTTACGAGATCTCGCCTGCCATCACGCCGTTCACCGAAATCGAGATCGGCCGGCGCGCTTATGATTTGCGCGTCGATCCAAACGGCTTCCAGCGCTCCTCGACCAGGCTTGGCGCACGGGCCGGCGTCGAGCTCGATCTCCGCGAGAAGCTTACCGGCGAGTTCTCGGTCGGATGGCTGCGCGAAGCCATCGACGACGACGCCCTGCCGGCGATTTCGGGCGCGACGGTCAATGCCGATCTCAAATGGTCGCCGGAACGCGGCACCACGATCGGGCTCACCGCACAGACGACCGCCGAGAACACGACGAATGCGGGCGAAAGCGGCTCCATGCTCTATTCCGGCAGCCTCACGGGCGAGCGGCAGATCCGCGCCAACCTGACCGGAAATGCCGCTCTCGGCCTTGAATGGCGCGACTATACCGGCTCCGACGATCATGATTTGACGCTGAGCGCCGAGGCAGGGCTGACGTGGTGGCTGAACCGCTACACCGGGCTAACCACCCGCGCCAGGACTGAAAAACTGACCAGCAACCTGGTTGGGCGCGACTACACGGCCAATAGCATTTTCGTTGGCGTGAAGTTGCAGCGCTAAATGCATGTCGCGCAAAGGTGTGCAGCGGTTTTGCGATAACGACTGGCATAAAACAAGAGCCTAAGCGCGTCGCATGAGGCCGATCGAACGCGGCGCGCTTTCGCCGACCAGCGCGGCAACCGGTGCTGACACTATAAGGCTAGGCCGCGGCGCTCTGACGGCGCGAGTTCGTCGAGAAGTGTGCGAATGACACCGGCCATGCTTGCATTCATGTCGCTGCGCCACAGCGCGAAGGCAACGTTGGCCTCGACGAAGCCTTCGGGCGAGCCGCAGTCGAACGTGCGCCCGCGATAATGATAGCCGTAGAAGGGCTGTTGTTTCTGCAGTTTCAGCATTGCATCGGTGAGCTGGATCTCGTTGCCGGCGCCTTTTTCCTGGCCTTCGAGTATCTTGAATATCTCAGGCTGCAGGATGTAGCGTCCGTTGATGTAGAGGTTCGACGGCGCCGTGCCGGTCTTCGGCTTTTCCACCATGCCGGTGATGCGGAAACCGTGATGTGCGTCATCGCCGCGGCCGACAATGCCGTATTTGTGCGCCTCGGCCGGATCGCATTCCTGCACGGCGACGATGTTGTTGCCGGTCTCGGCGTAAAGCTCGACCATATCCTTCATGCAGCTTTTTTCCGACTGCATGATCATGTCGGGTAACAGCAGCGCAAAGGGCTCGTCGCCGACAAGCTCGCGCGCGCACCAGACGGCGTGACCAAGGCCGAGTGGTACCTGCTGGCGGGTGAAGCTGGTCTGCCCCGGCGCCGGCTGCAGCCGCTGCAGGCGGGCGAGCTGGTCGTCCTTGCCGCGCTGCGCAAGCGTGTCGTAGAGCTCGAACTGGACATCGAAGTGATCCTCGATGACCGCCTTGTTGCGGCCGGTCACGAAGATGAAATGCTCGATCCCGGCATCGCGCGCCTCATCGACCACATACTGGATGACCGGCCTGTCGACGACCGTCAGCATTTCCTTGGGAATGGCCTTGGTAGCAGGGAGAAAGCGCGTGCCGAGACCGGCAACCGGGAACACTGCCTTGCGAACTCTCTTCATGTGCCAATTATCCATTTGCATGCCTGTTCGGCAATCCCGATTCGAGACATTTTCATGCCGAAATCGAGGATTACTGAACGGTGGGTCATAAATCTCAGCTGGTAAAGCATTGACGCATCTTTTCACCCCGCACGGCACCTATGGTAAACCAAATGCTAACCGGGTTCGGCGATGAATAGTCTTCCTGAGATGAAGAAGGAGGAAAAGATGTCCGTTCGCAACGCCGCAAGGCGCTTCACCAGCGTCCTGACGGCCGCCAGCCTCTCGCTTGCTTTGCTCATGCCCAGCGGGCCGGCTTTTGCCGATGCCGGCTTCCGCCAATGGGTCGCCAGCTTCCGTGCTACCGCCGTGGCGAGCGGCGTTTCCGGCTCCGTCTACGACCAGGCATTCAAGGGCATCAACGATGCTGACCCGGTGGTGCTGGAAAAGGCTCGTACTCAGCCCGAATTCACCGCACCCGCCTGGGATTATTTCGACAACCGCGTCCATGACCAGTCGGTCGCCGTCGGCCAGCAAATGGCAAGGAAATGGAAGCCTTGGCTGGACAGGATCGAGGCAAGATACGGCGTCGACCGCTACATCCTGCTGGCCATCTGGTCGATGGAATCGAACTACGGCGAAACCCTCAAGCGCGATGATATCATGCGCAATGTCGTGCGCTCGCTGGCGACGCTTGGTTATGCGGACCCCAAGCGAGCGAAATTTGCCCGCACCCAGCTGATCGCGGCGCTGAAGATCCTGCAAACCGGCGACATCGACGAAAGCCATCTCAGCGGCTCATGGGCCGGCGCGATGGGCCATACCCAGTTCATCCCTACCAGCTACCTGTCCTATGCGGTCGATATGGACGGCAACGGCAAGCGCGACATCTGGAATTCTATTCCCGACGCACTGGCGACAGCCGCCAATTTGCTGCGGAAGAACGGCTGGCAGGCAGGCAAGACCTGGGGCTATGAAGTCAGCCTTCCGGACGGCAAGAAGCTGCCCGGAGGCTCGAAGTCGCTGTCGCAATGGCAGGCGCTGGGCGTCACCCGTGCCAACGGCAAGCCGTTCAAGAACGGTGCCGACAAGGCGACGTTGAAGCTGCCCGGCGGCCGCGGCGGGCCGGCTTTCCTGATGATCACGAATTTCTCGGTCATCAAGCGTTACAACAATGCTGACAAATATGCGCTCGCCGTGGGCCTTCTTGCCGACGAAATCGCCGGCTATGGCGGGCTTGTGCAGGACTGGAAGCGACCGTTTACCAAGCTCTCCTTCGAGGAAAGGCAGGAGCTTCAGAAGCGACTTTCCGAGCACGGCTTTTACGACGGCAAGTTCGACGGCAAGATCGGTGACGGATCGAAAACCGCCATCATGGCCTTCCAGGCAAAGGCCGGCTTGACCCAGGACGGGTATCCTAGCAAGGAAGTGCTCAAATGGCTCAGGCAGAACTAGAGCCGGTTACGGGATGGAGAGGGTGATTGGTTTCGGCTGCGCGCATCCGGTTAATTGTTCGTCGCGTGCCGATTCTGGTTCTGGCGATCGCCGTTCTGGCAGTCGGCGCCGCCAGTGCCTTTCATACCTCGGCCATGGCGCAGGAGCCGGAAAGTCGTGGCTGGTCGCTGCGCGACCTGTTGTTTCCGCGCAGAAGCGAGCGGTTTGAGCAGCCGCCGCCCGAATTCCAGAGAGAATTCCAGAGAACAAAGCCTAGGCCCAAGCTGAGAAAGCCCCGGTCAGTTCGCCGGCCGCCGCCGGCCGAGCCGACAACCCCAGTGGCCGAGAAGGCGCCGGATGCACGCGTCGTTCTGGTGGTCGGCGATTTCATGGCGTCTGGGCTGGCTGAGGGGCTCGACGCCGCCTTTGCCGAAAACACCGGCGTCAGGATCGTCGTCCGTGCCAACGGATCGTCCGGCTTCGTGCGTGACGATGTCTACAACTGGCCAGAACAGGTCAAGTCGCTGATCGCTGCCGAAAAACCGGCAGCCGTCGTCGTCATGCTCGGATCCAACGACCGGCAGCAGATGCGCGTCGGCGATGTGCGCGAGCAGCCGCGATCCGAGAACTGGACCAAGGAATACGAGCGCCGGACCGATGCGTTCGGCAAGGCCATCGCCGCAACCAAGGTGCCGTATTTGTGGGTTGGCATGCCGGCCTTCCGGGTCTCGAAAATGACCTCCGACATGCTGGCCTTCAACGATATCTTCCGCTCGTCCGCCGAAAGCCACGGCGGCGAATTCGTCGACGTCTGGGACGGGTTTGTCGACGAGAACGGCGCCTTCATCACCAGCGGACCGGACATCAACGGCCAATCGGTGCGCCTGCGCTCCGACGACGGCATCAACATGTCGAAGGCCGGCAAGCGCAAGCTCGCCTTCTATACCGAAAAGCCGCTGATGAAGATCCTGGGGCTGGCCGCGCCGGGAAGCGTGGTGACGGCTTCTGCCCCGGCCGGCGCTCCCGTCGAGGCGCCGGCACCTGCTGCCGCGCCGATAGCTGTCGATCGCACCGTGCCGATGCTGCTCAGCGATCCGGCGCTGGACGGCGGTTCGGAACTTCTCGGCGCCGCCCCGCCGGCAAAAGCTGACAAGAATTTGCCGGGGGAAAGGCTGATCGTCGAGGGCAAGGCGCCCGACGCCTCACCGGGCCGCGCTGACGATTTCTCCTGGCCGCCCAAGACACAGCCTGCGACGGCGGCCGCATCCGATACGACGACGGCGATCCGGCAGTAAAGCTGGCGCCTCTTTCTGTAGAGTTTCGGAACGGGCTCAGCGCGGCAGCACGCTCGATCCCATCAGCGCCTCGTCGATTGCACGCGCCGCCTGGCGGCCCTCGCGGATCGCCCAGACGACCAGCGACTGGCCGCGCCGCACGTCGCCCGCCGCATAGAGCTTTTCGACGCTGGTCCTGTAGTCCCGGTCATTGGCCTCGACATTCTTCGAGCGGCGGCTGTCGGTGACGATCTTCATCTGCCCGTCGAGTTCCGAGACCGGCCCGCGAGCGGCTGGCCCGGCAAAGCCGATGGCGATGAAAGCGAGATCGGCGCGGATGACGAATTCCGTGCCCGCGATCGGCTTGCGCTTTTCGTCGACTTCGCAGCATTTTACCCCGGTCAGCTGGCCGTCTTCGCCAATGAATTCAAGCGTCGCCACCTGGAATTCGCGCTCGGCGCCTTCGGCCTGCGAGGACGACGTGCGCATCTTGGTCGCCCAGTAGGGCCAGACCGACAGCTTGTCCTCCTTTTCCGGCGGCTGCGGCCGGATGTCGAGCTGGGTGACGCGCACCGCGCCCTGGCGGAAGGCGGTACCGACGCAGTCGGAGGCAGTGTCGCCGCCGCCGACGACGACGACGTGCTGGCCGCCGGCGACGATCGGGCGCGACGGCCATGCCACCGACTGGATCGGCTCGCCGCCGATACGCTTGTTCTGCTGAACCAGATACGGCATCGCGTCGTGCACGCCGTCGAGATCGTCGCCAGGGATGTTGGCCGGACGCGGTGTTTCGGAACCGCCGCAATAGAGGACCGCGTCATATTCGGCGAGCAGTTCGGCTACCGGCTTGTCGACGCCGACATTGACGCCACAATGGAAGCTGACACCTTCGCCCTGCATCTGCTCGATGCGCCGGTCGATATAATGCTTCTCGATCTTGAAGTCGGGGATACCGTAGCGCATCAGCCCGCCCGGCCGGCTCTCGCGCTCATAGACGTGAACGTCATGGCCGGCGCGGCCGAGTTGCTGGGCAGCCGCCATTCCCGCCGGCCCCGAGCCGATGATCGCGACGCGCTTGCCGGTCTTCCGTTCCGGCGGATAGGGCCGGATATGGCCGGTTTCATAGGCTTTGTCGGCAATCGCCTGCTCGATCGTCTTTATGGCGACCGGAATATCCTCGAGGTTCAGCGTGCAGGCTTCCTCGCAAGGTGCGGGGCAGATGCGGCCGGTAAACTCCGGAAAATTGTTGGTCGAATGCAGGTTGCGGATCGCGTTTTCCCAGTCGCCATTGTAGACGAGGTCGTTCCAGTCGGGGATCTGGTTGTGGATCGGGCAGCCGGTCGGTCCATGGCAATACGGAATGCCGCAATCCATGCAGCGCGCAGCCTGTTTCTCGACCTCCTTGTCCGACATCGGCAGCGTGAACTCACGGAAATGCCGGATGCGGTCGGAAGCCGGCTGGTACTTGTGCACCTGCCGGTCGATCTCGAGAAACCCTGTTACCTTGCCCATAGTCCAGTCCCTGCTGTCCGGAAGGTACGCCTGGCGACGCACCCGTTAACCTCATAAGGCAGCCGTGGCAACCTTCAGTCCGAGGTCAGGATTGTTGATGAAGATGGTTGCCAGGACGCATGGGCCCCCGGCAATTTCCAAATCTATTCCGCCGCCACGTTCATGCGCATCCGCTCCATCTCGATCAGCGCGCGGCGGTATTCGACCGGCATGATCTTCCGGAATTTCGGCCGGAAAGTCGCCCAATCGTCGAGGATTTCGCGACCTCGTACCGAGCCCGTGTAGTGGACGTGGTTGGAGATCAGCTGGTAGAGCCGCTCCTCGTCGTGGCTGGTCATATCGCCCGATACGTCGACACGGCCCTTATGGTCGAGATCGCCGCCATGGTGGAGCAGCTTTTCCATCAGGTCGTCCTCTTCCGGAACCGGCTCCAGCTCGACCATCGCCATGTTGCAGCGTTCGGCGAAATCGCCCGCCTCGTCGAGCACATAGGCGACGCCGCCCGACATGCCGGCGGCGAAGTTGCGGCCGGTCTGGCCGATGACGACGACGATACCGCCGGTCATGTATTCGCAACCGTGGTCGCCGACGCCTTCAACGACCGCGGCGACACCCGAATTGCGCACAGCAAAACGCTCTCCGGCAACGCCGCAGAAATAGGCCTGGCCCTCGGTTGCGCCGTAGAGCACGGTATTGCCGACAATAATGGACTCGGCAGCAACGATTTTCGTGTTCTCCGGCGGGCGGATGACGATGCGGCCGCCCGACAGACCCTTGCCGACATAGTCATTGGCAGCGCCCACCAGTTCGAACGAAATCCCGCGCGCCAGAAAGGCCCCAAAGGATTGGCCGGCCGTGCCGGTGAGCTTCACCGAGATCGTGTCCTCGCGCAGGCCCTTGTGCTTGAAGCGCTTTGCCACCTCGCCC
This sequence comes from Mesorhizobium sp. M0208, assembly GCF_040322015.1. Classification (NCBI taxonomy): domain Bacteria; kingdom Pseudomonadati; phylum Pseudomonadota; class Alphaproteobacteria; order Hyphomicrobiales; family Phyllobacteriaceae; genus Mesorhizobium; species Mesorhizobium sp. M0208. The sequence goes on along the minus strand of NZ_JAMYSP010000006.1, from coordinate 167,120 downwards.
GACAGCATGGCGCCGGTCGAACGGTCGACGTTGCGGATCGGCAGTTCGATGCCGACCGGCTGCCTGGCTTCAAGCGCCGGCTTTGCCAGTTCGATCAGCTTGCGATCGAGCACGTCGTCGATCGGATGCTTCTGCCGCTCGGTCCAGTGCACCGCCTCGTGTGGCGCATCGGGCTTGTAGAACATCTTGCTGAAGTCGAGTCCGCGCGCCTTCCAGTGCTGGATCAGCTCGCGCTTTTCCAGAAGGTCGGTGTCGCCGATGATCTGGTCGAGATGGGTGTAGCCCATCTCGGCAAGCAGCGCCCGCACCTCTTCCGCCACATAGAAGAAGAAGTTGATGACGTGCTCGGGCGTGCCCTTGAAGCGCTTGCGCAGCACCGGGTCCTGCGTCGCGACGCCGACCGGGCAGGTGTTGAGATGGCACTTGCGCATCATGATGCAGCCGGCCGCGATCAGTGGCGCGGTCGAGAAGCCGAACTCGTCGGCGCCGAGCAGCGCGCCGATGATGACGTCACGCCCTGTGCGCAGGCCGCCATCGACCTGCAGCGCGACGCGCGACCTGAGGCCGTTGAGCACCAGCGTCTGGTGCGTCTCGGCAAGGCCCATCTCCCACGGGCTGCCGGCATGCTTGAGCGAGGTCAGCGGCGAAGCGCCGGTGCCGCCGTCATAGCCTGATATGGTGATGTGGTCGGCACGCGCCTTGGCGACGCCGGCCGCAACCGTGCCGACGCCGACTTCCGAGACCAGCTTGACCGATACGTCGGCCGCCGGATTGACGTTCTTCAGGTCGTAGATGAGCTGCGCCAGATCCTCGATCGAATAGATGTCATGATGCGGCGGCGGCGAGATCAGGCCGACGCCCGGCGTCGAATGCCTGACCTTGGCTATGGTTGCGTCGACCTTGTGGCCCGGCAGCTGGCCGCCCTCGCCGGGCTTTGCCCCTTGCGCGACCTTGATCTGCATCATGTCGGAATTGACCAGATATTCGGCAGTGACGCCAAAGCGTCCCGAAGCGACCTGCTTGATCGCCGAGCGTTCGGGGTTCTTGCCGCCGCCCGGCAGTGGCAGATAGCGGTCGGCCTCTTCGCCGCCCTCGCCGGTATTCGACTTGCCGCCGATGGCGTTCATGGCGCGCGCCAGCGTCGTGTGCGCTTCCCTGGAGATCGAGCCGAAGGACATCGCCCCGGTCGAGAAGCGCTTGACGATATCGGCCGCCGGCATCACCTCGTCGAGTTCGACCTTCTTGCGCCCGGTCTCTTGCGCAAGCTTGATCTTGAACATGCCGCGAATGGTCTGCGCCTGCGCCGTCTCGCTGTCGATCTGGGCGGAATAGTCCTTGAACGTCTCCCACGAGCCCTGGCGCACAGCGTGCTGCAAGGTCGCCACTGCGTCGGGCGACCAGATATGGGCCTCGCCGCGCATGCGGAACATGTATTCGCCGCCGACCTCGAGGCTGTTGCGCAGCACCGGGTCGTTGCCGAAGCCGTCGGTGTGACGGCTGACCGTTTCGGCGGCGATCTCGTCCAGCCCGACGCCTTCGATCAGCGTCGCCGTACCGGTGAAGTACTTGTGCACGAACTCCGACTTCAGCCCAATGGCATCGAAGATCTGCGCGCCGCAATAGGACTGATAAGTCGAGATGCCCATCTTGGACATCACCTTCAGGATGCCCTTGCCGATCGACTTGATGTAGCGGGAGACGACCTCGTAGGCATCGACCTCCGCTGGCAATTCGCCACGCTTGTGCATGTCGAGCAGCGTGTCGAAAGCGAGATAGGGATTGATCGCCTCGGCGCCGTAGCCGGCGAGACAGCAGAAATGATGCACCTCGCGCGGCTCGCCGGATTCCACGACGAGCCCGACCGAGGTGCGCAATCCCTTGCGGATCAAATGATGATGCACGGCCGCCGTTGCCAGCAGCGCCGGAATGGCGATGCGGTCCGGGCCGAGCTGACGGTCCGACAGTATGATGATGTTGTAGCCGCCGGCGACCGCCGCCTCGGCGCGCTCGCATAGCCGGTCTATAGCGCCCTGCATGCCGGCCGCGCCTTCATTCGAAGCATAGGTGATGTCGATCGTCTTGGTGTCGAAACGGTCCTCGGTGTGACCGATGGAGCGGATCTTTTCGAGATCGCCATTGGTCAGGATTGGCTGGCGCACTTCGAGCCGCTTGCGGCGCGAATTGCCGACCAGGTCGAAGATGTTGGGCCGCGGCCCGATGAAGGACACCAGGCTCATCACCAGTTCCTCGCGGATCGGGTCGATCGGCGGGTTGGTGACCTGGGCGAAATTCTGCTTGAAATAGGTGTAGAGCAGCTTCGATCTGTCCGACATCGCCGAAATCGGCGTGTCGGTGCCCATCGAGCCGACTGCTTCCTGGCCGGTGGTCGCCATCGGCGACATCAGCAGCTTGGTGTCTTCCTGGGTGTAGCCGAACGCCTGCTGGCGGTCGAGCAGGCTGACGTCCCTGCGCAGGGCGCGCGGCTCGACCGGCTTCAAATCTTCGAGGATGAGCTGGGTGTTGGCGAGCCAGCTCTTGTAGGGGTGCCTGGTCGCGATCTCCGACTTGATCTCCTCGTCGGAAACGATGCGGCCCTTGTCCAGGTCGATCAGCAGCATGCGGCCGGGCTGCAGCCGCCACTTCTTGACGATCCTTTCCTCCGGCACCGGCAGCACGCCGGCTTCCGAGGCCATGATGACGCGGTCGTCATCGGTAACGATGTAGCGCGCCGGCCGCAGCCCGTTGCGGTCGAGCGTGGCACCGATCTGGCGGCCGTCGGTGAAGGCAACCGCCGCCGGCCCGTCCCACGGCTCCATCAGGGCTGCGTGATACTCATAGAAGGCTTTGCGGTCCTGACCCATCAGCTTGTTGCCGGCCCAGGCTTCCGGGATCAGCATCATCATGGCGTGGGCGAGCGAATAGCCGCCCTGCGTCAGGAATTCGAGCGCATTGTCGAAGCAGGCGGTGTCCGACTGCCCTTCGTAGGAGATCGGCCACAGTTTCGAGATGTCGTTGCCGAACAGTTCGGAATCGACCGAAGCTTGGCGCGCCGCCATCCAGTTGACGTTGCCGCGCAACGTGTTGATCTCGCCATTGTGGGCGACCATGCGGTAGGGATGCGCCAGCTTCCACGACGGGAACGTGTTGGTCGAGAAGCGCTGGTGGACCAGGATCAGCGCCGTCTCGAAACGCGGGTCGGTGAGGTCCTTGTAGTAGGCTCCGACCTGATAGGCCAGGAACATGCCCTTGTAGACGATGGTCCGCGACGACATCGAGACGACATAGAAGCCGTTGTCGACGCCTTTGGTCTCCTCGTGGATACGTCCGGAAATGACCTTGCGCAGGATGTAGAGCCGCCGCTCGTAATCGTCGTCGTTCTCGATCTCGGCGCCGCGGCCCAGGAACACCTGCCGGTGCACCGGCTCGGAAGCGGCGATGTCGGGCGCCTTGGACAGCGACGAATTGTCGACCGGCACGTCGCGAAAGCCGAGCAGCGGCTGGCCCTCGAGTTGCGCCACCTCGGCGATGATGCCTTCGATATGCGCCTGCAGCTCCGGGTCGCGCGGCATGAACACCTGGCCGACGGCATAGTGGCCGGGCTTCGGCAGTTCGACCCCTTGCTTGGCCATCTCCTCACGGAAGAAGCGGTCCGGCAGTTGCACCAGCACGCCGGCGCCGTCGCCCATCAGCGGATCGGCGCCGACCGCGCCGCGATGCGTCAGGTTTTCGAGCACGGCAAGGCCGTCCTCGACGATCTGGTGCGACTTCACGCCCTTCATGTTGACGATGAAGCCGACGCCGCAGGCATCATGCTCGTTGCGCGGATCGTAGAGGCCGCGCGCGGCATAGCCGGTGTTGGTTCGCCAAATATTGGTCAGAGACGGATTTTTGACGGCTGCCGCTTTCGTCTGCGCGGCCTTCGTCGCAGATGGCGTCATGTCCGTCATCGTCCTGTCCTCCGTTCCGTCCCCTTCGGGCGCTGGTTTCCGTCGGGAAGCGCGTGGCTCCCCTTTCAATCTTGCGGCACGTCTTGCGAAATTCTTGCCGACCGTGCGGCTTTCCGCATCGTTCGCATATGGTATTCGTACAGGCCAGAGCCAGGCTGTCTAGCTGTCGCTCGCGGCAATGGCCGCAGAGGCGCAATCATAATGCCAATGCGGGCAGTTTTGTGCGACAAAATAAGACAGCACTACTGTCCTAAATTTTTATGACAGAAATTTTGGATGCACACAAGACCGATTCACAAAATTCTTGAAGCTTTCGCCACAGAAAATTGCGCGGAACGCGGTATCAGCGTAACCTTTCGTCGCTGCATGTACGCTCATGCGTTTCGCTGGCTTTAGCGGATTTTCGGTGTCTGCCCCTTGCGGCCGGCATGCGAAAGCGGCCAAGCTCGCCCCGATTTCCCCAGCATAGGCAGACGCATGATTTTCGCTTCCGACAATTGGGCAGGCGCCCATCCCCGTATCGCTGCCGGCCTCTCGGCCCATGCCGAGGGCTTCTCCACCGCTTATGGCGACGGCGTCCTCGACAAGGCAGTTTACCAGCGCTTCAATGAGATCTTCGAATGCGAAGTCGCGGTGTTTTTCGTCGCCACCGGCACCGCTGCCAATTCGCTGTCGCTGACTACCTATAACAAGCCAGGCGGCATTTCCTTCTGCCATCGCGAATCGCACGTCATCGAGGACGAATGCGGTGCACCGGAATATTTCACCGGCGGTTCGCGGCTTTATACAGTCGAAGGCGCGCTCGGCAAAATCGATGCCGGCAATCTGGAACGGGCGGTGGACCGTTTCGCACCCGAAAACGTCCATTCCGGGCGGCCGGTTGCCGTTTCGATCACTCAGTCGACCGAGGTCGGAACCGTCTACACGCTGAACGAAATCGCCAGGATTTCGGCGATCGCAAAGCAGCATGGACTGCCGCTGCACATGGACGGGGCCCGCTTTGCCAATGCGCTCGTCGCGCTGGAAACGACGCCGGCCGAAATGACCTGGAAGCACGGTATCGACATCCTCTCCTTCGGCGGCACCAAGAATGGCTGTTGGTGCGCCGAGGCGATCGTGCTGTTCGACCTCGAGCGAGCCAAGGAATTGGCCTTTTTGCGCAAGCGCGCGGCCCAGCTGTTCTCGAAATCGCGTTTCATCGCCGCGCAATTCGATGCTTATTTCAGGGGTGGGCTATGGCTCGATACGGCACGGCACGCCAATGCGATGGCGGCACGGCTTGCCGCGGCGATAGAAGATTCCCCTTCCGCCCGGCTGGCCTGGCTGCCGCAGGCGAACGAGGTCTTCGCGGTCATGAAAAAGGCCGAGGCCGAAAGCATGCAAGCGGCAGGCGCGGCCTTCCACGACTGGCACAGGCCGCTCGGCTACGACGGCCACATCGGCGAGGACGAAGCGCTCTACCGCTTCGTCACCAGCTTCGCGACCACGCCCGACGAGGTCGACCGTTTCGGCTACCTGCTCGCCGGATAGCAAGCCTTACCCAGCAAAAAGAGCGGCGCATTGCTGCACCGCCCTTTCTTCCCGGGGAGTTGGCGTCCCCGGAGAACGTAGCTGCCTGGCTTAGGCGGCAGTCTTGGCCTCGATCTGCTTGGCCTTGGCCGGAGCCGAGGTGATCGCGATCTTGCGCGGCTTCAGCTCTTCGGGGATGTTGCGCTTGAGGTCGACGGAGAGCAGCCCGTTCTTCAGCGCGGCGCCGACAACCTCGACGTGATCGGCAAGCTGGAAGCGGCGCTCGAAGGCTCGGCTGGCGATACCGCGATAGAGCAGTTCGGAGCCTTCGCCATTGCCTTCCTCCTTGCGCTCACCCTTGACGGTCAGCACATTGCGGTGAGCTTCGATCGAAATCTCATCTTCCGAGAAGCCGGCCACAGCCATCGAGATGCGATAGGCATCCTCGCCCGTGCGCTCGATGTTGTAAGGCGGATACGTCTGGCCTTCCGGCTGCGCAAGCGAATCGAGCATGGTGAACAGCCGGTCGAAACCGACGGTCGAACGGTAGAGCGGGGAAAAATCAACGTGACGCATGATGTGTTCTCCTGTTGAGCAACAAGGTTGCGTATGGCCGGTGCGAAACCCGTAACAGCGTTCCGGATGGGCCAGCGGCCCCGACATTGGCGACCGAATGACAAATTTGGGAAGCGGACGACGGCATTTCAAGATTTTCCCGCGTCCAAACAGGACCGGTCCCGGCCGACGTCCCGATGCCGATGAACGGCAGATGAACCGTGGCTTCGGCGAGCGTTCAGCCAAGCGGCATTAAAACTGTTCTCGAGATAACGAACAGGTCGCGAAAAAGGCGACACGACGAGGCCGAACCGGGTGCAACGTCCCTTCCTCCCGGGTCGACAGAGGCCGGGAGTACGCCCAAGGCTGCTTCCGGCCTTATTTCTTCGCTGCCTGTCGAGCTCCCCGGCGTCCCGAATTCCTTTGCTTTTGGCGCATGGGCGTTTATGCCTGACTTGCGCCCGTCGGCCCCGACACCAGCCAAACACCGTATGACCGATCTTTTCCACCAGACCCCCGTCTTCCATGAAACTCCGGGCAATCCGCTGCCGGAAAACGCAGCCGGTGGCTTCTTCACCACGCGCGACGGCAAGAAGATCCGCTATGGGCTGTTTGCCGCGGTTGCCCGCCCCATGAAGGGCACCGTCGTCGTCCTGACCGGCCGCAACGAGTGCATCGAGAAGTATTTCGAGACCATTCGCAACCTTGCCGACCGGGGCTTTGGCGTGGCAACCCTCGACTGGCGCGGCCAGGGCGCTTCCGACCGGATGATCGGCAACCGACAGCGCGGCTACGTCCAGAGCTTCTTCGACTACACCGGCGATCTGGAGCAGTTCTTCGAAGAGATCGTGCTGCCCGATTGCCGAGGACCCTACTACATACTGGCCCATTCGGCTGGCGCGGTGATTGCGCTGCTCGCCGCGCCCTCGATGGCGAACCGCGTGCGCCGCATGGTGCTGATCGCACCGTTCTTCACAGTGCCCGACCTGCCGGTTTCGGTAATAACCGTTCGCCGCATCTGTTCGCTGTTCTGCCTTCTCGGCCTCGGCCGGCTCTATGCCGCATGGGGGCCGCGGCCGAAGGAATCGGTGCCCTTCGCCATGAACAAGCTGACCAGCGACCCGGCGCGCTATCGGCGCAACACGCTGATCTACGAAACCTATCCGCAGCTGGCGCTCGGCGGACCGACGATCCGCTGGCTGAAGGCGGCCACGGAGGCATCCTTGATCGTCAGCGACCCGGATTTCATGGCCAAGATCCAGGTGCCCTTGCTGATGATCGCCGCCGGCGCCGACCAAGTTGTCTCGACCAGGGCAGTCGAAGCCTATGCGAGACGTCTGCGCGTCGGCTCGCTAGTGATGATCGACGGCGCCCGCCATGAGATCCTCCAGGAAGCCGACCTCTATCGCGAGCAGTTGCTTGCGGCATTCGATGCCTTCATCCCCGGAACCGGCGACGCTGTTTGACCGCTTCGCGGCGCCCGCCAACAAAGCCCGCACGGGTCGCTTGTCCGGCGCAGCGTGCCCCCTTATTCCCGTTCAGGCATCGAGCGCTAGCTTGCTGCCAAAGAGGTTGGAGGCCATTCGCCGGGAGAAAAACGACCATGAACGCATCAAACACGCTGTCACGTCAGGGGCATCGGCTACTGCAGATTGGCGTCGCGCTGCTGCTGTTTTCGTCATTCCAAGGGTTTGCAATACCGTATCTCGCCGCACCGCGGCTCGGACTGTCCGCGCACACGCTCAGCGCCCTGGAGGGCGTTCTCTTGCTGGCGCTAGGCCTCACATGGTCTAGGCTCAATCTCGGCGCGGCGACGTCGCGGATTGCATTCTGGCTGCTGATCTATTCGGCTTTGGCGATCCTGGCCGCCTACGTGATCGCCAGCGCCTGCGCGGCCGGCAACGAGACTATGCCGTTAGCGGCCGGAGCCTTCCACGGAAGCGCCTTTCAGGAAGCTGTGATCAAAGGTGTGGCGTATTCGTCCGCGCCGACCGGCCTTATCTCTTTCGCGCTCATTTTGTGGGGCCTGCGTCTCTCGGACGCTTGGCCTGCCGATAGCTAATGCATGTCGAAGGTGCGCAGCGGTTGTACGATAACGACATACAAAAAATGCGAGCGCGCCCCCATTCAACGCGCGACGCACTTTGGAACCGTACCGCGGTTTCCGTCGGATTTGCGCAAAACCAGACGCGCGGGTGCACCGGATGCCTAGCCGCGCAGCGCCGCCATCGCCGCCGCGTGCAGTTCCGGTGTCGCCGCCGCCAGGATGTCGCCGCCCTTTTCCGCCGGTCCGCCCTCGAAAGTGGTGACGACGCCGCCTGCCTTCTCGATGATCGGGATCAGTGCGACGATGTCGTAGGGTTTCAATCCGGGATCGGCGACGATATCGACGCTGCCCGCGGCCACCATGGCGAAGGCATAGCAGTCGGTGCCGTAACGGGCGAGCTGGACCTGCTTCTCGAATACGTCATAGCGCAGGCGCGCGTCTCCCTTGAACAGCGCCGGCGTGGTAGTGAACAGCGTCGCCTCGGCGAGATTCGTCGTCTTGCGCGTCGCGAGTTTTCGCGGGCCACCCGGACCTTCATAATGCGAGCCGGAGGCATTGGCGTAGAACAGCTCGCCGGTGAAGGGCTGCGACATCATGCCGGCGACGGCATCGCCGTCGACCGTCAGCCCGACCAGTGTTCCCCATACCGGCAGGCCGGAGATGAAGGCGCGTGTTCCATCGATCGGATCGATCACCCAGACATGCCGGCTGGAGATGTTTTCGCTGCCATGCTCCTCGCCGAGGATGCCGTGATCGGGGTATTGCGCGTTGATCAGCGCCCGGATGGCCCGCTCGGCCTCGCGGTCGGCCTCGGTGACGGGGTCGAAGCTGCCGCGCTCCTTGTTGGTGACCGCGCCCTGATTGCGGAAGCGCGGCAAGGTCTCGGCTGCGGCGGCATGCGCAACGCGCCGCATGAACTCGATGCTGACGTCCAACTGATTCTCCCGCTCCAGCATGTTTGAGATGCCCGTTAGCCCTCGGTTTTATGCCGAAACAAGGGCGTTCGGAGCCTTTCGCTGGACGCTAACTGTTGCTCGAATGCAACGCAATCATCGTGGAAATGCAATTTCCACTTCACAGTGAATTAAAAAACCCGGAACGCGCCTTGACATTTGTGCAGCGCACAATACGTTTGTTCTCGGACAGGGTTCCTGTCCATGCCCTCCTTGGGCGTTTCCTCCCTAGACTTCGACCGTGTCGTGCAAACGATGCGGTCTTTTTTTGTGCCGCCGCATGAGCGGCGAGTGCCGCGATTCCGGCGCTATTCTGCGGCCAGAGGCAGATCCATGAAATTGTGATCGGGCATCGCCATCAGTTCGGCTGAAAACCGCGCCAGATCGTCCGCCAGGGCGTCGAAACCAGATGATCTCTGGAACGTCCGCTCATTCATGTAGAGCCCCCGATTGACCTCGATCTGCAGCGCATGCAGATGGCGCACTGGGCGGCCATAGTGCTCCGTGATGAAGCCTCCGGCATAGGGCTTGTTGTGGGCGACGCTGTAGCCCATGCCGGTGAGCAGGCCGATCGCGGTTTCGGTCAACGCCGCCGCGGCCGAGATGCCGAAACGGTCGCCGACGATGAAATCCGGCCGCAATCCGCTGTCGCCGACCCTTATGCTTGCCGGCATCGAGTGGCAGTCAATCAGCACGGCATAGCCGAAGCGCGCATGGGTTCTGGTCAAGAGCCGTTTCAGCGTCTCGTGATAGGGCTTGTAGACCGCTTCGATGCGCGCCACGGCTTCCGCCAGCGGCAAGCGGCCGGAATAGATGTCGAGCCCCTCGCCTACAAGCTTGGGCACGGTGCCGAGTCCGCCGGCCACCCGCGCTGAGCGGATGTTGCAGAATGACGGCACCGGTTCGGCGAACATGCGCGGGTCGAGTTCCCACGGCTCCCGGTTGACGTCGAGATAGGCACGCGGGAAGTTTGCCGCCAGCATCGGCGCCCCTAGCGCGACGGCACCGCCGAACAATTCCTCGACATAGCAGTCCTCGGAGCGACGGATCGCGTTGCGGTCCAGCTTGGCCATCGCCATGAACCGGTCCGGATAGTAGCGGCCGCTATGCGGCGAGTTGAAGAGGAAGGGAACGCGCTGTTCGGCGCCCGATCGGATTTCGAAGGGTGGAACGACCGAAAAATCCTCGGCTGCCGTTTTCAATTTGAACGAACCCGGGAATACCAATGCATCATGATAGGAAAGTGCCACCTCGCCGCTCGCATGTCCAGCCGCCGAAGCGCCAGCCAAATCAGGATTGTGCGCCCAACGTTCACTTGATGTTTACCGTCACCTCCTCATATACAGCATGGTTAACGGGCTTGCCGCACGGCATTGTCGGTTGGGTGATTCGGACGGGACAAGATGGCACGCATTCTGCTGGCGGAAGACGACGACGACATGCGCCGGTTCCTCGTCAAGGCGCTGGAGCGCGCCGGTTATCAGGTCAGCGATTTCGACAATGGCGCCAGTGCCTATGAGCGGCTGCGCGAGGAGCCTTTTTCGCTGCTTTTGACCGACATCGTCATGCCCGAGATGGATGGCATCGAGCTCGCCCGTCGCGCCACCGAGATCGATCCTGACCTCAAGGTGATGTTCATCACCGGCTTCGCCGCCGTCGCCCTGAACCCTGACTCCAAGGCGCCGAAAGACGCCAAGGTGCTATCGAAGCCGTTCCACCTGCGCGACCTCGTCAACGAAGTCGAAAAGATGCTGCAGGCCGCCTGACGCGCTTTTGTCGCGTCTTGACCGACGCCGCAAGCCAGCCATTCTTTCCCCTTTCCCGCTATTGACGTGCCGAACCAAAAATGGTGTATGCGCGGCTTCGGATGGGCGTGTAGCTCAGCGGGAGAGCACTGCATTGACATTGCAGGGGTCACAGGTTCAATCCCTGTCACGCCCACCATCCAGACAATCCCTCGATTGGCCGTCGGTATTTTCATCGGCTGTCGTTCTCAGCCTCATCCAATCCTGATGCCGAGCTCGCCAATTCAGCTTCAGGCCGCGCCGAGGCGGAGATCGCCGGTCTCGACGTGCTGGAGAAACCACGAATAGGTCTGTTCCAATCCGCTGCGCAGCGAGTAGCGCGGGCGCCAGCCGGTGGCGAACAGACGCGATACGTCCATCAGCTTGCGCGGCGTGCCGTCCGGCTTCGTCGCATCGAATGTTATTGCGGCATCGGCGCCGGCGACCGACACGATGGTGCGGGCAAGGTCGGCAATGGTGATGTCTTCCCCCGAGCCGACATTGATGTGGCTGTCGCCCGAATAATTCTTCAGCAGCCAGACCAGCGCGTCAGCGGCGTCGTCGACATGCAGGAATTCACGCCTAGGCGTGCCTGATCCCCACACCTCCAGGCTCTTGCGCCCGGCGCGCTTGGCCTCGTGCGCCTTGCGCATCAGAGCGGGCACGACATGGCTGGAATTGAGGTCGAAATTGTCGCCCGGACCGTAGAGATTGGTCGGCATCGCCGAGATGTAGTCGACGCCGTACTGGCGCCGATAGGCCTGACACAGTTTCAGCCCGGCGATCTTGGCGATCGCATACCATTCGTTGGTGGGCTCGAGCGGCCCGGTCAGCAAGGCGTCCTCGGAGATCGGCTGCGCCGCGAATTTGGGATAGATGCAGGATGAACCGAGAAACAGCAGCTTCTGCACCTCGTTGCGGAAGGCGCTGTCGATGACATTGTTCTGCATGACGAGATTGTCCTGCAGAAAATCGACCGGAAGCCTGTTGTTGGCCAGGATACCGCCAACCTTGGCCGCCGCCATCACCACTGCATCCGGCTTGCGGTCGGCCATCCAGTGCCGCACGCCGGACTGGTCGAGAAGATCGAGCTCGGCGCGCGAGGCGGTCAGGAGCTCGCAATCCTCGTCGGCCAATCGGCGCAGGATGGCCGAGCCGACCATGCCGCGATGTCCGGCCACGAAAACGCGCTTGCCCTGAAGGTCGAAGGTCATCAGCTTACCCCAATGCAGAACGGCAGCTATGCCAGTTGGCCGGCGGAGCGCCGGATCGGCTTCTCTGTTGCCGGACGCATACCGCATACAGATTTGCCCAGACAAGGCAAATCGCAAAGCCACGCGAAGCAACCTTTGGATCGGACGCTGTAGCGCTCGCGATCAGACGCCCGCTACCGCGCAGAGGCTTGTCATTCTGGCAATGGCAAGCTTGGGGTCGGCCAGCAACCCTGCCTGGTCGGCAAGGCGAAAGACATCGGAATAGTGGCGGATGCCGCGCGCCGATTGCATGCCGCCGATCATCGAAAAATGCTCCTGGTGGCCGTTCAGCCATGCCATGAAGACGATGCCGGCCTTGTAATATTCGGTCGGCACCTCGAAGATTTTGCGCGACAGCGGCACTGTCGGGGCCATCAGCGCGTCATAGCCGGCGCGGTCGCCGGCGGCCAGCTTTGCCAGCGCTGCATTGGCGACCGGCGCGATCGCATCGAAGATGCCGAGCAGCGCGTGCGAATGTCTGTCGCCGTCGCCGGCGATCAGCTCGGGGTAATTGAAGTCGTCGCCGGTGAACATCACCACGCCCTCGGGCAGCCGGTCCCTGAGGGCAATCTCCTTGCCGGCATCGAGCAGCGAGATCTTTATGCCCTCGACCTTGCCGGCATGGCGTTCGATGATCGCGATCACCGTCTCCAGCGCGGTTTCGAAATCGCTGCTGCCCCAGTAGCCTTTCAGCGTCGGGTCGAACATGTCGCCCAGCCAGTGCAGGATGACCTTGCCGGACGCCTGGGACAGGATGCGGTCGTAGACGCCGACATAATCGTCGGGGCCTTTGGCGATCGCCGCCAGCGTGCGGCTGGCCATCATGATCGCCTTGCCGCCAAGCCCTTCGATGAAGCCGAGCTGTTCTTCATAGGCCGCGATGACATCGTCGAGCGTGCTGGCGGCCCCCGGCGCCAGATGGTCGGTGCCGGCGCCCGACGCAAGATCGGCGCCGTCGACGCTGCGCGCCTCAGCGATCGAGCGGCGGATCAATTCCCTGGCGTTTGCCCAATCGAAACCCATACTGCGCTGCGAGGTGTCCATCGCTTCGGCGACACGGAAGCCAAGCCGCCAAAGGTGACGGCGAAACGCCATCGTCTTCTCCCAGTCGACCGCGGGCCTCGACCACGGATCGGTCATGGCGAGGGGATCGGCAACGACATGGGCGGCGGCGTAGGCGATGCGCGAGAACCGCGCGCCGGCCACAGGCTGCACCGGCTGGCCGACAAGCCTGTAGCGGATACGGCCGCCGCCTTCCCCGGGCAAGGTGATGTCCATGGCTCTCTCCCTTGCCCGCGCCTATTAAATGGAACGTTCCAATAAATCAAGATATTTTGACCGCCTGCCTCGTGCAGCTCAAAATTGCTGCATCGCAGCAGGCGAAAGCCATGCCTGCCAGAGGATTGCGCCCACTGAGCCGCATTTTTCTCGGGTTCGCAAAAACACGATTGACTCAAATGCCTCGCAGAGATTAGATCGTTCCAATAAAATCGCATAAGAAACCTCCGGGAGGACAGATCTGGATGGCCAGCCGGGCCAAGGCAACGATACTCGACATCGCCCGTGAGGCGGGCGTGTCCAAATCGACGGTATCGCTGGTGTTGCAAGGCAGCCGGCTGATCCGGCCTGAGACCGCGCTCAAGGTGCGCAAGGCGATCGAGGATGTCGGGTATGTCTACAACCGCGGCGCCGCCAATCTGCGCAAGGCCCACTCCAACGTCATCGGCATGGTCATCAACGATCTTACCAATCCGTTTTTCGCCGAGATGGCGGTCGGCATGGAGCGCGTCTTCCAGTCGGCCGGGATCGTGCCTTTCATCGCCAACACGGCGGAGAGCCCGGTGCGCCAGGAAGAGGTTCTGAAATCGCTGATGGAGCAGGGTGTCGCCGGGCTCGTCGTGTCGCCGGCGCGCGGCACCACGCCGGGCGCGTTCCGCCGCCTTGAGACCGCAGGCGTTCCGGTCGTCTTCGTCATGCGCCGCCTCCCCGAAAGCCGCATCCCGGTGATCACGCCCGACAATCATCGCGGCGCCTATCTTGCCACCGCCCATCTGATCGGCAAGGGCCACCGCCGGCTGGCCTTCTTCGGCGGTTCGTCCGATCTCGTCGTCTATCACGAGCGGCTGGGCGGCTTTCGCGAGGCCTGTGAAGCGCTCGGCATCGCACCAGCCGACAGGCTGGTCTTCGAGGGCGAAACCAGCCGCAAGGGCGGCATTGCCTGCCTGGAAACCGCCCTTGCCATGGCCTCACCGCCGACCGCGGCCCTTTGCTTCAACGATGCGGTCGCCTTCGGCGTCTTGCTGGCGCTGCGCAAGCGCGGCCTTGAGCCCGGCGCGGACTTTGCCGTCGTCGGCTTCGACGACGTCGCCGAGGCCGAGCACTACATGCCGGCGCTGACCAGCGTCGCGGTGAACACCGCCGGCCTCGGCGAGCGCGCCGCCCATGTCGTGCTGAAGATGATCCAATCGCGCACCACGCGCGCCGAGGATCATATCGGCGCCGTCAACCTCGTGGTCAGGGAAAGCTGCGGTCCCGATCGCAAGGAGCATGGCTGCGCAGGAATGGGAGACGCGGCATGACCGTCAGTTGGGGGCTGATCGGCGCCAGCACGATCGCAAGACAGTTCATGATCGGCGCCATCCGCGCGCAGCCGGACGGCGAGATCGCCGCAGTGATGAGCTCCAGCCCGGAGCGGGCTACCGCCTATGCTCGGGAAAACCGCATTCCGGCGGCGGTCTCGACGCTTGATGAATTGCTCGGCTCCGACATCGACGCCGTCTACATCTCGACCACCAACGAATTGCATCTCGAACAGGCACTCGCCGCCATTGAGGCGGGAAAGCATGTGCTTTGCGAAAAGCCGCTGGCGCTGACCAGCGCCGACGCCCGCAAGATGGTCGCAGCGGCCAGGGCCGCCGGCGTCGTGCTCGGCACCAATCACCATCTGCGCAATGCGGGCTCGCATCGGGCGATGCGCGAAGCGATCGCTGCCGGCCGCATCGGCAGACCGATCGCCGCGCGCGTCTTCCACTCCGTCTATCTGCCGGAAAACCTGCAGGGCTGGCGCATCACCAGGCCGGACGCCGGCGGCGGCGTGGTGCTCGACATCACCGTCCACGATGCCGACACGCTGCGCTTCGTGCTCGGCGACGATCCCGTCGAGATCTCGGCGTTCACGCAATCGGCTGGCATGGCCGCCTGCGGGCTGGAAGACGGCGCCATGTGCCTCTGGCGCTTCGCATCGGGCGTCATCGCCCAGTCGCATGAGGGCTTCACCACCAGATTCGCCGGCACCGGCTTCGAGGTGCATGGCAGCGAAGGCTCGCTGATCGCCAGGGATGTGATGACGCAGAAGCCGGTCGGCTCGGTGTTGCTGCGCACGGCACAGGGCGAGGAGGAATTGAGCTTCGACCGCGAAGATCTCTATGCCCGTTCGCTGCGCCAATTCCACGCGGCGATCCGTGGCGAGGGCCAGCCTTCCGCCACCGGCGAAGACGGCGTCTGGTCGCTGACATCAGCCGAAGCGGCATTGCAGTCGGCCAGGTCCGGCAAGGCCGTTGCCCTCGACCCGAAGCTCGGGAGTGCTGGATGAGCAAGCTCGTTTCCGCGGCTGAGGCTGCCGGCCTGATCAGGGATGGCGTGGTCGTTTCCGTGTCGTCGTCGAGCGGCCTCGGCTGCCCGGATGCGGTGCTTGCCGCGATCGGCGAGCGCTTCGACGCCGAAGGCCATCCCAAGGACATCACGACGCTGCACCCGATCGCCGCCGGCGATATGTACGGCATCAAGGGCATCGACCATCTAGCCAAGCCCGGCCTGTTGAAGCGCACTTTGTGCGGCTCCTATCCGTCCGGGCCGTCATCGTCGGAACCGCCGCAGATCTGGAAGATGATCGGCGACAATTCGGTCGCCGCCTATAACGTGCCGTCCGGCATCCTGTTCGACATGCATCGCGAGGCCGCGGCCAAGCGCCCCGGCGTGCTGACCAAGGTCGGGCTCGATACCTTTGCCGACCCGCGCCATCAGGGTTGCGCCATGAATGCTGCCGCCAGCGAGCCGATCGTTTCGGTGCAGCAGTTCGACGGCGAGGAATGGCTCTATTTCCGCTCGATCGTACCGCAGGTCGCGATCATCCGCGCCACCACGGCGGACGAGCGCGGCAACCTTACCTATGAGCATGAGGGTGCCTATCTCGGCGGCCTCGAACAGGCGCTGGCCGCCCGCAACAATGGCGGCATCGTCATCGCGCAGGTCAAGCGCGTCGTCGAGAACGGCACGCTGAAGCCGCACGATGTGCGCGTGCCCGGCGTGCTGGTCGATCATATCGTGGTGGCGCCCGACCAGTTGCAGACGACGCTGACGCCCTACGATCCGGCCATCTCCGGCGAGATTTTCCGGCCGCTGTCGAGCTTTCGCAACGCCGAGATGAACGTCCAGAAGATCATCGCCCGCCGCGTCGCCATGGAGCTTGCCGACGGCATGGCCGTCAATATCGGCTTCGGCATCTCGGCCAATGTGCCGCGCATCCTGCTCGAGGAAGGCCAGCACGGCAAGGTCACCTGGGTCATCGAACAGGGCGCGGTCGGCGGCGTGCCGCTGCTCGATTTCAAGTTCGGCTGCTCGTCGAACGCCGACGCCTTCATGCCTTCGCCGCACCAGTTCATCTATTTCCAGGCCGGCGGCTTCGACGCCTCGCTGCTGTCCTTCCTGCAGATCGACCGGCACGGCTCGGTCAATGTCTCGAAGCTTTCGGCGCGGCCGCATGTCACCGCCGGCGCCGGCGGCTTCGTCGACATCACCGCGCGGGCGAAGAAGATCGTCTTTTCCGGTTTCTTCAACGCCGGCGCCAAGCTGTCGCTTGCCGGTGGCGGCATCCGCATCGACCAGGAGGGCAAGGTCAAGAAAGTCGTCGACGAGGTCGAGCATATCTCCTTCTCGGGCAAGCGTGCCGTCGCGCAGGGACAAGACATCACTTATGTCACCGAGCGCTGCGTGATGAAGCTGACGCCGGCAGGGCTGATGGTGACCGAGCTGGCGCCGGGCATCGACCTTGAGCGCGATGTGCTGGCGCAGGCCGAGATCCCGCTCGCCGTCGCCAACGACCTGAAAGTGACGCCGGATGCGCTCTACCGGGACCGGCCGATCGGCCTGTCGCTCAACGGCGGCGCATCGCTTGGAGGTGCACATGGCTGAGCGTCTGGTAACCTTTGAAACCGACGGCCCCATCGGCATTGTCACGCTGCGCCGGCCAGAGAAATTCAACGCGCTCGATATTCCGATGCTGCGGGCGCTGGAAGCAGCACTCGACGAAGCCGAGGCGGCGGACGGCGTCCGCGTCGTGCTGGTCTGCGGCGAAGGCAAGGGCTTTTGCGCCGGCGGCGACGTCGAGGCTTGGGCAGAAATGAGCGCTGCCGATTTCCAGGTGCAATGGGTGCGCTACGGCCACCGCGTCTTTGATCGGCTGGCGCGGCTGCGGCAGCCCACAATCGCCGTTCTTGCCGGCCATGCGCTGGGCGGCGGGCTGGAACTGGCGGCGGCTTGCGACTTTCGCGTGGCGGAAACACAGGTGAAGTTGGGGTTCCCCGAAACCTCGATCGGCGTCGTTCCCGGCTGGTCCGGCACCCAGCGCGCCGTGCGCCGCTTCGGTGCGCAGGCAGTGCGGCGGATGGCGCTCGGCGGCGAAGTGTTTCTGGCTACCGAGGCTCTTGCTCTGGGAATTGTCGACCGGGTGGTTGAGACCGGTGGGGCGTTCGCCGAAGCCGAGGCCTGGGCCGGCAACATCGCCGAGCGCGGGCCGCTGGCGACCGAGGCCGCCAAGCTGATGATTGCCATTGCCGAAGGCGAAGAGAGTGCTGCCGCGACCGAAGCGCTGGCCAGCGGCTTCATTGCGCTGACAAGCGATCTCAGGGCCGGCGTCGAGGCTTTCAAAGCCAAGCAGAAGCCGGCGTTCTCAAGATCATAAAATGCGAGCGGAAGCTGGAAATCACATGAACGCGCCCCTCAACATTGCTATGCCGGCCGAGGTAGCCGCAGCGCCGAAAAGCTATCGGTTGCTGATCGACGGCAAGTTCGTCGATGCCCAGGACGGCCGCACGCTGGAGCGCAGCAGCCCCGGCCACGGCTTCACCGTCTCGCGCTATGCACAGGCCGGCCCGGCGGACATCGAGGCGGCGGTAAAGGCAGCGCACAAGGCCTTCGAGACGGGCCCGTGGCCGCGCATGAAGGCCGGCGAGCGCGCCGCGATCCTGCTCAAGGCGGCAGACCTGATCGAGGCGCGGCTCGAGGAGATCGCCCGGCTCGACGCGCTGGAATCCGGCAAGCCGATTGCCCAGGCGCGTGGCGAGATCGGCGGCGCCGTTGACATCTGGCGCTATGCCGCGGCACTGGCCCGCACGCTTCACGGCGAAAGCTACGCCAATCTCGGCGATGCCATGCTGGGCGTCGTGCTGCGCGAACCGATCGGCGTCGTCTCGATCATCACGCCGTGGAACTTCCCGTTCCTTATCGTCAGCCAGAAACTGCCCTTCGCGCTTGCCGCCGGCTGCACGGCGGTGGTCAAGCCGAGCGAGATGACCTCGGCCTCGACCTTCGTGCTTGGCGAGATCCTGATGCAGGCCGGCCTGCCGGACGGTGTCGTCAACATCCTTGCCGGGCTGGGCGCCGATGTCGGCGCACCGATGGTCAGCCATCCGCTGGTGGAGATGGTGTCGTTCACCGGCTCCACCCGCGTCGGCAAGATGACCATGGCGTCGGCCGCCAACTCGCTGAAGAAAGTCTCGATGGAGCTCGGCGGCAAGAACGGCCAGATCGTCTTTCCCGATGCCGACCTCGAAGCCGCCGCCGACGCGGCGGTGTTCGGCGGCTTCTTCAATGCCGGCGAATGCTGCAATGCCGGCAGCCGGCTGATCGTCCATGAGGCGATCGCCGAAGAGTTCCTCGCAGCCGTGAAGGCCCTCACCGCCAAGGTGACCGTCGGCGACCCGCTCGACGATCGCACCAAGGTCGGCGCGATGATCTCCGCCGACCATCTGGCCAAGGTCACCGGCTACGTGATGGCAGCGGAAAACGACGGCGGCCGGATTCACAGCGGCGGCAAGCAGCTTGCTTCGAGCGCCGGCCAGTATCTTGATCCGACCATCATTCGCGACGTCACCGGAGACATGGCCATTGCCCGCGAGGAAGTGTTCGGTCCGGTGCTCTCGGTGCTCACCTTTGAATCGATTGAAAGGGCGTTGCACATCGCCAACGACACGCCCTATGGTCTGTCGGCGGGCGTGTGGAGCGCCAGCATCGATACCTGCATGTCGGTGGCGCGGAATGTGCGTTCGGGAACCGTTTGGGTGAACACGTTCATGGAGGGTTATCCCGAACTGCCTTTCGGCGGCTACAAGCAGTCCGGTCTCGGACGCGAACTCGGCAAGCGCGCCGTCGAGGATTATACCGAGGAAAAGACAATCCAGTTTCATCGCGGCCAGCGCACCGGATGGTGGGTCGGCTGAGTTGGGAAGAACCCGGTGGGCATCCGCCGGTCGTGTAAGTTCAACAAGGGAGGAAGTACATGTTGCGCAAACTGCTTATCGGGACGGCTCTCGCATCGGGCGTTGCGTTCGCGGCCCATGCCGAGGACGTCAAGGAAGTGCAGATGCTGCATTGGTGGACGTCGGGCGGCGAAGCTGCCGCTCTGAACGTGCTCAAGCAGGATCTGGCCAAGGAAGGCTTTGCCTGGAAGGACGTGCCGGTGGCCGGCGGCGGCGGCGACGCCGCCATGACCGCGCTGAAGGCGATGGTGGCGGCCGGCAACTACCCGACCGCCTCGCAGATGCTCGGCTATACCGTGCTCGACTACGCCGCGGCCGGCGTCATGGGCGACCTGACCGAGACGGCGATAAAGGAAGGCTGGGACAAGTCCGTTCCCGCGGCCCTGCAGAAATTCTCGGTCTATGACGGCAAGTGGGTCGCGGCTCCGGTCAACGTCCACTCGGTCAACTGGCTGTGGATCAACAAGGCGGTGATGGACAAGATCGGCGGCACCGAGCCCAAGACCTTCGACGACTTCATCGCGCTGCTCGACAAGGCCAAGGCGGCGGGCGTCATCCCGCTCGCGCTGGGCGGCCAGAACTGGCAGGAAGCGACCATGTTCGACTCGGTCGTGCTGTCGACCGGGGGGCCCGAGTTCTACAAGAAGGCCTTCAACGACCTCGACGAGGAATCCCTCAAGTCCGACACGATGAAAAAGTCGTTCGACAACCTCGCCAAGCTCGTCACCTATGTCGACCCGAACTTCTCGGGCCGCGACTGGAACCTCGCCACCGCCATGGTCATCAAGGGCGATGCGCTGGTGCAGGTGATGGGCGACTGGGCCAAGGGCGAATTCAACGCCGCCAAGAAGGTCCCGGGCACCGACTTCCTGTGCTACCGTTTCCCGGGCACCGACGGCAGCGTCGTCTACAACTCCGACATGTTCGGCATGTTCAACGTGCCGGACGACCGCAAGGCCGCCCAGGTCGCCCTGGCCACCGCCACTCTGTCGAAGAGCTTCCAGTCGGCCTTCAACGTCGTCAAGGGTTCGGTTCCGGCCCGCACCGACGTGCCGGACACCGACTTCGACGCATGCGGCAAGAAGGGCATGGCCGATTTGAAGGCCGCCAATGAAGGCGGCACGCTGTTCGGCTCGCTGGCGCAAGGCTACGGCGCCCCTCCGGCGGTTGCCAACGCCTACAAGGATGTCGTCTCGAAGTTCGTCCACGGCCAGATCAAGACCTCGGACGAGGCGGTGACCCAACTGGTCAGTGCGATCGAAGACGCCAAGTAAGCACGCGCCCATGTGAACGATCTCCCCGGCGCAAGCCGGGGAGATTCCCTGCGGAGGGGTTTTGCGGTTGCGCTGACCGGCACGCTTCGTGCCGCAGAGGCCGCGACGACAGAATTCCGGACCCGCGATACGGAATGGATCGATGAGCATAGTTGCTGAAACCAGTATCACGCTGACGCCGGAGCACGGTGCCCGTCCGGGCGCTTCGGTGCGCTCGCGCCTGCAGGATGCGCTGCCGAAGCTCGTGCTGGCGCCGAGCTTCGCCGCCACCATCGTCTTCGTCTACGGCTTCATCCTGTGGACGATCTATCTGTCCTTCACCAATTCCAAGACCTTTCCCTCCTATGCGATCACCGGGCCACGCGCCTATCAGCGGCTGTGGCGCTGGACTTTCGAAAGCGATCCGCCGTCCTCCTGGTACACCTCGATCACCAATATGGGGGTTTTCGGCTTCCTCTATATTTCCATCTGCCTGGCGCTCGGCCTGTTCCTGGCGATCCTGCTTGACCAGAAGATCCGCGGCGAAGGCCTGTTGCGGCCGATCTATCTCTACCCGATGGCACTGTCCTTCATCGTCACCGGCGTTGCCTGGAAATGGTTTCTCGACCCCGGCCTCGGCCTCGAGCAGACGCTGCACCAATGGGGCTGGACGAGCTTCCATTTCGACTGGATCAAGAACAAGGACTTCGTCATCTACACTGTGGTCATCGCCGGTGTCTGGCAGGCGTCAGGCTTCATCATGGCGATGTTCCTGGCCGGCCTGCGCGGCATCGACGGCGAGATCCTGAAGGCGGCGCAGATCGACGGTGCCACCACCTTCCAGCTCTACCGTCGCATCGTCATCCCGCTGCTGCGGCCGATCTTCCTGTCCGCCTTGATCGTCCTCGCGCATCTCGCCATCAAGTCCTACGATCTGGTCGTCGCGCTGACCAGCGGCGGGCCGGGCGGCTCGGCCTGGCTGCCGTCGAACTTCATGTATGAGTACACCTTCAAGCGCAACGAAATGGCCGTCGGCTCGGCCAGCGCCGTGAACATGCTGATGACTATCACCGCGATCATCGTTCCCTATCTCTATTCCGAGCTTCGGGAGAAGCCGCGATGAGCGCCATAGCCACTCCTGCTCGCCAGAGCACAGGCGGTATCAGCGCCAGGACGGTCAACCGTATCGTCATCTACGGGCTGCTGGCGCTGTTTGCGCTGTTCTATCTGATGCCGCTGTTCGTCATGCTGGTGACCTCGTTCAAGACCATGGACGAGATCCAGAACGGCAACATGCTGGCGCTGCCGCAGGCGCCGACCTTCGCCCCTTGGATAAGGGCATGGAGCGAAGTCTGCTCGGGTCTCACCTGCGTCGGCATGAAGGGTTATTTCTGGAACTCGATCAAGATGGTGGTTCCGGCGGTCATTATCTCGACCCTGCTCGGCGCGCTCAACGGCTATGTGCTGACGAAGTGGCGCTTTCGCGGGGCGACGCTGGTGTTCGGGCTGATGCTGTTTGCCTGCTTCATCCCGTTCCAGTCCGTGCTCTTGCCGATGGCAACGATCCTCGGCAGCCTCGGCCGGTTCGGTGTCAAGCTGCAGAACGCGACCGGCTTCACCTTCGGCTTCGGCAATCCAACCGTGAACCTGGTGTTCGTTCACGTCGTCTACGGCATCGGCTTCACCACCCTGTTCTTCCGCAATTATTACGAAGCGTTTCCGAACGAGCTGGTGAAGGCGGCGCAGATCGACGGCGCCAGCTTCTTCCAGATCTTCCGGCGCATCATGCTGCCCAACTCGCTGCCGATCATCGTGGTGACGGTGATCTACCAGTTCACCAACATCTGGAACGACTTCCTCTTCGCCTCCGCATATGCCGGCTCAGGCGACGTGATGCCGATGACGGTGGCGCTGAACAACGTCGTCAACACCTCGACCGGCGTCGTCGAATACAACGTCAATATGGCGGCTGCGATGATCGCCGCGCTGCCGACGCTCCTCGTCTATGTGCTCGCCGGCCGCTATTTCGTGCGCGGCCTTATGGCCGGCGCCGTCAAAGGATAATCGCATGGCTTTTCTGGAAATTGACGGGCTGAAGAAGCGTTTCGGAGCGGTCGAGATCCTGAAAGGCATCGACCTCGACCTGGAAAAGGGCGGCTTCCTCGTGCTGGTCGGGCCTTCCGGTTGCGGCAAGTCCACGCTGCTCAACACCATTGCCGGCCTGGAAACCATCACCGAAGGGGAAATCCGCGTCGACGGACGCACGATCAACGATCTTCACCCCTCCAAGCGCGACATCGCCATGGTGTTCCAGAGCTACGCGCTCTATCCGAACATGACGGTGGCCGGGAATATTGCCTTCGGCATGGAGATGCGCGGCGTGCCGGCCGGCGAGCGCCAGAAGGCGATCGACAAGGTGGCGAAGGTCCTGCAGATCGGCCATTTGCTGAAGCGCAAGCCAAGCCAGCTCTCCGGCGGCCAGCGCCAGCGCGTCGCCATGGGCCGGGCGCTGGTGCGCGATCCAAAGCTGTTCCTGTTCGACGAGCCTTTGTCCAATCTCGATGCCAAGCTGCGTGTCGACATGCGCATCGAGATCAAGCGCCTGCACGCCACCACCGGCACCACCATCGTCTACGTCACCCACGACCAGATCGAGGCGATGACGCTGGCCACCAAGATCGCGGTGATGCGCGACGGCGAGGTGCAGCAGTTCGGCACGCCAGCCGAAATCTATAACAATCCGGTCAACCTGTTTGTTGCCGACTTCATGGGCTCGCCGGCGATGAACCTGATCCCGGCGACGATCGGCAGCAACGGCAGCGGCTTCTCCGTCGTCATGGAGCGCGAGGCGCGCCAGCCGATCTCGCTGCCGCTGGGCAATGCGCCGGCCGGCCTGTCGGCATTCCAGGGAAAACCGATCATCTTCGGCGTCCGCCCGGAAGCACTGACCGATCCCGAGGGTGCCGAACGCAACGCCGCGAACATCGCCCGCGCCGACTGTCACATCGAGGTCATCGAGCCGGCCGGCTCGGATACGTTCGCGGTCACCAATCTCGGCGGCAAGGCCGTGGTGGCGCGGCTGCGCGCCGATGCCAAAATCCAGCCCGGCACGGTTACGCCGCTCGCCTTCAACCTGACTAAGGCGGTGTTCTTCGATCCGGCGACCGAGAAACGCATCGTCTAACGGCCATGACAAATCCCGACATCGTCATCATCGGCTCCGGCATAGGCGGCGCCACGATCGCCTCCGGCCTTGCCGGCGGTGGCGCCTCGATCCTGATGCTGGAGCGCGGCGAACCACTGCCAGCAACGCCGCACACACGCGACACCCACGCGATCTTCGTCGACGGCCATTATCGGCCGAAGGAGCTGTGGCTCGAGGCCGGCGGAGCGCCTTTCAACCCGGGCAATTACTACTATGTCGGCGGCAATTCGAAATTCTACGGCGCGGTGCTGATCCGCTACCGCAGGGAAGACTTTTCGGAGATGGAGCACTATGGCGGCATCTCGCCGGCCTGGCCGTTTTCCTATGAGGAATTCGAACCCTGGTATTCCAGGGCCGAGCAGCTGTTCCGCGTGCGCGGTGCACTCGGCGAAGACCCGACCGAGCCATTCCACTCGATGCCCTACCCTTTCGGGCCGATACCCGACGAGCCGCCGATCGCGCGCGCCCGCGCCGAGCTCAGGAGCCTCGGCCTGCACCCGGCATCGCTGCCGCTCGGCGTCGACATCGAAGCCTGGCTGAAAGACGGCAGCACGCCGTGGGACGCGTTTCCCAACACCGGGACCGGCAAGGTCGACGCCCAAACGGGACCGCTGGCCGCCGCCCTTACCGACCAGAAGATCAAGCTCGAGACCGGCGCCCATGTCGAATATCTCGAGGCATCGCCGGATGCGAGGACGATCATCGCCGTCCATTATCGACAGAACGGTACGCTGAAGAAAGTCGCGCCGAAGCTGGTCATCCTATCGGCCGGCGCAGTCAATTCCGCCGCCATCCTGCTGCGCTCGCCCACCCCTCAGGGCAGAGGCGGTGGCAAAGGCCTGGCCAACCGCTCCGACCAGGTCGGCCGCAACTTCATGAACCACAATTCGAGCGCCATGCTGGCGATCGATCCACGCCGCCGGAACAAATCCGTCTACCAGAAGACGCTGATGCTGAACGATTATTATCTGTCCGACGGCAAGGGCGGCAAGCCGCTCGGCAATGTCCAGCTCCTCGGCAAGATCGACGGCAACATCCTCAAGGCCAATGTCAGGCGCGCGCCCAAATTCGCGCTCGATTTCATGGCTGGCCGCGCCGTCGACTGGTATCTGATGTGCGAGGACCTGCCCGATCCCGAGAGCCGCATCATGGTCGACGGCAAGGACATCGTCATGCAGTGGCGGCGCTCCAACATGCAGTCGCTCGACGGACTGACCAAGGTGATGCGCGAGAATTTCCGCGCCTGCGGCTATCCGATCGTGCTGTCGCGGCCGTTTGACAAGCGCACGCCCTCGCATCAGTGCGGCACGGTGAAGATGGGCAACGATCCAGCGACCTCGCCGCTCGACCCGTTCTGCCGCTCCTTCGACCACAGCAATTTGTTCGTCGTCGATGCCGGCTTCCTGCCGAATTCGGCCGCCGTCAATCCGGCGCTGTCGATCGCCGCACAGGCGCTGCGCGTCGCCGATCATATCCGCAAGACGGAGCTTGCAACATGAGCCGCCCCGCAGCGATCGTCACCGGCGGCGCGCGCGGCATCGGCCTTGCTTGCGCCGAGGCGCTGGCCGATGCAGGCTTCGACATCCTCGTCTCAGACCTTGCCGACGAAGCCGCCGACGGGCTCGCCGCCGACATCACCGGGCGCGGCGCGAAATTCGCCTATGTCAGTTGCGACATCGCCGACCTCGACGGCCATGCAGCGCTGATCGAGGCCGCGACAAGCGCCTTCGGCCGCATCGACTGCCTGGTCAACAATGCCGGCATCGGCGCCGTCCTGCGCGGCGATCTGCTCGAGCTCAAGCCGGAAAATTTCGACCGGGTGCTCGGCATCAATCTGCGCGGCACGGTGTTCCTCAGCCAGCACGTCGCCAAAGCGATGCTCGGCCTGCCGAGCGATGGTGCGAGATCGATCATCACCATCACCTCGGTCAGTGCCGCCATGGCCTCGCCGGAACGTGCTGATTACTGCATCTCCAAGGCCGGGCTTTCGATGTGGGTGAAGAACCTGGCACTGCGGCTTGCCGCCGAAAACATCGCCGTGTTCGAGGTGCGCCCGGGCATCATCCGCACCGACATGACCGCCGGTGTGACCGCCAAATATGACGGGCTGATCGACGGCGGGCTGGTGCCGGCGATGCGCTGGGGCAAGAGCGAAGATATCGGTGCAGCCGTGGCAGCACTCGCCGGTGGCAAGTTCGGCTTTTCGACCGGCTCGGTCATCAATGTCGACGGCGCGCTGTCGGTGCCGAGGCTATGAACAGGTGACGCCATGACCGACTACATCATCGTCGGCGCTGGCCCGGCCGGCTGCGTACTCGCCAACCGGCTGAGCGAAGATCCGTCGCATCAGGTGCTGCTGCTCGAAGCCGGCGGCAAGGACTGGCATCCGCTGATCCACATGCCGGCCGGTTTCGCCAAGATGACCAAGGGCATCGCCGCCTGGGGCTGGTCGACGGTGCCGCAAAAGCACATGCAGGACCGTGTCTTCCGATACACGCAGGCCAAGGTGATCGGCGGCGGCTCGTCGATCAACGCGCAGATCTACACGCGCGGCAACGCCCGCGACTACGACGCCTGGGAGAAGGAAGAAGGTCTTGCCGGCTGGGGCTATCGCGACGTGCTGCCCTATTTCAAACGCGCCGAGAACAATCAGCGTTATGCCAACGATTTTCACGGCGACCAGGGCCCGCTCGGCGTGTCGAACCCGATCGCGCCGCTGCCGATCTGCGAGGCCTATTTCCGTGCCGGACAGGAGATGGGCATCCCCTTCAATCCCGACTTCAACGGGGTAGCCCAGGAGGGCGTCGGTTACTATCAGCTGACGCAGAAGGACGCGAAGCGCTCCTCCGCCTCTGTCGCCTACCTCCGGCCGATCCGCGAGCGAAAGAATCTCACCGTCAGGACCGGCGTTCTGGTGACACGCATCGTCGTCGACAAGGGCCGCGCCGTCGGCGTCGAGATCGTCGACAGGCCGGGCGGCCAGCCAACGATCCTGCGCGCCGAGCGCGAGGTGATCGTCTCGTCCGGCGCTATCGGCTCGCCGAAGCTTCTGATGCAGTCGGGCATCGGCCCGGCCGACCATCTGAAGGCGGTCGGCGTGACACCGGTGCACGATCTGCCCGGCGTCGGCTCCAACCTGCAGGATCATCTCGACCTGTTCGTCATCGCCGAATGCACCGGCGATCACACCTACGACAACTACGCCAAGCTGCACTGGACGGCTTGGGCCGGCCTGCAGTATCTGCTCCTGAAGAAAGGCCCGGTGGCTTCCAGCCTGTTCGAGACCGGCGGCTTCTGGTACGCCGATCCGACCGCCGCCTCTCCCGACATCCAGCTGCATCTCGGCCTCGGCTCCGGCATCGAGGCCGGCGTCGAGAAGCTGAACAATCCGGGCGTGACATTGAACTCGGCCTTCCTGCGTCCGCACTCGCGCGGCACGGTGCGGCTGAACAGCGCCGATCCGGCCGACCGCCCGTTGATCGATCCGAACTATTGGTCCGATCCCTATGACCGCGATATGTCGATCAAGGGGCTGAGGCTGGCGCGCGAGATCATGCGGCAGAAGGCGCTGCAGCCCTATGTGCTGCGCGAGGTATTGCCGGGACCCGACCTGCAGAGCGGCGACGAGCTGTTCGACTACGCCTGCCGCAGTTCCAAGACCGACCACCACCCGGTCGGCACGTGCCGCATGGGCCACGATGCGATGAGCGTGGTAACGCCAGATCTCAGGCTGCGCGGTATCGAGGGCCTGCGCGTCTGCGACGCCTCGGTGATGCCGCGCATCCCCTCCTCCAACACCAATGCCCCGACGATCATGGTTGGCGAAAAAGGCGCCGATCTGATCCTTGGCCGCGAGCCGCTGCCGCCGGCGGTGTTTTCCACCAACCAAGCGGCATGAGGGACAAAGAATGATCAGGCACTGTGTCTTCGTCAGATTTCGCAACGATGTCGCCGACGCCGACCGCGCGGCAATCCATGCCGATCTCGAAGCGTTGCGGGCGGTGATCGACGGCATGGGCAAGGTCGAATTCAGCGCCAATACCAGCCCGGAACCCTTCGCCCGCGGATTCACGCACGGCTTCACCATCGACTTTCGCGACGCTGCGGCACGCGATGCCTATCTGGAGCATGAAGCGCATCAGCGAGCCGGCGCAAAACTGGTCGCGGCGCTCGAAGGCGGCACCGACGGGCTGATGGTGTTTGATCTGGAGATCGCGTGACTATCCCATTCTCAGCGCAACGACGCCGGCAACGATGCTAAGCACCGCGGCACCTCGCCATGCCGTCATCTTCTCGCCGAGCGCGAACACCGAGATCATCATGGCGAACAGGATCGATGTTTCGCGCAGCGACGCCACCGAGGCGATCGGCGCCTTGGTCATCGCCCACATCACGATCCAGTAGGCGCCGCCGCTGAGCACGCCGGTATAGATTCCGGGCTTCCAGTCGCGCGCCAGCACCGGCAGCGCCTGTGGTCCGCGAAAGACGACGCATAGCACCAGCGCCCACAGCGCATCGCAGACGAACAGCCAGGCGGCATAACTCGACGCGGTGGCGGCCAGCCGCGCGCCGCTGCCGTCCGACAGCGTGTAGCTGGCGATGAAGATCGATGTGCCCAGCGCGAAGCCGACGGCGCGCAGGTTCAATTTCTCCAGATGCGCGCCGCCGCGAAACGACAGCACCAGCGTGCCCGCCGACAACAAGAGGATGCCGAGAATGGCGAGCGGCGCCGGCATCTCGGCAACCACCACAACGCCCCCCAAAGCGGCCAGCAATGGCGCGGTGCCGCGCGCCAGCGGATAGGTCTGGGCGAAATCGCCGGCCTTGTAGGCGCCGATCAGGAACGTCCTGTAGCCCATGTGGAAGACAACCGAGGCGAGGATGTATGGCCACACTTCCGGCTTCGGCACCTCGACGAAAGGCAACGTCACCAGCGCAGCGGCACCCATGCCGAGCGTCATCAGTGTGATCGACAGGAAACGGTCGAGATGGACCTTGACCAGCGCGTTCCAGATCGCATGCATGGATGCGGCGGCGAGCACCGCGAAAAAGACAAACAGGCTCATCGGCGGTTCATCCGCCGCCCGTCCCGATGACGATCGGCGTCTCCAGGTCGATATCGACCCAGAGCGGAAAATGGTCGGAAGCGATTTGGCCGATATCGGCGCTGACCGAGCGCACGCGCCCGGCAAACATGCCGCCGACGAAGCAATGGTCGAGCCGGCGCTTTGCCAGCCTGCCATCGATAGTCTTCACATGGGTGTGGAAATCCGCTGTCGGTTCCATTGCGACGGCGGCGGCATCGACAAAACCGTCGAGATAGGCGGCACCGCGATGATAGGGCGCGCTGCCGACAATGCGCCGGTACTCGGCGCTATCCGGCTCCATGTTGAAGTCGCCCAACCAGATCGCCGCTACGGGGTTTTCTGGCTCCTGTTCGCCATTGCTCCAGTTGCGCGCCGGCTCGTCGTCGGCGCCGCTCCATGGACCGCCCTCGGACGGCGCGCTGCGATGCTCGGCGAGCAAATAGTCGATCTGCTCCAGCCGCTCCTCGGCCGCGATATGCGCCAGATGCAACGACAGCACCCGCACCGGACCGGCAGGGGCGCGGATCATGCATTCGAGTGCGGCATTGCGGGTGTTGAGCGGCCGCAGCGTGCGCCTGAGCGGCAGCGTATGCAGCCGCGACCAGACGATCGGAAGCTTCGACAGAACCATGGTGCCGAATTGCCGCCGCCGGTTGACGATGTGGCCTTCACGCCGGTGGCTGGCATCCATGTCGAAGGCCGGCCCGTAGACCCAATGATAGTCGGGCAGCAATTGCGAAAGAAGTTCCGGCTGGTCGTCCTCGTTGCTGCGCAACCAGTGCCGTTCCACCTCCTGCAAGGCGACGATGTCGGCGCCGGCCACGACCTTGGCACAACGCGCCAGGTCGTAGCGGCCATCGCTGCCGAAGCCGTACTGGATGTTATAGCTGACCAGCTTCATTGCTTATCCGGCTCAGTTTCCTGCTGGCAGTAGCCGTTCGCTGACAGCCTTGCAATGTGCAGCCGGGCGGAGGGAGCTTGGGCCAGATGCTAAGTGGTCAGCGGCTGGAACCGACCGGGCGGGGATGCTGCCAGTTCCGACCAGTCGATTTCTTCCTCAAGGCGGTGGTAGGCTTCGTCGCCGATCGTCCCGTCGATGCGCAAACGCTCCAGCGCATCACGCTGGCTCTTGATGGCGTAAAGACGCAATCTGTCATACTCGGTCGCCGCCTGGGCATCCTCCGGGTTTTCGGCGATGGCGCGCTGGGCGGCATATTGCTCTCGCACCGCCCCGGCCGCGCTCGATGTCTTGCCGCTGAGCACGTCCAGCGCCGCCTGCATGATGGCGACGCGCGCCTGCGCCACCTCCCGGTCGACCGTCCGGTCGAGGTCGAGATTGAGCAGAAGCAGCAACGGTTTCAGGCTGACGCCTTGCAGCACCAATGTGCCGAGCACGACCGTGAAGGCGGCGAGCACGATCGGATCACGGCCCGGAAAGTCGGCCGGCAAGGCGAAGGCTGCCGCAAGCGTCACCAGGCCACGCATGCCGCACCAGCCGATGAGCACGCCGCCGCGCAATGTCGGTGCGTCCTTCCGCCTGTCCTCGTCGCCCAGACGTGCCAGCGCTCTGAGGATCGCGCCGCAGCCCAGCACCCAGACGAGCCGCGATACGATGACAATGGCCAGCACCGCCAGGGCAAAGACGAACGCCTCGCTTTGTCCTTGCTCGGCAAGTCGACCGACAATCGATCGCGCTTGCAGGCCCATCAGGACGAAGGCCAGGACGTTGAGCACGAACACCGCCGTCTCCCAGACCGAGTAGGAACTGACACGATTCCTTGCCGGCATGCGGCGCGGCGATGTACGGGCGATCGTCATGGCATAGACGACGATCGTGATGATGGCGGACAGCCCTATCCTGTCGGCCAGGATCCAGACGCCAAAGGTTGAGGCGAATTGCACCACGGTGCCGCTCGCCGGGTCGTCGATACGGCCGAGTATGGCGAGAGACAACCGGCCGAGCACATAGCCTGCGGCAAGGCTGCCGACCGTCGACAGCAGGATCATTGGTACGGCACTGCTCAACAGGATGGAGCCGGCGGCTGCGGAAACCGACATTCGGTAGATCAGCAGTGCCGTCGCGTCATTGAGAAGGCTCTCGCCTTCCAGGATGGCGGTGATGCGGTGCGGTACCTTGAACTGCCCGAGCACGGCCGCCGCTGCCACCGCATCGGGCGGCGCCACAATCGCGCCAAGCGCTATGGCGGCGGCGACGGGCAGGCCTGCCATCGTCCAGCCCACCAGAGCGACCGCCACCGTGGTGAAGATGACGGCGCCAAGCGCCAGCAGGATGAGCGAAACCTTGTAGCGGTTGAGATCGCGCAGCGACGTGTCGTAGGCCGCGTCGAGCAGAACCGGCGCGATGAACAGAGCGAGCGCCAGCTCCGGGTCGATCTCGATGGTCGGGGCAAACGGCAGGAAGGCGATGCCAGCGCCGGCCAGCGCCAACAATGAAGGATAGGGAATCTGCAGACGCCGCGACAGCGCGGTCAGGACGACCGCGATGAGAAGCAGGACAAGGGTGAGTTCAAAAAGCGCCATGCCTTATCGTAGCGGTGAAGCCGGGCGATTGGCACTGCAAAAACGGCAACGGCTTTGGCTGCTCGTGAATGGTGAATGGCTGCGTGTAGAGGAATTTGGCGCGTAAAGCGCATTCTCACTATTCACTATTCCCTCTTCCCCTAATGCAGCACCAGCATGTCGCCCGACGAGAACGAAATTTCGGCCTTTTCGCCGACGGCCGGCGGCGGCGTGGCCGGGCTGTTGAACGTGTCGAGCGAGACCGTGGCGCCGCCGATGCCGACGCGCACGCGGATGACCGAGCCGAGGAAATGCACTTCGGCGATTTCGCCCGAAAGGCTGGAGTCGCGGCCGGGGTGGCGCCCCAGCGAAATCGCTTCCGGACGCAGTGCCAACGACAGCGTGTCGCCGGATTTCGAGCCGTTGAGCTTGCCCTTGAGCGAAACCTCTTGCGAATTGACGCGCACCTTGCCCGAAGCCGCGTCGGTGACCGTGCCTTCAAGCACGTTCAGCGTGCCGACGAAATTGGCAACGAATTTGGTTGCCGGTCGGTTGTAGATCTCGAACGGCGTGCCTACTTGCTCGGCCTTGCCGCCATACATGACAGCAATGCGGTCGGAGATCGACAGCGCCTCTTCCTGGTCGTGGGTGACGAAGATGGTGGTGATGCCGAGCTTCTTCTGGATCGAACGGATTTCCTCGCGCAGCGACACGCGCACCTTCGCGTCGAGCGCCGACAGCGGCTCGTCGAGCAGCAACAGCTTCGGCTTCGGCGCAATCGCCCGCGCCAGCGCGATGCGCTGCTGCTGGCCGCCGGAAAGCTGGTAGGGATAGCGGTCGCCCATCTGCGGCAGCTTGATGATATCGAGCATTTCGGCAATGCGCCTGTCGGCATCGGCCTTTGGCATGCCGGCGACCTTCAGCCCGAAGCCGATATTCTGCGCCACGGTGAGGTTCGGAAACAGCGCATAGGCCTGGAACACCATGCCGACATTGCGCTGATTGGGCTTCAGCCGGGTGATGTCCTTGCCGGCCACGACGATCTTGCCGGCGGACGGCTCTTCGAAACCAGCGACCATGCGCAGCACCGTCGTCTTGCCGCAGCCCGATGGCCCAAGGAAAGAGACGAATTCGCCCGGCTCGACGTCGAGGTTGAAATCCTGCACCACGGTGATGGGGCCGAAGGATTTTCGCACATGCTGGATTGAGAGGAAGGGCTCGGTCATGGCTTTTTCCTTCGGGTCAGTTCGGACGGTTCGCCGATCGCGGCGCGAAACGCGACAGGATCTGGATCAGCGACATGCAGCCCCAGGTGATGGCGAAGGCGATGATGGCAAGCGCCGCCGGCTCGTAGGCTCGGTTAGCGCCGACGTTCTGCAGATAGGGTCCGAAGGCAGGCCGGTTGAGCAGGCTAGCCATGGTGAATTCGCCTATCACGATGGCGAAGGTCAGGAAGGCGCCCGACAGCACCGCGATCAGCACATTGGGCAGGATGACCCGGGTGATGATCGTGCCCCAGCCGGCGCCGAGAATCTGCGCCGCCTCGGTCAGTGTCCGCACGTCGATCGTGCGAAGTCCGGTGTCGACGGCGCGATACATGTAGGGCAGTGCTAGTGTCGCATAACCGATGACCAGCAAGGCATTGGCTCCTGTCTCGCTGCCCAGGAACGGCAGCGGTGAGTTCGACCCGTACATTCTAATGTAGCCGAAGACGATGACGATGGCGGGAATGACCAGCGGCAGCAGCGTGATGAACTCGACGACGGGCCTGAGCTGCGGCACCCGCAGGCGGATCCAATAAGCGGTAGGCACCACGATCAGCACGCCGAGAATGATGGTGAAAACAGCAGCGAGTACGGAATAGCCGAAGGTCGCCTGGAAACGGGGGTCGCCAAACACGACTTTGTACGCATCGAAGGAATAGGCGCCGCGCCGCATGCGCATGGAAAATTCCACCGTCGCGATAAGCGGAATGAAGAAGTAGGCAGCGCCCAGCGCGAAGACGACCCAGGCCCAGAAACGTCCGCTCTTCATTTAAGCCACCTTTCCGAGCGCGTCCGGAACCAGATGTAGAAGACATTGGCAAGCCCGGTGATGACGATCATACCGAAGGCAATGGCATAGCCGAGATGGGCATTGTGCAGCACGTCACCGCGGATCTGCGCGTAGAGCAGGATAGGGACGATGTTAAGCGAGGAGCCGGTCAGAGCGTAAGCGGTGGCGATGGCACCGAAGGCGTTGGCGAACAAGAGGATGACGGTGCCGAGGAAGCTTGGCCAGATCACCGGAATGACGACCATACGCCAGAACTGCGCCTGGGTCGCGCCAAGCGTTGCTGCCGCTTCGCCCCATTCCTTCTTCAGCCCGTCGATCGCTGGCACGATGATCACCACCATCAGCGGGATCTGGAAATAGACATAGGTCAGTGTCAGGCCCCAGAACGACAGAATGTTGAAACCATGGGCATAAATGTTGAAGCCGACCAAGACGTTGAGCAGCACCGTGGCGAGCCCGAGCCGGCCGAGCGTCGCGAGAAAGGCGAAGGCCAGCGGCACGCCGGCAAAATTGGAGGCCACGCCGGAGAAGGTCAGTGTCGCCGAGCGTATCCATTCCGGCAGTCCGCCGCGCACGATGGCGATGGCAATGGCAAGCCCCGCGAAAGCACCGATCAGCGACGAGGCGAGGCTGACCTTGATTGAGATCCAGTAGGCGGCAACGATCGACGGCTGCGCCAAGGCCGCTATGTTTTCGAAAGTGAATTCGCCGGCATCGTTCCGGAATGCGCCCAGCATCAGATAGAGCGTGGGCAGGATCAGGAACATGATGGCGAAGATGAAGAAAGGCGCAACGCCAAGCCATTGTGTCGGCAGCCTCATACTGCGGGCGTCGGCAGGAGGCGCGGTCTTCCCGGCAACAGCGTGATCGGACAACGAGATATCGGTCATGCGCCGGCTACCGTCCTGGAGGTATGCCGGGCGGCGATCTAAGCCGCCCGGCTGATCTCAAGTCTTACTTGACGTTGGCGCCGACGACGGCATCCCAGTTCTTGGTGATGGCTTCCTTGGCCTTGCCCTGCTCGTCGAGCGTCGGGAACACCGCGGCTGCATAGGACTCGGCCGGCGGCAGCTTGGCCATCACGTCAGCCGGGAGCTTGCCATTCTTGGCGAGGTCGTTGAAGCGGATCGGGTGACAATAGCCCTTCAGCCAGCCGATCTGGCCTTCGTCGGAATAGAGATATTCCAGCCATAGCTTGGCAGCATTGGGATGCGGCGCGTAGGCGCTGATCGCCTGAACATAGACGCCGGCGACGACACCGGTCTTCGGCACGACGACGTCGACCGGCGGATTGCCCTTCAGCGTGTCGCGGCCGGCAAGCGCGTTATAATCCCAGGTCACCAGGATTGGCGTCTGGCCTTGGGCAAGCGTCGCGGGCTTGCCAATGACCGGCACGAAATTGCCGGCGGCATTGAGCTTCTTGAAGAAGTCGAGACCAGCCGTGCCGGCGGCTTCGCCGGCGGCCGCACCGCTGGAAAGGCCGGCGGCATAGACGGCCTGGATGGCCTGATTCGAAGCACGCGGGTCACCGGCGAGCGCCACGGTATTGGCAAATTCCGGCTTCAGCAGGTCGGCCCAGTCGGCCGGCGCTTCCTTGACCAGGTCCTTGTTCACCAGAAACGAAAGCACGCCGTAGTAGTCGCCGGTCCAAAAGCCTTCGGCATCCTTGGCGCTGTCCGGGATCGAGTCCCAGGTCGATACTTTATAAGCCTGGATCAGGCCATCCTTCTTTGCGGTCGGGCCGAAGCTCAGGCCGACGTCGATGACGTCAGGCGCCTGCGGGCCCTTGTTGTCCTTGTTGGCCTTGATCGCTTCGACCTCGTCGCCGGAGCCGGCATCGGGATTGAGCTCGTTGACGGTGATGCCCGGATATTTTGCCTTGAAGCCGTCGATGACCGCGCCGTAGCCGCACCAGTCATGCGGCAGCGCGATGGTGGTGAGCTGGCCTTCAGCCTTGGCTGCGGCGACCAGTTCATCCATGGACTGGGCCGACGAGATGGCAGAGGTCGCCATCAGGGCGACGGCCGTAAGGGAAAGCAGTTTTCCCGTGAATTTGAACATGTGTTCTCTCCGTTGAACTGACGCCGTTGGACGCCTGCGATGCGGTATCGTTTTCGTGTGACAGCCAGATGAAAGCTTTGTGAAAGCGATGCCCTGCAGTACGAAAAAGTAAACTCTTTTTAACCGGCTGTAGCAATCGCTACGCGGCTATTTTTCCGGCTAACTAGTTTCGACCTTGCCGTTCATCCTTTCCCCCTTTCTTCGCCTCTTTTCCAAAGTGGATTTCCAATGCGGAAGTTGTCTCAGACGGCGCCGGCGATGGCATTTTCCAGCAGCGTCAGCGCCGCCTTCTTGGTCAGCTTGACCGGGTTGCCGCCGGCGGTCGGGTCGACCATCGCCATGTCGGCGATCAGGCCCTTGCGCTTCTTGTCCATGTCGAGCCCCTTGATCAGGCCGGGCAGCGCGTGCGGCACCTTGAGCTCCTTGCGCAGCTTGATGATCGCCTTCGCAAAACCGTCGAAGCCGCCCTTGATGCCGCAATAGGCGGCGAGCCGGGCTATGCGCGGCTCAATCGCCTCGCGGTTGAAGGCCAGCACATAAGGCATGAACACGGCGTTGGTCATGCCGTGGTGGGTGTCGTAGAGCGCGCCGATCGGATGCGACAGCGAATGAATCGCGCCAAGCCCTTTCTGGAAGGCGGCGGCCCCCATGGCGGCCGCGCTCATCATGTTGGCGCGGGCGACTAGATCCTTGCCGTTGGCATAGGCTTTCGGCAGGTTTTCGAAGACCAGCCTGATGCCTTCCACCGCGATGCCGTCGGCCATCGGGTGATAGCCCGGCGCACAATAGGCTTCGAGGCAATGGGCAAGCGCATCCATGCCGGTGCCGGCGGTGATGAAACCGGGCATGCCCACCGACAGCTCCGGATCGGCAATGACGATCGCCGGCAAGAGTTTGGGATGGAAGATGACCTTTTTGGTGTGGGTCGCCTCATTGGTGATGACGCCGGCGCGCCCGACCTCCGAGCCGGTGCCGGCGGTGGTCGGCACCGCGATGATCGGCGCGATCGCATCGGCATCGGCGCGCGTCCACCAGTCGCCGACATCCTCGAAATCCCAGACCGGCCGGGTCTGGCCGGCCTGAAAGGCGATGAGCTTGCCGAGGTCGAGCGCCGAGCCGCCGCCAAAGGCGATGACGCCGTCATGCTTGCCCTGCTTGAACACAGCGATGCCGGCGGTCAGGTTGGAATCGACCGGGTTCGGCTTGACCTCGGAAAACACGCCATACGGCACCTTGGCATCGTCCAGTATTTTCAGCGTCGAAGCCACCACCGGCAGTTTGGCCAGTCCCGGGTCGGTAACGAACAGCGGCCGCTTGATGCCGGTCGCCGCCAGCACCTCCGGCAGCTCCTTGATGCGTCCGGCGCCGAAGCGGACGGTCGTCGGGTAATTCCATTTGGAAACGAGTTTTGTCATTTTTGTCTTTCGAAAAGTCAGATGGCTTCGCGCAGATGGTATGATTTCGGCCTGGTCAGATTGTCGTAGCCGATGGCCGACAGTGCCGCGCCCTTGCCGGTGTCCTTGACACCGGTCCAGACCAGCGCCGGGTCGAGATAGTCGCAGCGGTTCATGAACACGGTGCCGGTCTCGACACGATCGCCGATCGCCGCCGCATGCTCAATGTCGCGCGTCCAGATAGAGGCCGTCAGCCCATAGGGGCTGTCGTTCATCAGCGCGATCGCTTCCTCGTCGTTGCGCACCTTCATGATGCCGACGATTGGGCCAAAGCTTTCCTCGCGCATGACGCTCATCTGGTGGTCGACCTGGGTCAGCACTTCCGGCGCCAGATAGGGCGAACCTTGCCTGTCGTTGGCCACCTTCATGTTGATGTGTGCCCTGGCGCCCTTGCGCAACGCCTCGGCCTTCTGCTCGCGGATCAGGTCGGCGAAGCGCGCCTGCGCCATCGGCCCCATGGTGGTCGCCTGGTCGAGCGGATTGCCGACGACGTAGTTCCTGGTCTCGGCAATGAAGCCCTCGACGAATTCATCGTAGACCTTCTCGTGGACATAGACGCGCTCGATGCCGCAGCAGCACTGGCCGGAATTGTAGAAGGCGCCGTCGACCAGATTGGCAACCGCATGGTCCATCTTGGCGTCCGGCAGCACATAGGCCGGATCCTTGCCGCCGAGTTCGAGGCCGAGCGTCATGAAGGTGCCCGCGGCGGCCTTTTCAATGGCGCGGCCGCCGGCGACCGAGCCGGTGAAGTTGACATGGTCGATCTTGCCGGAGCCGAGCAGCCTTTCGGTCTGCGCGTGGTTCATGACAAGGTTCTGGAACAGGCCCTTGGGCAGGCCTGCTGTGTCAAACGCCTGCTGAAAACGTTCGCCGACCAGCAGCGTCTGCGCCGCGTGCTTGAGGATGACGGCGCTTCCGGCCATCAGCGCCGGGACGATGGTGTTGACGGCGGTGAGATAGGGATAGTTCCAAGGCGCGATCACCATGACCACGCCGAGTGGCACCTTCTTCACATAACGGCGAAAGCCGTCCTTCGGGTTGGAGGCCATGACCGGCTTCAAGGCCGCCTCGGCGATCTCGACCATGTAGCTGACACGTTCCCTGACGCCGCCGAACTCGCCGCCATAGCGCACCGGCCTGCCCATCTGCCAGGCGATCTCCGGCACGATCTCGCCGGTCATGGCGACCAGCGCTTCCAGCATGGCAAGCATGTATTTGCCGCGCTCGACGACCGGCGTCTCAGCCCACTTCTCTTGCGCCGCCTTGGCACGTTCGACCGCGGCACCGATCGCCTGGTCGGTGGCAAGAGGCCGTTCGGCATAGATCGAACCGTCGACAGGGGATTTTATCTTGACCGTTTCGGTCATGCCTTGGGTCCTCGCATTCTACAATAATTATCGTTGGTCACGCCGCCCTCATCCGCCTGCCGGCACCTTTCCGCCTATAGTGACGGAGAAGGGACAAGCTCCAGCGCTGGCGACCCCCTCTCCCCGTTCTTCACAAGAGGGTAAAGGTGAGGGGCGGGCGGCGCCGACATTGCCAGCCATTCAATACCGCTCGAACCCCCTGTGCAGTTCCCAGTCCGTAATCCGGCGGTCGTACTCGAACTGTTCCCAGTGTGCCGTGTGGATGTAATGCTCCAGCACATCGTCGCCGAGCGCGTGCCTCAGCATCTTCGATTCCGCCAGCGTTGCGGTGGCGTCGCGCAGTGTCTTTGGAATTTCCGGCAGCTGCGAGGCCTGGTAGGCGTCGCCGACGAAGGGCTTCTGCAGTTCAAGCTTTTCATCGATGCCGGCAAGGCCCGCTGCGATCAGTGCCGCGAAGGCGAGATAAGGATTGAGGTCGGCGCCGCCGATGCGGCATTCCATGCGGATGCCCTTGGTGCCCTCGCCGCAAAGACGGAAACCGGCGGTGCGGTTGTCCTCGCTCCACATGATCTTGGTCGGCGCAAACGTGCCGGCCTGGAAGCGCTTGTACGAGTTGATGTAGGGCGCCAGGAACCAGGTGAATTCCTTGGCATATTTGAGCTGGCCGGCCGCCCATTGCTGGCCGAGTGTCGACAGCGTCCACTCGGCATTTTTGTCGTAGAACAATGGTGTCTTGCCGTCGGCGCTCCACAGCGAATTATGGATGTGGCTGGAATTGCCGGCCAGCCCGTAATTGTACTTGGCCATGAACGAGATCGCCTTGCCTTCGGACTCGGCGATTTCCTTGGCGCCGTTCTTCAGGATCACGTGGCGGTCGGCCATGTCGAGCGCCTCGGCGTAGCGGACATTGATCTCTTCCTGGCCTGGCCCCCACTCGCCCTTCGAATTCTCGATCGGGATGCCGGCCGCTTCCATCTCGTTGCGAAGCCGGCGCATGACGCCTTCTTCCTTGGTGGTGATGCCGATCTGGTAATCGCCGATATAGGGCGATGCCGTCTCGAGGCCCTGCCAGTGCTTCTTGCGGGCCGAATCGTAGGTTTCACTGAACAGATAGAATTCGAGCTCGGAAGCGAAATAGCCGATATAGCCGCGATCCTGCAGCCGCTTGACCTGCTTCTTCAGCATGGCGCGCGGCGAATGCGCCAGGTCGTCATGGGTATGGTGGTCGAGCACGTCGCAGATCACCAGCGCCGTCTTTTCCAGCCACGGAACGCGCCGCAGCGTCGCAAGGTCCGGCTTCATGACGAAATCGCCATAGCCCTTCGACCAGCTCGCCGCCTTGTAGCCCGGCACCGGTTCCATATCGATGTCGGCGGCCAGCAGGTAGTTGCAGCCATGCGTCTCGTCATGCGCGGAATCGACGAAATACCGGGCCAGGAACCGCTTTCCCGCAAGCCGCCCCTGCATGTCGACGATGCAGGCCAGCACGGTGTCGACCTCTCCGCTGGAGACCGCTTGCTTCAACTGATCGAAGGAGAAATTTCCGGCCATTCCTTTGGCACTCCAGCGCTTGTCGTTTCGGGCCTGTAAAGGCCACTTTGAAGATGTGGGAAGCTATGGCCGGCAAAGCGCCGGCCATAGTTGGAGGACTTGCCTCAGTGGCCGGTTTCGCCGACGGCCTGTTCCGCAGCCTTGATCGCTGCCTGGCGCGCCGCGATGATGTCGCCGAGCGGCGGGCCCTGGAAGCGGTTGCGCTCGAAGGCAAACCAGACGATCGCCGTCAGGATGAAGAAGCCGACGGTGATGTAGAGCGCCCAGTCGTTCGGCGGCTGGATGCCGATGACGAAGATCAGGAGCATCGACAGGATCGAAAGCACGCCGAACAGCATGAAAATGGCGCGCCCCATGTTCCACGGCCCCATCTTGTCCCATTTCGGCGTTCCCCAGGCCAGCATGCCGAGCACGATCGGCACGGTGAAGGAGAGGAACAGGAAGATGACGGTGCACGACACGACGATGGTGTAGGCCGAGGTGCCTGCGACTGAAACCAGCGTCGAGCCCCAGACGAACAGGACGGACAGGATCGACGCCGTCCAGATCGCCGCCACCGGCGTGCGGTAGGTCGGGCTGACCTTGGCCAGTGCCGAGGAACCCGGCAGGCCGCCGTCCCGCGAGAAGGCAAAGATCATACGCGAAGCGGAGGTGACGGTGGCGAGGCCGCAAAGCAGCTGTGCCAGGAAGACGACGAGGTAGACGAACTCCTTGACGCCCGGGCTGACGCGCTGGTCGAAGGCCCAGAAGAACACGTTCCAGCCCTGCTTGGCCGCATCGTCCATGTTCGGGATCATCAGCACGAAGGCTGCGAGGAACAGATAACCGAAGACGGCCGACCAGATCACCGACATGACCATGGCGCGCGGCACGGAGCTCGCCGCCTTGATGGTCTCCTCGGAAGTATGCGCCGACGCATCGTAGCCGGTGATCGTATAGATCGGCAGCAGCAGGCCAAGCGCGAACACCCAGGCATTGGATACCGACGGCCACACACCGGCGCCGGCATCGCCGGAATAATTGTGGAAGGTGAACAGCCGGCTGAAATCCCAGGTTTCGGCCGAGATCAGGCAGACGACCGCGATGAGGATCGAGCCGAAGAAGATCAGATAGCCCGAGAAGTCGGTCAGCTTGGCCGTCAGCTTGATGCCGAGGTGGTTGATCAGTGCCTGGGCGCCCGTGATGATGACCAGGAAGATCATCTGGTTGGTCAGCGTACCCTCGATGCCGAGCGCCGGTCCGAAGGCGCCGAGGAAAAACGTCCAAGTGCCGACATTGATGGCGCCGAGCACGGTGATCAGCCCGAGCAGGTTGAGCCAGGCCGTCACCCAGCCGGTGCCGCGATTGCCGAGGATCGAGCCCCAATGATAGAGGCCGCCGGCGGTCGGATAGGCCGAGCTGATCTGCGACATCGCTACAGCGAAGGTCAGCGAAACGAAACAGCCGACCAGCCAGCCAATGCCGATGCCGATACCGCCGGAGCCGGAGGTTGCCTGCGCCAGCGAGTTGATGCCGCCGGACAGGATGCAGATGATCGAAAAGGAGACCGCGAAATTTGAAAAGCGACTGAGGCGCCGCTCCAGTTCCTGGGCATAGCCCATATTGTGGAGGACCTTTACGTCCTCCGCCTTGTCAACTTCAGTGTAGCCCGATGCTGCCATTTTTAGTCCCCTTTTGGTTTCTTAGCTGGCCGATTGAACTGACTTTCCGACTGCGCTTGGTCTGGAGGCCTTGGCCGCCTCGGGCTCCAGATTGAGAAAAATACTCGCGAGCAGATCCGCCCATTTCCGCTGCCCGGCTGCGCCGGAGATCTCGTCGTTGCGGATTTCGATCATTGCGCAGGGCAGCCCGCGCGAGCGGGCATGGCGTTCCAGCGTGAAATAGACGCGGTCGGCCGGCGAATAGGGTTCGTTGACGCCGACGGTGACGCCGGCGACCCGCTGCAGCGCCGCGATCAG
This sequence comes from Mesorhizobium sp. M0208, assembly GCF_040322015.1. Taxonomy (NCBI): domain Bacteria; kingdom Pseudomonadati; phylum Pseudomonadota; class Alphaproteobacteria; order Hyphomicrobiales; family Phyllobacteriaceae; genus Mesorhizobium; species Mesorhizobium sp. M0208. Next base: position 125,026 of record NZ_JAMYSP010000006.1, on the reverse strand, counting down.
CGGCGCCGCCAGCCGGCGGTCCTCGTCGTGGATAACGCCGATATGCCAGGGCCGGCTGCTGCCCTTGTAGACCGGGGTGAAAGAATGGACCGAGACCAGCCGCGTCTCCCGTCCGGCCGCCAGGCGCTCGTCGATGATCGTCGCGATCCGGTCGTGGAACGGCCGCCAAGCGAGCGCGATGCGCGCCTCCCGCTGATCGGCCGAAAGCCCCTGATTGGCCGGGACCACGGTTTTTTCGCTGGCGCTGACCGTCACTATCAGGTCCGGTGCATCGAGCGGGCGGTTGCAGTCGATGACGAGCCGCGAAATGCAGGTCTCGACCAGCGTCGCATCGAGTGCCTCGGCCATGCGGCGCGCCACCGGCAAGGCGCCGGGATCCCAGGCGATGTGGCGGGAAAGCTCCTCGGCGGCAAGTCCGAGCGTTCCGAATTCCGGCGGCAGGAAATTGGAGGCGTGGTCGCAGGTCAGCACGAAAGGGCTCAATCCGCCGGGGTTCGTCACCCTTACGGTTTCAGGCGATGCAAGGCTGGCGGGCCGTGCTGTCTCCATTGTCTGCCGTCCCCGGGGAGCGCTGTACCGTATGTTACGTATTTTGCCTCATTGCGTCCCTATGGATGATTTCATACAGTTTGGCCGGCTTTGTCAAACGCGATTTCGATAATGCGGTAACGGCCCGGCCAGGGTGGGGAAAAACATGGTTTCCAGCATTGCCGAACTGATCTCCGACCGCATCGGCACCATGCCGGCCGGCGAGCGGCGCGCAGCGCAAACGCTGATCGCCAGCTATCCGCTGATCGGGCTGAAGACGGTCGCCGAATTCTCGGCTGCCGCCGGCGTATCGTCGCCGACGATCCTGCGTTTCGTCGCCCGGCTCGGCTTCCAGAACTATCCGGAATTCCAGTCGGCGCTGCAAGACGAACTGGCGGCGCAATTGCAGTCGCCGGCCTCGCGCACGCTCAATCCGCCATCGCAGGGCAGCGCCGTCTCGCCGATGCTGGAGGCGACGCTCGACAATATGCGCGAGACATTCCGGCATCTCTCGGACAAGCAGCTTGCCGACATCGTCGCCAAGCTTGCCGACCGGCGCGGCAAGACATTCCTGATCGGCGGCCGCTTCACCGACCCGCTGGCGCGCTACATGGCGGCCCACCTTGCTATCATCAAACCCAACGTCTTCCATCTCGCCGGCCAGGAAAGCGTCTGGCGCGACCGGCTGATCGACATGGGCAAGCGCGACGTGCTGGTGATCTTCGACATCAGGCGCTATCAGGACAGCCTCGTCCGCTTTGCCGAGACCGCCAACCAGCGCGGCGTGCAGATCGTGCTGTTTACCGACCAGTGGCTGTCGCCGATCGCCCGCTTTGCCCGCCATGTCATCGCCGGGCGCACCGCCGTGCCTTCGGCCTGGGACTCATCCGCCGCCCTTTTCGTCGTTGCCGAAGCGCTGATCGGCGCCGTCACAAGGCAGCTCGAGGCCGACGGCGCCAAACGCATCCGCGAGCTGGAAAGCCTGCGGTAGCGCAGGCTTTTGGAAAAGCACGCTCCTGGCCGCGCCTAGTCAACCAAAAAACTGACCATCTGCAGGATCAGGATCAGCAACAAAACGCCAAAGGCAGACGCCAAAACAGCTGCCAGCAGGACGATGCGTTGTTTCTTACCCACAGCTCCCCCGGGGAAGCATAGCTCCCGTCCACGACGACGAATGTCAGTCCTGCCCTATCGCTCAACCACCGTCCCACGTCATCAAGACCCGCCTGCGGCTTGGCGGAGGAGTAATGACGACTTGCTTCACGCGCGAAATGAACCGCTGGGGCCAAGGTGCTCGCTTGGAGGGACGGCTGCATCATTCATCCGAACCATGTCACGGCCGAATGACCACCTTGCCGTTCGGGCTTAACCATTTCAGCCGCAAACCGTGCCATCGCCGCAGTCCGGATACTTTTGGCGTGGCAAGGATAATCGTAGTTCGGCTAGCCTTGTCGATGCGAAGCCGCTCCTTGAACCATCAGTCAAACAGCGGTGAACTGCGCGGAGGAAATCGATGAGCTATCTGGACGAGCTGTTCTCAGTCGCCGGCAAGACGGCGCTGGTCACCGGCGCCGCGACTGGCATCGGCCGCATGGCGGCGACCGCTCTGGTCAAGGCCGGCGCCACCGTGATGATCGCCTCGCGCAAGGGCGAGGATTGCGTCGGGGTAGCCGGCGAGTTGAACGGCCTTGGCGCGCCCAGCAGGGCGGAAGGTTTTGCCGGCGACGTCTCCAGCGAGGCCGGCATTGCGGCGCTTGTGGCCGAGGTCAGGGCGCGGACCGAGCGGCTGCATATCCTGGTCAACAATGCCGGCATCTCCTGGGGGGCGCCGCTGGAAAGCTTTCCCTACCATGCCTGGGCCAAGGTGTTCGGCGTCAATGTCACCGCGGTCTTCCACCTGACGCGCGAATTGCTGCCTCTGCTCGAGGCCGCCGCCAGCGATGCCGACCCGGCCCGGGTGATCAACCTCGGATCGGTGATGGGCACGCAGCCTTTGGCCGAAGATGCCTACTCCTACTCGGCCTCGAAGGCCGCGGTTCACCACCTGACGCGCATCCTGGCGATCGAATTCGCCGGCCGCCGCATCACCGTCAACGCCTTTGCGCCTGGCCCTTTCCGGAGCCGGATGACGGCCTTCGCCACCGGCACCGAAGACCAGGCAAGACATGTCGGCAACCATGTTCCGATCGGCCGCATCGGCGCACCGGATGACATTGCCGGCGCAACGCTCTATTTGTGCAGCCGTGCCGGCAGCTATGTCACCGGCGCTATCCTGCCGATCGATGGCGCGCAGTCGGTGCAACACGGGCTGACATTATTCAAGGAATGAGACGCACGCCATCCGGCGAGTGAAATGCCGGGGGTGAAGATGGAGGACATCAGCGTGGAACCGATCAGTCTCGATGTGCTTCTGGCCAACGTCGGCAAGGAAGTCGGCGTGTCGCCATGGCGGGTCGTCACCCAGCGCATGATCGACCAGTTCGCCGATGCCACCGACGATCATCAGTTCATCCATTGCGATCCGGAACGCGCCAGCCGCGAAACGCCGTTCGGCGGCACCATCGCGCATGGCTTCCTGTCGCTTTCGCTGTTGTCGGCGATGACCTTCGAAACCATGCCGCCGCTGGAAAACAGCAAGATGGGCGTCAATCATGGCTTCGATTCGCTGCGCTTCCTGGCGCCGGTGAAGACCGGCTCGCGCATCCGCACCCGTTTCGTGCTGGCCGACGTCAAGGTCAGGCCGTCCGGCTGGGTGCAGACGGCGCACGACGTGACGATCGAGATCGAGGGCTCGAAAAAACCGGCGCTGACCGCGCGCTGGCTGACGCTGACGCTGATCGAACGCCAACCGGAAGCGGTTTGAGGTATCCAACGCCTGGGGACCTAAATCTGTTTGGCTTCGGCCGCGACATACTTCATATGGCGGCTGACCTGCAGCGCAATGTAGACGACCAGTGAGCAACCGATTGGAAACACGATCTCGTTGAGGCCGGTTGCGATAGCCTGCGGCAGTGCGAGAGCAGCGTCGTTTGCCGCGGCCGTCTCGATGGTCAGCACCGTGATCCCGCCGCCGAATACCGCGCCTATCAGGGCGCCCGCCAGCGCGAAATGGAGCGGACGCGGTTCTTCCTTCGATGCCAGCGACGCCAGTGTCCAGCCGAGCAGCCCGTATTCGATCGCCCGCAGCACACCCAGGGTCGTGAGCGACAGGATGGCCGGCTTTGCCGCCGCGTCCAGCGCGCTGACCATGACCTTTTGCGTCCCTTTGGCGATGCCCATCGCCAGTGGCGCTGAAATCGCGCTGATCAAGCCGCCGAGCGAGGCTCGCACCTTGGTGAGTGCCGTGCCGAGGCTGACGCCGGCGCAGACGAAGAACGACCAGGTCACGCCTTGCGCCAGTTCGATCAGAACCTGCGTCGTCGCGGGGTAGGCACCTGCCGCAAATCTGACGGTCAGAATGAGAGCTTCCATGGCAAAGCCGAGCGCGATCGCCAGCCATGCGACCATGACGACGCGCCTGAGCGCCATCCTGGCGCGATGGGAAAGCGGGTCCACGTCCGGCACGCCGGACGAAAGCTCAGTTCCGGTCATAACGCCTCTCGAAACGAAATTCTTGCAGAGCCGCGAATTAGTCTTTGTCTGTAACAGTCCGATGTTGCCGTCTTTATTGCCGGGTTACATGGGTATTGCGACAGTCAACCTTCTGCTTGGTGCCACCCTTGCCCGACGCCGTACAGCGTATATATGCTGCATCCAGCCATCGGTCATAAGGCAGTAGAAAGTTGCAGCTAAGCGTCCAGGAGCGCCGCGAAAAACAAAAGGCCGAACTGCGTTCCGAACTTGTCGACGCCGCGCACAAGCTTGTCCAGGAAGAAGGCTATGGCGGCCTCACCATCCGCAAGCTCGCCAAGCGCGTTGGCTATGCGCCGATGTCGGTCTATTCCTATTTCGCCGACAAGCAGGACATCCTGTTCGCGCTGGCCGAGGATGCCTTCGAGACCTTGGCCAGGCGCATCGCAAACCATACGGCCGACGACCCGATCGAGGCGCTCAAGGCGGTGCTTGTCGAATACGCCGCCTTTGGGCTGGAAAATCCCAACGAATACCGCACCGTCTTCATGACCGAAAAAGTCAGGCCGCCAGCCGGAAAGACCTTCGCCGAAATGGAGAGCGGCAACCCGGCGATGAAAGTGCTGATCGCGAGGGTCGAAGCCTGCGTTGCCGCCGGCAGGCTCAGAGGCGATCCACGCGCCATCGCCACCATGCTGTGGGCGGTCGGCCACGGCGCCATCTCGCTGCTGATCACCTTCCCGTTCTACCCGTTCGGCGACCAGACGACGTTCATCACACGGATCGGCGACATCATGCTCGAAGCCATCGCCGCGCACGAGATTGCGCCGCTCACGCCGGTCAACTGCTGAAGAGCGGCGCTCCTCCCGATCTGCAGGATCTTCTCCAAACGTTCTGCGCTGCGGCGCCGAGCGTTCGGCAATTCTCCGTACGCGTACGATTTTGCTTGAACACCGGGAGTCAAGGGCGTATCTGTACGCAGTTCCGTACACGTACGAGAAATTCAATAGCTGAACCGGAGACCGACGATGAAGAAGGCAGTCCTCACGCTCGCCGCCCTGCTGGCGCTCTCTGGCGCCGCATTTGCCGGCAGCAGTCAGCCAGCCAAGCAAGAAGCGGCCTGCATCGACACCAAGACCGGTGCTAAGCTCGATTGCGCGCCGACCGGATCGCTTGAAAAGGCGGACGCCGCGGCCCACAAGGCCGGCAGCAAGGGCCCGAGGCTCGGCATCGGCATCGACCCGTGGATCGTGCCAAGCAGCTTCTGAGCCGGTCGGGCGACAATACGCGGTGAGGAACCGAAAGGGCGGCAGGAATTTCCGGCCGCCGATCTTGTCTGCTTCAGCCCTGCTTTATCGCGGCGTGCAGATCACTTCTTACGCTTCTGTCCCGCCACGTTTTTACGCTTGCCGGGTCTTGCCGGTGCGCCGGGAATGGCCGTTCCGGTGATCGACACCGGATCGCTGGCCGGGAATGTATCCTCGAGGCCTTCCTCGAGTTCCTCTTCGATATCCGTCCCAGTGCGCTGCTCGTCTTCAAAAGAGCGCACGGCCGGCGTCTTGACCGGCGACTTCGGCGCGGAGTTCGGCGGCATTTGCATTCTCCCTCGGCTCGCTGTCGCAGAACGGTCAGGCGCGGCGAACATGCCTATGCTGCCGCGTCGCGCGCTGCCTCGGACAGAAAAGTAAAGACATAATCGGAAAAGGAACGCCAGCATTCGACGCGGAACGCGTCGGCCGCCGTGCGCAACAGCACAATTTCGACCTTGCCGAGAATGCTACGCGACGCCGCCCCGACCGGAAAGGCGTCGAGCGACAGATCCTGCGGGCAGCCGGCATTGATCGTCGCCGCGGCAGCCGGACCGATAACCGATATGGCGACGTTGCGGTGCGAGATGCCGACCGCCGAATGCAGTACGGAAATGCTGGCGCAGTCGGCGAGCGGATCTTTTCCGTTCTCGTCGATGACCAGCCATTCGTCCGGCCCGAGCCACAAGGCCGTGCGTCCGGCCTTTACCGCCGAGGTCTTCGGCCTTTGCGGCAGGACGACACCGAGCGCTTTCGAAAGTGCCGCAATCGAGGCTTCCGGCGCGCGCAGCGATATGCGCTCGGCCGGCGGCAGCACGGCAAGTGTAACGCCGGCGGCGGAAAGCGACTGGCCGGCGAGAGCCGGACGGCGTTCGACTGAGGGTCCGGCGGCGCCGGTTTTCACGGCGGCCTTAGCCATTGAGGCGCTCCCCCTTCTCGTCGAAGAACACCATGCCGGTGACCTCCACCTCGATCACCCCGTTCGGCATCGGCACATAGAGCGTCTCGCCCGTGCGATCGCGGCCGCCGGCGACCAGCCCCAGCGCGATCGAGCGGCCGCAATTTTGCGACCAATAGCTCGACGTGACATGGCCAATCATCTTCATCGGGATTGCCTGCTTCGGGTTCGCGACGATCTGTGCGCCCTCCTCCAGCACCACCTTGGGATCCCTGGTCTTCAGGCCGACAAGCTGCTTGCGGCCCTTGGCGACCAGATCCGGCCGCGCCATGCCGCGGATGCCGACGAAGTCGGTCTTCTTCTTGCCGACCGCCCAGTCGAGCCCGGCGTCGTTCGGCGTCACCGTGCCGTCGGTATCCTGGCCGACGATGATGTAGCCCTTTTCGGCGCGCAGCACATGCATAGACTCTGTGCCATAGGCACAGGCGCCATGCTTCTGGCCCTCGGCCCACAACGCTTCCCAGACCGCTTCGCCGTAGTCGGCCGGCACGTTGACCTCGAAGCCGCGCTCACCGCTGAACGACATGCGAAACAGCCTGGTCGGCACGCCGCAAATCCGGCCTTCGCGCACCGACATATGCGGCAGCGCCTCATCCGACATGTCGATGCCCTCGACCAGCGGCGCAATGATGTCGCGAGACTTCGGTCCCTGCACGGCAATTACCGCCCATTGCTCGGTAATCGAGGTCAGCCAGACATTGAGATGCGGGAACTCGGTCTGGAGATAGTCTTCCATATGGTTCATGACCCGCGGCGCGCCGCCGGTCGTCGTCGTCACGTGGAAACGGTCGGGTGCAAGCCTGCCGACGACACCGTCGTCATAGATGAAGCCGTCCTCGCGCAGCATGATGCCGTAACGGCAGCGGCCGGGCTCGAGCTTTTCCCATGGATTGGTGTAGAGCAGTTCCATGAATTTGGCCGCATCCGGCCCGACCACCTCGATCTTGCCCAGCGTCGAGGCGTCGAACAGGCCGGCTGTCTTGCGCACCGTGACGCATTCGCGGTCGACGGCGGCATGTATGTCCTCGCCCGGCTTCGGGAAATACCAGGCGCGCTTCCACTGACCGACATCCTCGAATACAGCGCCCTGGCGCTCGGCCCAGGGATGGATCGCCGTCTTGCGGGTCGGGTCGAACAGGGGACCCCGTGCGTGCCCGACGATCGAGCCGAATGTCACCGGCGTGTAGGGCGCCCGGAACGTCGTCAGCCCGACCTGCGGGATCGGCTTGCCCAACGTCTCGGCGGCAATCGCCAGGCCGTGCATGTTGGAGGTCTTGCCCTGGTCGGTCGCCATGCCATTGGTAGTGAAGCGCTTGACGTGCTCGATCGAGCGCATGCCCTCATGCACTGCCTGGCGGATGTCCTTGGCGGTGACGTCGTTCTGGAAGTCGACGAACGCCTTCACCGTCGTGTCCGCGCCGGCACCGGGTGCTGCACCCAGCATGCCGCGCGACCAGCTTTCGCCGGCATCGACCTTCGGCTTGGCGCTCTTGGCGGGCTTGCCGCCGACATCTTTGGCCGCCTTGGCGCCGGCGGCGTAAGCTTCGTCGATGGTCGCCGACAGCCCGTCGGTGCCGTTGCAGGCGCCGACCGAGACGCAGTCCTGCGCATAAATTCCGGGCACAAAGCGCTTGGTCTCGTCGTTGAAGGCGACCTTGCCGCGTGATTGCGAGAACAGATGCACCGATGGCGTCCAGCCCGCCGACATCAGGATCGCGTCGACCGGAATGGTGCGCTCGCCGCCGCCGTTCTTCGGCTGCACGGTCATCGACGACACCCGCAATTTGCCGCCGGCGCGGATCACCGCGCGACCGAAATTGACCTCGATGCCGAGCGCCCTCGCCTCGTCGATCACCGGCCCGGTCGGGTTGTCGCGCAGATCGACGATCGCCGCCACGTTGATGCCGGCCTTCTTCAGATCGATCGCCGCCGCGTAGGCGGAATCGTTCGCCGTATAGACGCCGACATTCCTGCCGACGGCGACGCCGTAATGGTTGAGATAGGTGCGCGCCGCCGACGCCAGCATGATGCCGGGGCGGTCGTTTTCGGCAAACACCATGTGCCGCTCGATGGCGCCGGTCGCCAGCACCACGCGTTTGGCACGAACCTGCCACAGCCGCTCGCGCGGCAGGTCGCGTCCGGGGTTCTGCAGATGGTCGCTGACGCGCTCGACCAGCCCGACGAAATTCTGCGCGTAATAGCCGAACGCCGTGGTGCGCGGCAGCACGCGCATATTGTCCATCGACTTCAACTTGGCGACGGCGGACTGCGCCCAGGCAAAACCATCCTGGCCATCGATCCTGGCGCCGCTCTCGAAATGAAGGCTGCCGCCGAATTCCGCCTGCTCGTCGGCAAGGATGACACGCGCCCCGGTTTCAGCCGCGGCCAATGCCGCGGCGATACCCGCGGCACCGCCGCCCAGCACCAGCACCTCGCAGTGGGCGAAGCGCGCCGAATAATGGTCGGGGTCCGGCTGGTCGGGAGCGACGCCAAGGCCGGCGGCGGCCCTAATCTTGGGTTCGTAGAGGTTTTTCCATGCAGTCTTCGGCCACATGAAGGTCTTGTAGTAGAAGCCGGCCGAAAGCATCGGCGAGGCGATACTGCTGACGGCGCCGACGTCGAAGGCGAGCGACGGCCAGCGGTTCTGTGACTGTGCGGTCAGCCCGTCATAGAGCTCTTGCACCGTAGCTCGGACGTTCGGCGTCTTGCGTGCCGCGTCGCGTTTGATCTCGACCAGCGCGTTCGGCTCTTCGGCGCCGGCCGACAGAAAGCCGCGCGGCCGGTGGTACTTGAACGACCGGCCGACAAGATGGACGCCATTGGCAAGCAGCGCCGAGGCCAGCGTGTCGCCCTCGATACCGGTATAGGGACGGCCATCGAAGCTGAAGCCAGCTATCTTTGCCTGTTTGAGCCGTCCGGCGCCGGCAATGCGGAATGTCGCGCTCATTTTGCGGCTCCCGGCAGCTTTACGGGCTTCGGCTCGCCGGCCTTGTAGGTCATCAGGAACCTGTCGCTGACGGTGTCGCGCACGGCGTTGAAGAACCGCGCGCAGCCATGCATGTGCCGCCAGCGCTCATAGATGATGCCTTTGGGATTTGAGCGGATGAAGAAGAACTTTTCGAAATCGTCGTCGCTCTCGCCGGCGATGTTAAGGGAACGCGCAATATGCGCCTCGCCGGCGTTGCGGAACTCGAGCTCCGGACGCTCTTCCTCGCAATAGGGGCAGCGGATGAGAAGCATGGTTGGTCCTACAATTCGCCGTGGCCGAGGCGGGCGCCGGCCGGTTGGTCGCAAAGCCTCTGGCCCAAGGTCACGAAGGGCGCGACGAGCCGGATGCGCTCCTCGATGCTTGCCGCAGGGCTGAAGAGGTCGCGGTTGGCCATGTTGCCGATCGTCAGCAGGACCGGATCGACCGTGACGATGACGACGCGCGGTTCGAACGGCTCGTCGTCGTCCAGATCCGCCGGCCGGCCTTCAAGAAACGAGACGACCCTTTGTCCGCCGCTCCAGACGCAGGCCAGAATGCCGTCGTCGACGGAAAACGGCCATTCGGTCTCGTTTTCGGCGCGGCTGATCGGCTGCGTGCGCACCTCGTCCGGCGACGGAAAATGGAACAGGCCTTGCTCGCCGGCGAGCATCAGCGGCATGGCGACGGCCATCTCGGTCATCATCAGTGCGCCACCGCTGCCGCCGCCGCCTCGTCGATGAGGCGGCCGGTGCGGAAGCGCTCGATGGTGAAGGGCGCGTTGATCGGGTGCGGATCGTCCCTGGCGATGGTATGGGCAAAGACATGGCCCGAACCCGGCGTCGCCTTGAAACCGCCCGTGCCCCAACCGCAATTGACATAGAGGCCGGGCACTGGCGTCTTGGCCAGGATCGGCGAACGGTCCGGCGTCACGTCGACGATGCCGCCCCATGAGCGCAGCATCTTCATACGGGTGAAGATCGGGAACATCTCGCAGATCGCATCGAGCGTATGTTGCAAAATGTGCAGCCCGCCGGTCTGCGAATAGGAGACATACTGGTCGGTGCCGGCGCCGATGACCAGTTCGCCCTTGTCGGACTGCGAGATATAGGCATGCACCGTGTTCGACATGACTACGCAGGGCACCACCGGCTTGACCGGCTCCGACACCAGCGCCTGCAGCGGATAGCTTTCCAGCGGCATACGCACGCCGGCCATGTTCATGATCACCGAGGAGTGGCCGGCGGCGACCACGCCGATCTTCCTGGCGCCGATGAAGCCGCGCGTCGTCTCGACGCCCGTGACCGCGCCGTTCGGCGCCCGTTTGACGCCGGTGACCTCGCAATTCTGGATGATGTGGACGCCGCGCGCCGAGGCGCCGCGCGCATAGCCCCAGGCGACCGCATCGTGACGCGCCGTGCCGCCGCGGCGCTGCAGGGAGGCGCCCATCACCGGATAGCGCGCATTGCGCGAAATGTTGAGCGGCGGGCAGAATTCCTTGGCCTGCTCCGGCGTCAGCCATTCGTTGTCGATGCCGTTCAGCCGGTTGGCATGGACGTGGCGCTGCAGCACCTGGATGTCGTGGATGTTATGGGCCAGCATCATGACGCCGCGCGGCGAATACATGACGTTGTAGTTGAGCTCCTGGCTGAGCCCGTCCCACAGCTTCAGCGCGTGATCGTAGATTCCGGCGCTCTCGTCGTAGAGATAGTTCGAGCGGATAATGGTGGTGTTGCGGCCGGTATTGCCGCCGCCGAGCCAGCCTTTTTCCAATACCGCGACGTTGGTGATGCCGTGCACGGTGGCGAGATAATAGGCGGTGGCCAGGCCGTGGCCGCCGGCGCCGACGATGATGACGTCGTACTCCTTCTTCGGCTCCGGCGAGGACCACTGTTCCTCCCAACCCTTGTGGCCGCGCATGGCCTCGCGGGCGATGGCGAATACCGAGTATTTCTTCAACGTCGCAGGCCTCGCAAATGACGGCCGGGCAGATCAGCCAACCCCGGCGCGCGAGCTTGTATCACTAGCGAAACGGCGCTGCCAGCCTTGCACTGTTTGCGACGGCGCTTGCCGTTTTGCGCCGTGATGAAAAAGAGGCATGCGACGTGATGGAGCGATCAAACCACATCTGAAGCACCTTGCACGTATCGGGTGGCTCCGACCAACCCCATTTGCGACCAAGCATCCAATTGCCGGCAAAATGCCGGCGCGAAAAAAGGATGCAAAAAAAAATGCTCGCACTTGCCAACAAGATCGCCATCGTCACTGGCGCCAGTTCCGGCATAGGCCGCGCCACGGCCAAGCTGTTTGCGGAGGAAGGCGCCAAGGTGGTCGTCGCTGCCCGCCGCAAGGCGGAGCTTGACGCGCTCGTTGCCGAAATCGAAGACGCCGACGGCACCGCCATCGCCCTTGCCGGCGATGTCCGCGACGAAGCCTACGCGAAGGCCCTGGTCGACCTGGCGGTCGAGAAATTCGGCGGGCTGGACATCGCCTTCAACAATGCCGGTTCGGTCGGCAAGACCGGGCCGGTTTCGGAGCTGTCGCTGGAGGGCTGGCGCGAGACGCTCGACACCAACCTGACCAGCGCCTTTCTCGGCGCAAAATATCAGGTGCCGGCGATGGTCGACCGCGGCGGCGGATCGCTGATCTTCACCTCCACCTTTGTCGGCCACACGGTCGGCATGCCCGGCATGACCAGCTATGCCGCGAGCAAGGCCGGACTGATCGGATTGACGCAGGTGCTGGCCGCCGAATATGGCGCTAGGGGCGTGCGGGTCAACGCGCTGCTGCCGGGCGGCACCGACACGCCCTCGGCAACGTTCAAGACACCTGAATCGCGAGCCTTCGTCGAAAACCTGCATGCCTTGAAGCGCGTCGCCGAGCCTGACGAGATCGCCCGCTCGGCGCTCTATCTGGCTTCCGATGCATCGAGCTTCACCACCGGCACGGCGTTGTTCGCCGACGGCGGCGTCTCGATCACCCGCACGTGAAGCGTTTCGCGGTCGGCCTAGGCCCGCAAGCCGCAATGCCTGAAAACCGGTCTTGCTTTTCCCGGCGATTTGACGATTCCGTCTTCTCCTCGAAAACGGGTTGGAAACATGCTGCTGATCAGGACCTATATCGCTGCAAGCGCAATCGAAGGCGTCGGTGTGTTCGCCGCCGAGCCGATCCGGAAAGGGGCGCAGATCTGGCGGCTCGATCCGGACTTCGACCGGCTGATCCCGGTGGAAAGATACGAGACGGCGCCGCCGCACCTCAAGGAATTGCTCGACAGATATGCCTATCCCAGTCCGGACCGGCCGGGCTTCATGGTCTATGAGGTCGACAATGGCCGTTTCATGAACCACGCCGACAAGCCGAACACCGACTTTTCGCAATATGGCGGGGCCACTGCGACCCGCGACATCGCCGCCGGCGAGGAGATAACCTGCGACTACGGCGAGTTCTTCGAAGGTTTCGAGCAGCTCCACCTGGCCACGGTGTAGCGACGCCTATCTGGCCCACGGCGAATTTTGTTCTTGCTTTGTGCCGGCAGCTATGCTACTAATCTCAATATGGTGCTGATTCACACCAACGACCCGCCGCTGAGGCGGGTTTTTTCGTTTCGAGGTCGGCACCGCCTCTCAATCGGCAGTGGACAGAGCGCCTTGATTCTGCTATCAGCCGCCCCAATTCGTGGTGTAACGCGCCGCGGAGGCTTGTGGCTATGGCCGCTTGCCTATTGATTTCAAACCCGAAAAGACAGGATTGCCCGTGCAGGTACTCGTCCGCGACAACAATGTTGATCAGGCGCTTCGCGCGCTCAAGAAAAAGATGCAGCGCGAAGGCATCTTCCGCGAAATGAAGATGCGCGGACATTACGAGAAGCCCTCCGAGAAGCGCGCCCGTGAAAAGGCGGAAGCCGTGCGCCGTGCCCGCAAGCTGGCCCGCAAGCGTGCCCAGCGCGAAGGCCTGCTGCCGATGACGCCGCGTCCGGTCGCGGCCGGTGCTGCCGGTGCCGGTGCCCCGCGTCCGCCGCGGTTCTGACGCCAATTTTTCGTCCTTTTCCAAGGATATCCAGGGTGGCGCGATGCGGAATCGCCGCCACCTTTTTGTTGTGATGTAGACCCGGTTCGAAAGGACCGGTTGGGAGAGATGCCGGTTCGGAGGGGGAACGGACCAGACGGCGCAGTAAGGACAGGGCAGACATGGACGCAATTACCGTAGAGCGCAGAACCGCGTGGCGCGGCCTCGCCCTGACGGCAGCCCTGCTTTCCGGGATGGCGCTTGCCAGCTGCCAGAGCGTTCCGACCGGCGAGTTCAACAACATCGACAAGGCGCAAGCCTCGAGCGAGAACATCTCCTCGCTGTCGGCGGTGATCCAGCGCAACCCCCAGGATCCGGAAGCCTACAATGTGCGCGGCTCGGCCTATGGCCGCGGCGGCCAGTACCAGGCGGCGCTGAAGGACTTCAACACCGCCATCCAGCTCAATCCGAATTTTTACCAGGCCTATTCGAACCGCGCGCTCATCCAGCGCTTCCTCGGCGACCAGGCGAGCGCGCTTGCCGACTACAACCGCTCGATCCAGATCAATCCCAACTATGACGCCGCCTATATCGGCCGCGGCAATCTCTACCGCAGGGCGGGCCGGGTGCAGGAAGCCTTCAACGATTTCCAGAAGGCCATCCAGCTCGACACGACCGACGCGCGCGCCTATCACAATCGCGGCCTGATCTACCAGAGCCAGGGCCAGCACGCCTTTGCCATCGAGGATTTCTCGACCGCCATTTCGCTGGCGCCGGACGCCTCCGAGCCCTACAATGGACGCGGCCTCTCCTACCTGGCCATGAACGACGAGGACAATGCCTTCGCCGACTTCAATATGGCCATCAAGCTCGACGGTAAGAACGCCGAGGCGTGGTCCAACCAGGCGCTGATCTACGAGCGGCGCGGCGACAAGGTCAGGGCCGCGAAATCATACCGCGAGGCCGTGCACCTCAATCCGACCTACCAGCCGGCCAAGGACGGCCTGGCCCGCACCAGCACCGGCTGAGCGGCCGGTTAATCGGGCGGCCCTTTCCGCGCCCCGACAACCCTGCGTTTACCCTTGCCTTGCTGGCGCCAAGTTGTCGGCGGAACGCTCGGCGTGCTCAGCCGTTTGTACAAGGCAATTTCGAAAGGACCCTGCCATGATCAAGAAACTCGCTTGTGCCGCCGCTTTCGCGACGACCGTCGTTGCCGCTCCCGCCAGCGCCAGCAAGCTCCAGCTCGGCGTGCTCGACTGCACCATCGACGGCGGCACGGCCTATCTCGTCACCTCCAACAAGGGTGTTTCCTGTGTCTTTCGTCCACATCGTGGCGGCCCCTCCGAAGTCTATACCGGGGTGATTTCCAAGCTCGGCGTCGATGTCGGCCGGACGCATCAGGGCCAGCTGGTATGGGCGGTTCTGGCGGCGACCCGCAATCACGATGAAGGCGACCTTGCCGGCAGCTACTATGGCGTGAACGCCGAGGCCAGCGTGGTCACCGGTGGCGGCGCCAATCTCCTGGTCGGCGGCCTCGACAGCGCCTTTTCGCTGCAGCCGCTCAGTGTCCAGGCACAGACGGGCGTCAACCTGGCGGTCGCCGTCACCTCGCTGGACCTGATCCATTCGTTCAAATAGCGGCGCGGCATGGCTCCCGAGCGGCGGGGAGCGTAGGTGTCGGCCTGCGAATAGCTGCCGAAGGTTCATAGATTCCGGCAGGCCCACTCCGCAGAGGATGGGCCGCCCTGATGTTCAAAGTTGCGGCGCTCGAAGATCACGGCATGGCAACTGTGTTCATGCCGTTACCGTGACCGAAGATTGCGGCGATCCAATATTGCTTGTCTTCGGTCTGACCAGAATCTCAACGCCTCGTGATCGTCCCCCATCGCGCAATTTGAAATCCGCCACGTCAACGGCGATCAAAACCGCTTGATCTCAACTCCGGTTGAGGTTCTAGAAGTCCTCCCATACTGCGGCATGTACTCATTTGGACGTGAAGAACGCTCCAATACTTTAGACCAGCGTCTGAGAAAGCCTGGGGGACTGGATGACCAAAACAAGCACAAACGGGGTCGATTGGCGCGCGCTGTGGGCGAGCGGCGATCTGGCGCGCTTCTGCTTCATCAGCCTCGGCATTCTGCTGCACGCCACCAACGAAACCATGGTAGCAACGGTCATGCCGGCCATGGTCGGCGAACTTGCCGGCGTGCAACTGGTCGGCTGGTCGCTGGCGATCTACGAGCTCGGCGCCATCGTTGCCGGTGCGGCCGCCGGACGGCTGGTGAGCTATGTCGCGCTGCGTACCAACATGATGGTCGCCGCAATGCTCTATGCCGCCGGCGCGCTGGTCTGCGCCACCGCGCCTTCGATGCCGCTGTTCCTCTGCGGCCGCCTGATCGAAGGGCTCGGTGGCGGCGCGCTGGTGTCGCTGGCCTTCGTCTCGGTCGAGCGGCTGTTTGCCCGCGCGATCTGGCCGCAGCTTTTCGGCGTCATGTCGGCGATCTGGGGTGTCGCCGCTTTCAGCGGGCCGGTGCTCGGCGCGGTCATGACCGAATTCTCGTCCTGGCGCTGGGCCTTCGGCGTCTTCACCCTGGGAGGCACGGCCATGGCGCTGGCAAGCTTCCTCGTGCTCGATACGCCTGAAGCAACGAGGCCGCAGGCGACGGGCGGCTCGGCGCCGCCCTTCCCCTTTGCGGCACTTGGCTGCCTCGCCGGCAGCGTCGTGCTGATTGCCACTGCCGGCGTCGACATCGCCCTGCTGCGCTCGTCGCTGCTGCTCACCCTCGGCCTGATCGGCCTGGCGCTGTTTATCTATATCGACGCACTGAAGCCGCGCTCGCGCCTGTTCCCGTCGCGGCTGTTCTCATGGCGCTCGTCGGTCGGCGCGGGCATGACCATGGTCGCGGCGTTTTCGGTGGCGACCTGCTCGTTCGCGGTCTACGGACCACTGCTTCTGACCAGCCTTCACGGCATTCCGATCCTGACCACCGGCTACATCATCGCCGCCGAATCGATCGCCTGGTCGATCCTGTCGATCCTCGTCGCCAATGCGCCACCGGAGCGCGAGCGGCTGATCATCGTCGGCGGGGCGCTGATGGTCGCCACGGGCGTCGCCGGTTTCGCCTATACGGTGCCGGCCGGCTCGATCCCGCTGATCCTGTTTTGTGCTTTGTTGCAAGGCGGCGGCTTCGGCATAGCCTGGCCGTTCGTCACGCGTGTCATCGTGGTATCGGCCAAGGAAGGCGAGCAGACGATCGCCTCGGCCGCCGTGCCGACCATGCAGCGCATCGGCTATGCGGTGGGTGCGGCATTGACCGGCATCGTAGCCAACGCCAGCGGCTTTTCAGAGGGCCTGAACCGCGAGGCCGCGGCAAACGTCGCTGCCTGGCTGTTCCTGGCGTTTATCCCGCTCGGGATCCTGGGATGCCTTGCCGCCTTGCGGATTTCGGGGGCGCCGCCAGCGAAGCTGCCGATCTCCCCCTTCGCAGGGAAGATTGACCAATGCATGTCGCGCAAAGGTGTGCAGCGGTTTTGCGGTAACGACATGCATCAAAACAAGAACCTAAAGCGCGTCACATGAGGCCGGTCGAACGCGACGCGCTTTAGACGACGACCGTCTTCAGCCGCTCGGCGATCAGTGCCGCGAGCCGCGTCGCCACCTCATCCTTGCTCATCTCCGGCCATTCCTCGACGCCGGCCTTTGAGACGATCCGCACCTTGTTGCGGTCGCCGCCCATCACGCCCGGAGCACCATCTTCATGCGAGACATCATTGGCGACGATAAGATCGGCCCCCTTTTTTGCAAGCTTGGCCTCGGCATTCCTGACCAGATCCTGCGTCTCCGCAGCGAAACCGACCACCAGCATCGGCCGCTTTTTGTGATGCCCGACACCGGCAAGAATATCGGGATTTTCCACCATCTGCAGCGCCGGCGGCCCCTCGCCCGCCACCTTCTTGATCTTTTCCCCGGCCGAACTTTGAGTGCGCCAGTCGGCGACAGCCGCGACGAACACTGCCGCGTCGGCCGGCAGCAGCTGCTCGACAGCGTCCTTCATCTCGACGGCCGTTTCGACATGCAGCGTGGCGACGCCGGCCGGATCGGCAATGCCAACCGGACCGGAGACGAGACGCACATCGGCGCCGAGCCTGGCCAGCGCCGCCGCAATGGCGTGGCCCTGCTTGCCCGACGACCGGTTGGCGATGTAGCGGACCGGGTCGATCGGCTCATGCGTCGGCCCGGAGGTGACAATGATCTTCCTGCCTGCCAGCGGCTTTGGCCGGCCGTCGAGCAGCGCCTCGATCGCGGCGACGATCTCCAGCGGCTCGGCCATGCGGCCCTCGCCCACCTCGTTGCTCTCGGCCATCTCGCCCTTCGCCGGGCCGACGAATGCGACGCCGTCCTTGCTCAGCGCCGCACGGTTGCGGCGGACCGCCGGATGCGCCCACATTTTCGGGTTCATCGCCGGCGCCATCAAAACTCGCTTGTCGGTGGCGATGAGCACGGTCGAGGCAAGGTCGTTGGCATGGCCATTGGCGAGCTTTGCCATCAGGTCGGCGGTGGCCGGCGCCACGACCACAAGGTCGGCCTCGCGCGACAGCCTGATATGGCCGATATCGTGCTCGTCCTGCCGGTCGAACAGTTCGGTGAAAACATGGTCGGCGGACAGCGCCCCGGCCGACAGCGTGGTGACGAATTCCTGCGCCGCGGCGGTCATCACCACCCGCACTGCCGCACCGCGCTCGCGCAGCCGACGGATCAGGTCGAGCGCCTTGTAGGCAGCAATGCCTCCGCCGATGATGAGCAGGATGCGCTTGCCGGAGAGGGTCATGCCCGAGGCCAGTTCTTGTCCAATGTCATGCCGGCTTCAGCGCCGATTCGATGTCGGTATGGATGAAATCGTCACCCTTGAAAAGTAGCGGCAGGTTTCGGGTCTTGGCCAGGGCATAGGCGAAACAGTCGCCCATGTTGAGGTCAGCACGATGGCGGGATCCGCGACCGTACCGAGAGTAGGCAAGTCGTGCGACCTCGAGCTGAGCCAGATCAAAAGGAACGACCGTCAGTTCGAGGCGGTCGATGAGCACCTGAAGTTCGGCGGGGTTGATGCCACCGCTGGACCGGTTCGCCACACAATGTGCCTCCAGAAGTGTTGCAGTGCTTATCAGTACAGCAGATGAGGTGCCGAAAACATCGACGAATGCAGCCGCATCCGGCTCTGCGCCGATGATTGCGATTAACGCAGACGTATCAACTGCAACGGTCACAGAAGTCCCTCATCCCACATGTGATCAGTAAGCGCTTTGAGGTCAATGGGGTGTTCTGATTTCCGTCCGAGCGCCAAGATCTCGTCACGTGACGCTTTCAGCCGCCACTCCCCGTTCTGGAGCTTGCTCTCGGGGATCGTCACTTTGCGCAAGGCATCCCGCGCTTCCTGCTCCATCGAAACGCCGCGCGCGGCAGCGCGTTCGCGCAGCACCTGCTTCACTTCGTCATCAAGATTACGGATTGTGATAGTGCTCATAGCGTAGCTCCTCGCCGTTACATAAGCGACAAGCGGCGTGATTGCAATGACAGCACTGCTGTCATTGCAATCAGAGCAGCTTCCAGGCGATATACACCAGCGTCAGCGCGATCACCCACAGCGCCAGCCGGCCGGAGCGGGTGTGGCGCGCCTCGGCTTTGCCGATCGCGTCCGCCGTCCCCTCGTCGAAGCGCAGGCCGTTTTCGGCCATCAGGTCGATCTCACGCGACAGCCGCTCGGTACGGGCAGCGAGGTCCGGCGCCTGACGCGCCAGCGCCAGCAGCGCGCTGGCACCGTCGCGCGCATCGGCCAGCAGCGCGCGCGGGCCGAGATTGCGGGCAATCCAGCCGCTGACCACCGGCTCCGACGTCTTCCACATGTTGAAGGCCGGGTCGAGGGTGCGGGCGACGCCTTCGACAACGACCATGGTCTTCTGCAGCAGCACCAGTTCGGATCGCGTCGCCATGTCGAACAGGTCGGTCACCTCGAACAGCAGCGTCAACAGCTTGGCCATCGAGATGGTCTCGGCCGGCTGGCCGTGGATCGGTTCGCCGATCGCCCGGATCGCCTGGGCGAAAGCCGCAACATTGTGCTGGCGCGGCACGTAGCCGGCCTCGAAATGCACTTCGGCGACGCGCTGGTAATCGCGCGTAATGAAGCCGTAGAGGATTTCGGCGAGGAACCGGCGCTCCTTCCTGCCGAGCCGGCCGGCAATGCCGAGATCGACGGCGACGATGGTGCCGTCGGCTTCGATAAACAGGTTGCCCGGGTGCATGTCGGCGTGGAAGAAACCGTCACGCAGCGTATGGCGCAGAAACGACTGAACGAGGTTGGCGGCAATCGCCTTCAGGTCGTGGCCGGCGGCGGCTAGGCCGGCAATGTCGTTCATCTTGATGCCGTCGACCCATTCCATGGTCAGCACGTCACGACCGGTGCGCTCCCAGTCGACCGACGGCACACGGAAGCCGGGATCGTCCTTGGTATTCTCGCCAAGCTCCGAAAAAGCCGCCGCCTCCAGCCTCAGGTCCATTTCGATTTTGGTCGTCTGGGCCAGTGTCTCGGTCACCTCGACCGGCCGCAGCCGGCGCGACGACGGGATGTATTTTTCCTGCAGCCGGGCGGCGAGAAAATAGCTCTCGAGATCGCGAAAGAAGCGGCGGCGCACGCCCGGCCGGATGACCTTCACCGCCACCCGGGTAACGACGCCGTTCTGCAGGATTTCGGCGGTATGGACCTGGGCGATCGAGGCGGCGGCCACGGCCTCGCCAAAACTGACATAGAGCTCGTCGACCCTGCGTCCGAGCGAGGCCTCTATCGCGGCGACAGCCTCGGCCTTCGGAAACGTCTGCATCTTGTCCTGCAGCATGGCAAGATCAAGCGCGATATCGTTTCCGACGACATCCGGCCGTGTCGCCAGGAACTGGCCGAGCTTGACGTAAGACGGGCCGAGCCGCACGACCGCCTTGGCCAGCCTGTCGCCACGCTCATAGGCAAGCGCGTGACGGCGGGTGAACAGCCGGGCCATGCGCCAGCCGAATTTCGGCAAGCCGAAGAGCTCGTCACCGGGCAAAGCCGCGATGACACCCTCGCGGACCAGCACCCAGCCGGCCCGCACGAGCCTGAAACCAGCGCCGATGCTGCTCATGGCTGGCTTTGCCCCGCCGATTTCCTAGACCGGCGAAGAGCACATTGAGTACGAAGGATACGGGCCAGCTTCAAAGCTTCCAGCCCGAGTGGAGCGCGGCGATGCCGCCGGAGTAGTTGCGGAATGAGACGCGCTCGAAGCCCGCGCGCGAAATCATCGTCGCGAAATTCTGCTGATTGGGAAATTTGCGGATCGATTCGACCAGATAGGAATATGGCTCGCCATCGCCGGTCACCATCTTGCCGATCCGCGGGATGGCGTTGAACGACCATGCTTCGTAGACTTTGTCGAGCAGCGGCATCTCGACCTCGGAGAATTCAAGGCAGAGAAAGCGCCCGCCGGGCTTCAGCACGCGATAGGCTTCGGCGAGCGCCACATCGATGCGCGGCACGTTGCGGATGCCGAAAGCGATGGTGTAGGCGTCGAAAGTAGCGTCGGCAAAAGGCAGTTCCTCGGCATTGGCTTCGACGAAATCGGTATTTGCCGACAGGCCCTTTTTCTCGGCCCGGTCGCGGCCGACCGCGAGCATCGAGCCGTTGATGTCGAGAACCGTTGCATGAGCGTGCCTGCCGCTCGCCTCGACGATGCGGAAGGCGACATCGCCGGTGCCGCCGGCAACGTCGAGAACGCTCCAGCCCGGCCGCTTCGGTGGATTGAGCCAGGCGACCAAGGCGTCCTTCCACAACCGATGCAACCCCGCCGACATCAGGTCGTTCATCAGGTCGTAGCGGTTCGCCACCTTGTGGAAAACATCATTGACCAGGGACTGCTTGTCGCCTGGTCCTACCCGCTTGAAACCATAGGAGGTTTCCATGCCGCCCGCAGCAGTGGTTCTTTCAACCGACATCGTTTTGATCCGCCATAAAATCGGCGGGACCATAGCCGATCGATGGTGCGGGCGCTATTGTTTAAGGCGCGGTGTTCGGCCGCGCTTCGAAGCAGGTTCCGGAAAAGTGTCACACGGTTCCGACAGGAACTTGCGTCATAAGAAAAAAAGCCTGACGGGATAATTGAATGCCTTTGAAAGCAGAACTGCACTGCCACATCGAAGGGGCAGCGGCGCCTGAACTCGTCCTCCGCCAGGCTGAGAAATACGGCAAGGATGCCTCGCCCTACATCCAGGACGGCTCCTTCGTGTGGCACGACTTCACCTCTTTCCTCGCCGCCTACGACTTCTCGTCGGACCTGTTCCGCACCGAAGAAGACTATGCGCGGCTGGCCGATCACTACCTGACCAGCCTCGCCCGCGACGGCGCCATCTATTCCGAGGTTTTCACCTCGCCCGACCATGCAAGCAAGGCTGGGCTGTCGCCGAAGGCCTATACCGACGCGCTCGGCGAAGGCATGGCCCGCGCCAAGGCGAAGACCGGCATCGAAGGCCGCATGATCGTCACCGGCGTGCGCAATTTCGGTGTCGAATCGATCGAACGGGCGGCACGTTTCGCCGCCCGGTGTGGGCATCCGCTGGTCACCGGTTTCGGCGTCGCCGGCGACGAGCGGATAGGTGATCTGGAAGATTATGTCAGGGCCTTCGAGATCGCCCGCGAGGCCGGCCTCGGCATCACCGTGCATGCCGGCGAATTGATGGGCTGGGAGAGCGTCGAGGCGGCACTCGACCACATCCGCCCGTCTCGCATCGGCCATGGCGTGCGCGCCATCGAGAACCCCGATCTCGTGCGGCGCATCGCCGACGAAGGCGTCGTGCTCGAATGCTGCCCCGGCTCCAACATCGCGCTGAAAATCTTTGACAGTTTCGCCGACCATCCCTTTCCCGCCTTGAAGGCGGCGGGCTGCAAGGTGACGCTCAACTCAGATGACCCGCCCTATTTCTGGACCTCGCTGAAACGCGAATACGACATCGCCGCCGAGCATTTTGCGATGGACGACAAGGCGCTCACCGCCGTCACCAGGACGGCCATCGAGGCAGCCTTCGTCGACAGGAAGACCAGGGCGGCGCTGCTGGGCAGGCTCGGCGCCAAGGGCAGGTGAATGGTGAATGGCTCACCCGGCGCTTCGGTCCGTCAACTGCGGGCTTTGCCGCGCACCAAGGACTCGCAAACCAGTTCACTATTCACTATTCACCATTCACCATTCACTTGCGCAGTTGGAGAACACCATGAAGGGCGTCACCGTCGTCGACCATCCGCTTGTCCAGCACAAGCTGACCATCATGCGCAAGAAAGAGACTTCGACGGCCGGCTTCCGGCGGCTGCTGCGCGAGATCTCGCTGCTGCTCGGCTACGAGGTCACCCGCAACCTGGAACTGACGACGACGACGATCGAGACGCCGATCGAGACGATGGAGGCGCCGACGCTGGAGGGCAAGAAACTGGTTTTCGCCTCGGTGTTGCGCGCCGGCAACGGCTTGCTCGAAGGCCTGCTCGATCTGGTGCCGGCGGCGCGTGTCGCCCATATCGGCCTCTACCGCGACCATGAGACGCTGGAAGCGGTCGAGTATTTCTTCAAGGCGCCGGGCGACCTCGCCGACCGGCTGGTGATCGTCGTCGACCCGATGCTGGCGACCGCCAATTCGGCGATCGCGGCGATCGACAAGCTGAAAGGCCGCGGTGCCACCAACATCCGCTTCCTCTGCTTGTTGGCGGCACCAGAGGGCCTTGAGCGGTTCACCCACGCGCATCCCGATGTTCCCGTCTTCACCGCTTCCATCGACCGCCAGCTCAACGAGAAGGGCTACATCATGCCCGGCCTTGGCGATGCCGGCGACCGCATGTACGGCACCAAATAGATCCGTTTACCGACTGTTTACGCAAACGGCTGGTTTCCGCATTCGTTAAAGCGGCAAACACCATGTCGGACTAAGGATCGGCAACCACAAAGGCCGGTCCATGCTGCGCAAGCTTCTCATCCTTGGCGTGTTTGCCGGAACGTCGGCATCGCTGCCGATCGTATATCAGTCCAATTCACAGGTAATCGAGCGGCTGTTGAAATCCGCCATCGGGGCCAGGCCGGCCGACACCCAAACCGACCTGAATCTCGCCGCCGTTCGGGACAGGCCGGCGACGCCGCAGCCGCTCGGCCGCAAGGTCGTCGTCACCGCGGACGCGCGCGGGCATTTCATGTCGGTCTTCAAGTTGAACGGCCGACAGATCGACGGCATGATCGATACCGGCGCGACGCTCGTCGCCATCAACAGTTCGACCGCGCGCAGGATCGGCATCTCGCTCAATCCGACGGACTTCAGCCATCAGGTCAACACCGCCAACGGTGCGATCAAGGCCGCCGTGGTGACGATTGATCGGCTGCAGATCGGCAGGATCACCGTCGAGGGCGTCGAGGCCGTCGTGCTCGACGACAGGGCGCTGCACACCAACCTGATCGGCATGAGCTTTCTGCAGCGGCTCGAAAAATACCAGGTCGAAGACGGCACGCTGCTGCTGGTTCAGTAGGCAGTGATCCCGAACCGCAGGTCCACGCCAGCGAAAAGGGGACCGGTCGTCGGACAAGATCATGGTCCAAGAAAGATAGAGCCCATTCGATACCATCGGAATGGGCTCTATCCGCGCGGCAGGATCCGCCGGATGACGGTTTTCTCCGTGGCCGGTCTGGAAGGGCCGATCGTATAGGCCGAAAGCACGACGGCCGCGGCCGCTTCGGCATCCCCGGTATTTCGGGCATGGACTAGTGCCAGCGCTTCGCCGGCCCGCACTTCGGCGCCGACCGGCAACAGCCTGGTGATGCCGACGGCGTGATCGATCCTGTCGTCGGGCCGCGTCCGCCCGCCGCCAAGCCCGACCACGGCAAGCCCGATCTCGCGCGTCGCGATGCCGGAGACAAAGCCGTTCGCGCTCGCCTTGACCGCGAATTCCGTTGCCGCTTTCGGCAGATATTTTTCCGGATTGTCGACAAAGTCGGCGGGACCACCCAGTGCCGCCACCATGCGCGCGAAGATGGAAGCGGCGCGGCCGCCGGCCAGCGTCTCGGCGGCGCGGCGCAGGCCGTCCTGGTTGGACGACACCAGGCCTGCCGATTGCAGCATCTCGGCGGCCAGCGCCAGCGTCAAGTCCTCCAGCCGCCGGTCGCGAAAGCGGCCGGTGAGAAAATCGACGGCGTTGCGCATCTCGACCGCATTGCCGGCGGCGGAGGCCAGCGGCTCGTTCATGCCGGTGACCAGCGCCGATGCCTTCAGGCCGGCGCCATTGGCGACCTCGACCAGGCTGTTGGCCAGCGCGGTTGCGTCGCGCGATTTCTCCATGAAGGCGCCGTTGCCGACCTTGACGTCGAGCACCAGCGAACCAAGGCCGGCCGCCAGCTTCTTCGACAGGATCGAGGCGGTGATCAGCGGCACGGATTCGACCGTTCCCGTCACATCGCGGATCGCGTAGAGCCTGGCGTCGGCGGGTGCGAGGTCTGCGGTCTGGCCGATGATGGCGCAGCCGGTTTCAAGCACGGTCTTGCGGAAGCGCGCAACATCCGGCTGGCTGATATAGCCGGGGATGGCATCCATTTTGTCCAGCGTGCCGCCGGTATGGCCCAGACCCCTGCCGGAAATCATCGGCACATAGGCGCCGCAGGCAGCGACGATCGGCGCCAGCATCAAGGAGACATTGTCGCCGACGCCGCCCGTCGAATGCTTGTCGGTGACCGGGCCGGGCAGATCCGACCAGTCGAGCACATCGCCGGAATCGCGCATCGCCATAGTCAGCGCCACCGCCTCGTCGCGGCTCATGCCGTTGAAGAATACTGCCATGGCGAGGGCACCGACCTGTGCGTCGGTAACGGTGCCGGCGGCCAAGCCCTCGATGAAGAACGCGATCTCCTCAGCCGAGAGCTTCTGCCCGTCGCGCTTGCGGCGGATGATTTCCTGGGGAAGCATCAGGCGTCGACCCTGTGCTCCGGAAGCCCGTCCTGAAAAACACGCTGCAGGATGGTCGCCAGCCGCGCACCGCCGACCGGCGCCATGTCCTTGGTCTCCTGGTGCGACAGCTCGGCTCCGGTCATGCCAGCGGCAAGGTTGGTCACGACCGAACAGGCGGCGACGCGCAGCCCGAGGAAGCGCGCGAGAATGACCTCCGGCACCGTCGACATGCCGACCGCGTTGGCGCCCATGACGCGCGCCATGCGGATCTCGGCGGGCGTCTCGAAGCATGGGCCGGAGAACCACATATAGACGCCCTTGTGCAGCATGGTACCGGTCGCCTTCGCCGCCCGCTCGATGGCGGAGCGGAGATCGGCGTCATAGGCTTCGGTCAGGCCGACGAAACGGCGGTCGCTCGGTTCGCCGATCAGCGGGTTGGACCCCGAGAAATTGATGTGGTCGGTGATCAGCATTACCGAGCCCGGCCCCATCCCGGGATCGACCGAACCGGCGGCGTTGGTGAGGATCAGCCGGGAGATGCCGATGCCGGCGAGCACTTCCAACGCCGGCCGCATCGCCGCTGCGTTGCCGTGCTCGTAATAGTGTGCGCGGCCGGACAGCATCAGCACCGGCGTGCCGGCAAAGAGCCCCGCCACCACCTCGCCGGCATGGCCGCTGACACCGCTTCGGGGAAACCCCGGCAAGTCGGCGTAGGAGATGCGCACCGCATCCTCGACCTGGTCGACGAGCCCGCCAAGCCCTGACCCCAGCACCAAGGCCGTGGTCGGCGCCAGCCCATCCAGCCTTTCGACGAGGTGATCGAGCGCTTCCTTCATTTCAGCACATCGCCTTCAAACCCGTATGGCAACAACTCGCCCATGGTCACGGTCTCGACCACGCCGCTGTCATCGCAGAGATAGAACTTCGTTTCCGGCCGGCAGAATTCGGCCAGCCGCTGCCGGCAGCCGCCGCAGGGCGAGCATTTTGCCACGCGTTCGGCGATCACGGCGATTTCCGTGATCTTGCCGCCGCCGCCCATGACGTAGTGGCCGAGCGCGGTGGTTTCGGCGCACCAGCCCTCAGGATAGGACGCGATCTCGACATTGGCGCCGGTGAAGACACGCCCGTCCTCGGTGCGCAACGCCGCGCCGACCGGAAATTTCGAATAGGGCGCATAGGCCTTGGCCATGGCGGCTTTCGCCGCTTCGAACAGATCATGAGTCATGATAGATCAGCGTTCCTTGACATAAGGCACGCCGCCGGCGCGCGGCGGGATTGCCTTGCCGATGAAGCCGGCAAGCAGGATGACGGTCAGCACATAGGGCAGCGCCTGCATGAATTGCACCGGCACCTTGCCGATCAGCGGCAGCGGCGTGCCTTGCAGGCGGATCGACGCGGCGTCGAGGAAGCCGAACAGCAGGCAGGCGAACATGGCGTTGACCGGTTTCCATTTGGCGAAGATCAGCGCGGCCAGCGCGATGTAGCCCTTGCCGGCGGTCATGTCCTTCACGAAGCCGCCATTCTGCACCATCGACAGATAGGCGCCGGCAATGCCGGTGAGCACGCCGGTGCAAATCAGCGCCCGGTAGCGCAGCCAGGCGACCGAGATGCCGGCGGTGTCGACCGCAGCCGGGTTCTCGCCGACAGCGCGCAGGCGGAGCCCAAAGCGGGTGCGAAACAGCACCCACCAGGTGAACGGCACGGCCAGGAAGGCGAGATAGACCAGCACGGAGTGGCCGGAGATGAGTTCCGAATAGATCGGCCCGAGAATCGGAACGCCCCTGAGCGCATCCGCGCCCGGCCAGATGATTGCTTCGAAGCGCTCGCCGGCAGCCAGCGCCGGCGTGCGCCCGCCTTGCTGGAACCAGGCCTGGCCGAGCATGATCGTCGATCCGGCGGCAATGAAATTGATCGCGACGCCGGAAACGATCTGGTTGCCGCGATGGGTGATCGAGGCAAAGCCGTGGATCAGCGCGAAGGCAACCGAGATGAGGATGGCCATGCCGAGGCCGAGATAGGCCGAGTGGAAGACCGAGGCGGCGGCCGCACCGGCGAAGGCGCCGACAAGCATCTTGCCCTCGAGCCCGATGTCGAAGACGCCGGCCCGCTCCGAATAGAGGCCGGCGAGGCAGGCGAGCAGCAAGGGGACCGAAAGGCGGATGGTCGAGTCCAGGACCTGTACGATGGCGTTGAAGAAATCCATCTCAGGCGCCCTTCCCTTTGACCGCTTCCATGCCGACCGATTTCGGGCTGAGCGAGGCGAACAACGCCTGGACATAGGGCCGGAACATATGCTCGAGCGCGCCGGCGAACAGGATCACGAGGCCCTGGATGATGACGATCATGTCGCGGCTGATCGCCGGCATCTCGAAGGCGAGCTCGGCGCCGCCCTGGTAGAGCATGCCGAACAGGATCGCCGCCAGCACGATGCCGACCGGGTGCAGGCGACCCATCAGCGCCACCGCGATGCCGACGAAACCGGCGCCCGAAACGAATTCGAGCGCGACATTGTGCTGGTCGCCCATCGTCGGGTTGAGCGCCATCATGCCGGCCAACGCGCCCGAGATCATCATCGCAATGATGATGATGCGTATCTCCGAAATCCCGGCATAACGCGCCGCTTTCGGGCTGTGGCCATAGGTGCGCATCTCGTAGCCGAGCTTCGTGCGCCAGATCAGCACCCACACCAGAAAGGCCATGGCTAGCGCCAGCAGGGAACTGACGTTGAATGGCGCCGAACGGATTTTGGCGCCGAACAATTCGATGACCCAGTTGAGCTTCGGCAATTGCGCGCCTTCGAGGAAGGTGCGCGTCTGCGGCGCCATCGAGCCGGGCGGCTTCAGCATCCCCACCAGCGCATAGACCATGACGCTGGCGGCGATGAAGTTGAACATGATGGTGGTTATGACGATGTGCGAGCCGCGCTTGGCCTGCAGATAGGCCGGGATCAGCGCCCACAGCGCGCCCATCGCCGCGGCGGCGATAATGGCAATCGGGAAGGTCAGCCACCAGGGCAGCACGCTGTCGAAGGCCAGGCAAACGATGCCGATACCGAGACCGGCGATATAGCCCTGGCCCTCGCCACCGATGTTGAACAGGCCGCAATGCGCCGCAACCGCCACCGAAAGCCCGCTGAAGATGAAGGTGGTAGCATAGAAAAGTGTAAACGCGATGCCTTGGCCGCGACCGAAGGCGCCCTCGACCAGGATGACAGCCGCGCGCAACGGGTTCTCACCGACCAATATGACGACGAAGCCGGCAACGACGAAGGCGACGAACAGATTGATCAGCGGGATCAGCACGTAGTCGGCCCAGGCCGGGAGCTTGGCATAGGGAGTGCTCATTCCGCCGCCTCGCGCTGCTCGACGCCGGCCATCAGCAGGCCGAGCTCGCCCTCGGTCGCGTCGGGGCCGCGTTCGCCGACGATGCGGCCGGCAAACATCACCAGGATGCGGTCGGACAGCGAGCGGATCTCGTCGAGTTCGACCGAAACCACCAGCACCGCCTTGCCCTGGTCGCGCATGGCGATGAGGCGCTTGTGGATGAATTCGATGGCGCCGACATCGACGCCGCGCGTCGGCTGGCCGACGATCAACACGCCGGGATCTTGTTCCATTTCCCGCGCCAGCACGATCTTCTGCTGGTTGCCGCCGGAGAAATTGGCGGTCTTGAGGCGGCAGTCCGCCGGGCGGATGTCATATTTGACGATCTTGTCCCGGGCATCGTCACGGATGGCGTCGATGTCGAGAAACGGCCCCTTCAGATAGCGCTCATCGTCCTGGTAGCCGAGGATCGAATTCTCGTTCTCCTCGAAGGCCAGCACCAGCCCGACGTGATGGCGGTCCTCCGGCACATGAGCAAGGCCGCGCTCGCGCAGCTCGCCAGGGTCGGCGGCGCCGGTGAGGTCGATCGGCTTGCCGTCGAGCATGACCGAGCCCGAAACGGCATGCCTGATGCCGGAAATCGCCTCGAGCAATTCGGACTGCCCGTTGCCGGCGACGCCGGCAATGCCGACGATCTCGCCGGCATGGACGTCGAAGGAGACGTCGTCGACCATGGTGACGCCGCGGGAATCCTTGACCGTCAGGTTCTTGACCGCGAGCTTGACGCCGCCGGCCTTCGCCTCGCCCTTCTCGACGCGCAGCAGCACGCGCCGGCCGACCATCAGCTCCGCCAGTTCCTCGACCGTGGTCTTCCTAGTTTCGCGTGTCGCCACCATCGTGCCCTGGCGCATCACCGAGACGGTGTCGGTGATCGCCATGATCTCGCGCAGCTTGTGGGTGATCAGCACGATCGTCTTGCCCTGCTCCTTCAGCTGCCTGAGGATGCGGAACAGATGGTCGGCCTCGGCCGGCGTCAGCACGCCCGTTGGCTCGTCGAGGATCAGGATTTCGGCGCCGCGATAGAGCGCCTTGAGGATTTCGACGCGTTGTTGCAGGCCGACCGGCAACTCCTCGATGATGGCGTCGGGATCGACTTCGAGCCCGTATTCGCGCTCGAGCCGCTCCAGCTCGGAACGCGCCTTGGCGATGCTCTTCTTCAGCAGTGCATCGCTTTCGGCGCCGAGAATGACGTTTTCCAGGACCGAGAAATTGTCGACCAGCATGAAATGCTGATGGACCATGCCGATGCCGAGCGCGATCGCATCATTCGGTGTCTTGATCGATGCCGGCTGGCCGCCGACACGGATTTCGCCGGAATCGGCCTGGTAGAAACCATAGAGGATCGACATCAGCGTCGACTTGCCGGCGCCGTTCTCACCGACGATGCCATGGATGGTGCCCCGCATAATCTCCAGATTGATGTCGCGGTTGGCGCGCACGGCGCCAAAGCTCTTGTCGATGCCGATCAGCTCGATTGCGGCTTGCGCCATGCAGCCTGTTCCCACTGTTATTTTTTTACCGCTTGGTCAAACGCCTAGCATGACGCCCAGTCTATGCCAATTGGGTCTATGTCAATTGCCCGGAGCAGGGTTCACTCTCGACAAATCCCGCCATGCTTGTCAATTTCCAACGTGGCCGCAGCCTGCACAATCGCCTGATCGAGGATTTGAGATGACCATGCCCGCCCACATGCCCGACCACCGGCTGACGACGCTGGAAATCCGCGCCGCCGAGCAGGAGAAGACAATCGAGGAACTGTCAGGCCAGATCGCCGAGCAGTGGAAGGTGATCGAGCGCATGCAGCGCAAGCTCGACGCGCTGGCCGAGCGCTTCCTGGCGCTGGAGGAACAGGCCGCACCCGACGTGCCGGTGACCAAGCCGCCGCACTGGTGAGCGGCTGACAATGCAAAACCGCCGGGCTTTCACCCGGCGGCTCGTCAGTCTTCAATGTCGATCAATCAATACGGGCAGGCATTGTCCGACATGTAGTCGTGCACCTTGATGGTGCCGGCGATGATGTCGGCCTTGGCCTTTTCGACCGCTGCCTTCATCGCGTCGTCGACAAGCGCCTTGTTGTTGTCGTCCATGGCGTAGTCGACGCCGCCTTCCTTGAGGCCGAGATCGTTGACGCCGGCCGTGAACTTGCCGTTCTTGGCATCCATGAAGGTGTTGTAGACGGCAACGTCGACGCGCTTGACCATGGAGGTCAACACCTTGCCGGGTTGCAGGCCGTTCTGGTTGGAATCGACGCCGATGCCGAGCTTGCCGGCGTCGGCCGCTGCCTGCAGCACGCCGACACCGGTGCCGCCTGCCGCCGCGTAGATTACGTCGGCGCCCTGGTCGATCTGCGTCTTGGCGATCTCGCCGCCCTTGGCCGGATCGTTCCAGGCTGCCGGCGTATCGCCGGTCATGTTCTGGATGACGTCGGTGGCGCCGGCCGCCTTGGCGCCGCCTACATAGCCGCAGCCGAACCTGCGGATCAGCGGAATATCCATGCCGCCGACGAAGCCGACCTTCTTGGTCTTGGAAGCCATCGCCGCCATCACGCCGACGAGGTACGAGCCTTCCTGCTCCTTATAGACCAGGGAGCGGACATTGGGCTTGTCGACGACCATATCGATGATGGCGAATTTGGTGTCGGGGAACTCGGTGGCGATCTTGTCAAGCGCGTCGGCCCAGGAGAAGCCAGCCATGACGATCGGATTGCGGCCGTCCTCGGCGAAGCGGCGCAGCGCCTGCTCGCGCTGGGTGGCGTTGCTGACCTCGAATTCCACATAGGGGATGCCGGTCTCGGTCTTGAACTTTTCGGCGCCGTTGAAGGACGCTTCGTTGAACGACTTGTCGAACTTGCCGCCGAGATCATAGAGGATCGCGGGTTGAATGTCCGCGGCGAAGGCCGGGAGAACCATTGCAGCTGCGGCCATAAGGCCGAGAACGATACGTTTCATGTGATCCACACCCCTGTCGGTTATTTGTCCATTATGCACCGCATGCCGGCCCGGTTCTCCGGCAGGCATGCAGCGTCAGGCAGGAGTGTCTTCCTCCCGCTTCGGGTCAATCTGGCACGGCCCGAAACAAAATTCACGTGGAATTTTGACCCTTTGGAAAAGCATGGCGCCGCATCGCGGCGCCACAGCATATTCCTTGCGTCAGGGGCATAATCAGGCGGAGACGGCGGCCGGAATGGCGCAGGAGACGCCGGTTCCCCGCAGGCCGCAATAGCCGTAGGGGTTCTTCGCCAGATATTGCTGGTGGTCTTCCTCGGCGAAGTAGAATTCCGGCGCCGGTGCGATCTCGGTGGTGATCTTGCCGCGTCCGGCACCGCGCAGCGAAGCCTCGTAGGCATCGCGCGAGGCGAGCGCCGCCTGGTACTGCGCGTCGTTGAACGTATAGATCGCCGAGCGGTAGGTGGTGCCGACATCATTGCCCTGGCGCATGCCTTGCGTCGGGTCGTGACTTTCCCAGAACAGCTTCAAAAGCTCGGCATAGGACACGATCTTGGGATCGTAGACGACGAGCACGACTTCGGCATGGCCTGTGAGCCCGGTGCAGGTTTCCTGATAGGTCGGGTTGGGCGTGACGCCGCCGGCATAGCCGGCCGCCGTGACCCAGACGCCCTCGACCTGCCAGAACAGGCGCTCGGCGCCCCAGAAGCAACCCAGCCCGAACATCGCCGTTTCCAGCCCTTCGGGATAAGGACCCTTGAGCGGCCTGTTCGAGACGAAGTGCTTCGATGCAGTCGGGATCGGCCGGTCGCGGCCGGGCAGCGCCTCGGAGGGCTTCGGCAGGTTGAGCTTCTTGTTCAGCATGTCGCTGAGAAACATAGTGCGGTTTCCTTTTCTTCTTGGTTGAGCCTTCCCCGGCACGGGAACACCGGGTCAGGCTGGAAATGTCAGGTCGCGGCGAACCGCCCGCTGGGGCGCGGCCGCCTGTAGCCGATGGCGTAAAGAATGAACGCCAGCACCGCGAACACGGCGAAGCCGGGCTGGCTGAGCACCCAGGCGATGGCGCCATCCCACAGCAGCGGATTGACCTTGTCGCGGACGAAGCTTTCGAAGGCGCTGCGCGTATCCGGCGAGACCGCGAGCCAGCTGGAATTAAGCGGTGTCATCACCAGCGCCGAAGCCGCCACCGACCGTGTCGCATCGAGCACGGCCATGATGACCGAAACCGACAGCGCGACCATTGCAGCGAGACGAAAGATGAAGCGGAACATCCAGACCCTTCCTCCCCAGGAGATTATCAGAATGTCGTATCGGACTGTTAGATAGGATCTACTTGCTTCGCCTGCAATCGCGACACGCGAAGTTGAACCGGCGACCGCCGGTTCGCTGGAACCGGCGGCGCGCCGGACGGCGAGCACACCTCGGCCGCCCCTTTCGATAGGCTCCCTACGGGTGCTCCGGTAACATGGGGTGAGCATCCGTATCCGGCAAAGCGAATAGACTATCGTTATGTCTTGGCATTCGGCACCGGATCGACTAGATGAGCCCCGCGCCTGTTGCTTTGACGGCTCAGGTGTGGGGAAAGGGTATCCGCTGGTCGACGGCGCCCACGGCCGGAATTCCGGTCCGGAATCCCAAAGGAGATGCATCTCCCCAACCCGCGCGGCGAAACCGGCCGCGTCGAAAATGCTAAAGACGGAGAGGTGGCCGAGTGGTTGAAGGCGCACGCCTGGAAAGTGTGTTTACGGGAAACCGTAACGCGGGTTCGAATCCCGCTCTCTCCGCCAGATACCCACTTAAGCGTCTGTTATTGTTTCGCTTTGTGAGTTGCGGCCTTTCCGTTCCTAACGTCCGCAAACGATGAAGCTCGGCCACCATGCCGCCGCCCCTTTGTTGACTTTGCTTGGGAATCGGAGTGTCCGGAAAAAACCGCAGGGCAGCCCGCAGGATTCGCGTCTGCGGACCCCAATCCGCCCCGCCGGCGCCTACAGGCAATCTACCCCAACGCCCCCCAAGCGGCGCCGGCCACTTTCAGCCCCTTCGTTCGAAAGTTGGCTTCCAGTCGCGATTGCGCGCCCGCTGATGGCCTTCGTAGTCAGGAATGCATGCGAAGAAGGTCGGTCACGGCCGGCAGCCTTGCAATTTGAGCAGACAAAGAGCCCGACCAAGTCGTCATGCATCGAGCCGTGGTCATGGCCGAGCCTGTCAATCAGCGCCTGGATGTCAAGTTTCGTCGATTTGCAGCACATCGGGTGCGCACAATTGACTTAGATGGGTTCGCGGGCGGACAGAGTGTCGGCGAGGGTCTTTCGAGTCATGGCGATTCTCCGTTGAAGGGGCTCGCCGCAACGGGAGGATTATATTCCTTAATGCTGATCCCCTGCATTGTCTCGTGCGGAATGGGCTCTCCGGCATTAGACAGGGATATCCGGAGTTCGCCGTCTCGGGTGGTGGCTTCGACCTTAATGGGCATGCCCGCGGCACAAAGTTACCGGTTCGAATCCTGTCGGGTGCAGCATTGCCGCGGTTCGCTTGCCGACAACTATTCCTGCTGGAATTGACAGGGCCAATCTTCAGGCCTCGTCAAGCCAGAAGGCAACTCGGTCCGGGCGTCTCCGCAAGCCATGTTGAGCTGCCACTGGGACAGACCCACCGAATTGGAAAGGTCGAGGCCCTCGATACGGGTCAGAAAGAAAAAGGCGCGGTCAAAGTCTATCGGCGCGGTGAACCTCGCTCCTCGGAAGTCCGCCCGTGCGAGATTGGCAAACGAGAAGCGGCTGCCGCTGATATCGGCGTCATGGAACTGCGCACGCCCCAGTTCTGCCTTTGTGAAATCAACATTGGTCAGATTGGCGTCCTGGAAATTCGAGCGCTGCATTTCCGCGCTCGCAAACACAGCGCCCTGCGCGTCCATACGGCTGAAGTCGGTCCTGTAGCCCTCGATTCTGTCGAACCGGGCGCCTTTGGCGGTCGAGTCGGCCAGGGAAGCACGCACAAGCGTTGCCTTCTCAAGATTTGCCGCACGGAGATTGGTGTTCCTGAGGTCGGTCGAAGTGAAATCAACACCGAACAGGTTCGCCCCGCTCAGGTCCTGTCCGTCTAGGATGAGAAGCTTCTTGTCACACTCTTGCCAATTGACGCCAGGCGTCGCGGCGGCGTCGCAATTTTGAGCGGCAGCGGCGTTCTGCCAAGCAAACACAGTGCAAACCGCTAGAACCAAGCCGGATGTGCCGTAAGCTCTGGTTCGCCTCAAAGTCATTGTTGCTGGACCTCTGCTACTCGCCGACACTCACCCTTACCACATCTGCTGACACTCGAGCCACGGTGACCACATGGCTGTGCTCGCGGCGCAGTGGGTCAAGCCTGGCGTGAAGCTCCGCGTCAAACAGCTTCGCGGCGAATTCTAGGCGGCCAGCTTACATTAGCCAGAGTGAACAGAACGTGATTACGGGCCAGGCCTTCACACCTTCGCCTTGCACCAGCCCGCCCACCTAGCATGCCCCGCCATCGCGAACGGCCCAGCACGGGCGAAAGACAAGCTCCTTCCTGGCGCTGCGCCGCGTGCAGTCGGAACAAATGGGATCGACGCCGGTTAACAATCGAAGGGACCGCAAACGAAGCGGTATGATGATGATTGATATTTTTAGCTTCGAACTGGCCAATGCCAGGCTGCGCGTTAAACGGGCCGAGCGCTCGCTGAAGCGTGCGAATGAACTGTTGTTGAACGATGGCTGTGTCGCCGTCAATCTCGCGTTGTGCGACCGCATACGGTCTGAGCAAAAACGCGTGATTGAGGCCCGGGAACGCATGACGAAGATCGATCGGAAGAATTGACCCATGATGCTCGCGACCCTCCACCTTGAAACTGCGAGATACGGCGACGAATATCGCGTCGCAAGGCTCGCGCTGCTGAGGCAGCAAATGATACGGCACATCAAGCGCACAGACGCCTCGGCGCAGAAAGTCGAACAATCGCTGGCAAGATTGGCCGAAGCAAACACGCTCGGGGACCGGCTCGCGCAACAGTAGGTCCGCGCGCTCTACCGTCGTTTGACGATGACCCCGTCATGCTGCGTCGCCAACAACAAGGCTGCATCAACGTCGCACCTGCGCTCGCTGGGCGTCGCGCCCCAAAAGCACAAGGCAGTCGTTTCGGCGAAGATCCAAGAAGTGTCGATATTTTCACCTTCCTGGGGACGCAGGCACAACGCCAAAATGAAGGCCGCGATAAGCAGCATGGCAGGCAGAGGGGCGCGCGAAGGCTACTGAGCGGCTTTCATCTCCCCGCACTCTTGCCTCAGATCAGCCTACAACCAATCGGCCCGCGCTTCACCAGAAGCACGGGCATTGATAGGCTCGGCACTATCGCCGCCCCGTCTACCGCGGGACCGCTGGTATTCCCGAGACTGAGCGCTCTGTTTCGCCGGAGAAAACCACGAAGGCAAAGATCAGCACGGCGGCAGCGACAATCATTGAGCCGGTGGCGACGATCGGCTCGAGCGCCGGATTTCCCTGCAGCATCAGGTAAAGCGCCGGCAGCATCACGACCAGGCCGAGATTGTACACGCCGTAGTGGATCATCGCCGTCCTGCGGGCAGCCTTCGCCGGGTTCAGCGCATAATAGCCGCCGAATATTGCACTGGTGACCCATCCCAGCAGGTTGATGTGCGCGTGAGCCGGAAACGCGCCGTGATCGCCTGAAATTGCCATCTGCAGGCCAGCTGCAATTCCCAGAATAAGAAAGACGATGGCTGTCTTGAAAAAAAGCTCCGAAACCTTAGGCATATCATTCCCCCAAACCCGTTTTGCCGCCGCATCATGCTGTGGTTCCGGCGATCTTGCCAAGGGGACCGTCGGGCCTGCGGCACCATTTGTCGCCGGCCTGACGGCCCGTCGGCAGCCGGCCGCCGGGCCTGGCCGGTTGCGAGTCCAGCCGGCAAAAAATATGCGCTCACCCTAATTTAATTGCAATATCACCCGCCAGGCTTCCATGTCGTTCTCCCTAAGGAAGTCCTGCACAATCGTGGTGCCATACGCGCCAAAGGCCTGCCCGTCAGTGTTCCAGCAAGGCCTCGCCGAACTTCTCCCACAGCTGTGCGCAATCTGTAGCTCTGAGGCCGGGGGTTCCGAGTGGGCCATATCTGATGACGGCGGCGTGAACATCATAGCCAACGATGGGTGCATTGGCGACAAAGTGGATAGCCTCGCCCAATCGGCGAGAGCCCATTGGCGCATCGGTTTTGTTGGTGATGTCGAAGACACCACGAATGTCTGCTTCCTGGTTCCTGGCTGCCAACGCAGCCGCCATTGCCCTTTCGTGCATCATCGAATCTCTCCGATCGGTCTAAGTCTAAGAACCGCGGCTTGTGCCGGTCCGGCAACTGGCAACCGGCAAATCGAAGTGCCTTTTGCAGCATCTCGATTGGCTCTTGCTGCGAGCCACTCCGCCCGCTGCCGCGGCAAGCCGATAAGGCAACTGCCAGCGAAATCCGCAGGCACGTCCACGGTCGCATCAAACACGGCCCACGTGCCAGTCGGCTCCTGAACGGGCAAAAACCTCATAACAGCGCCTGCTAATATACTATGCCGACTGTGAGGACGAGACTTTTTCCTGCATCCACTAAACGAATGAGAGATGGTGTCGAAGTGCCGGGCGACGCTCGTCGAAAACAATCGTCTGCGACATCGCCAGGATCGGAGATGGGCCTGAGCCGGCCGCATTTTGGGAGTCGCCGCAAGGGACAAGCACAAGACGCAGCACACAAACGCGGCCAAATGTTTATCCAGAATCGCGATTTCGTTGCGGATAGATGGTCTCGCCGCGCTTCAGCATCGCCACGAACGCCGCGATCTTCTTCTTGCGCCCGGCTTCGGTCTTCATGTTGTGGATGCGGAAGGCGAGCGCGAAGCGGTTTTGCCCGCTGAGCTTTGCCAGCATCTCTTTCGCCCTGGGCTCGGCGTCTATTGCCGCCTGGAGGTCGTCGGGGATCTTCATCTCCTTGCCGCTCTTGTAGGCGCGCGCCCAGCGGCCGTCGGCCTTGGCCGCATCGACCTGCCTCAGCCCGTGCTCGGTCATCCGGCCCTCCTCGATCAGCCGGGCGACATTGTCGACATTGATCTGGCTCCAGGTGCTCTTCTTGCCGCGGGGGGTGTAGCGCTGCAGATAGCTTTTGCCGTCGAACGCCTTGCGCACCGCGTCGATCCAGCCCCAGCACAACGCCACGTCGATGGCTTGCTTCGGCGTGATCGACGGCAGCCCCGAATCGAGCTTATGGATCTTGATCCAGACTTCGTCCTCGCTGTCGTGATGCTCGCCAAGCCAGGCATGGAAGCTTTCGGCATCCCTGAACTCGCGCACATTGGCGGGGTCGACCTTCACGGGCGCCATCAGCTGGTCCGCCCATGACGCGAGCGCGTAACGACGCCAAACCGCTTGCCGGCCGCGCGCGCGCTCATCTCAGCTCCGAGTCCGCAATCCGCAGGCCTGGTGATTCTCGTTTCGGCGGCAGCATGACGTTATCGAATGTCTGCGTGAACATCGCCGCCGCAAAGAAAGCGTCTCTTCGGTGGCCTGGGTGTTGCCAGCCGAGCCGCTTGCCGGGCTCGATCTCGTAGACAATGACCGAGGACTGGGTAGTGCCCTGCCCGCCGCAAACCGCGAAAGCGCCGGCCATTTGACCGACGGATCGTCCTCTGCCCAAACCGGCGAACGTTCGAGCCTGTCGGATGCGAGACTGCTGTCATGGCTTCGTTCCTCTCAGCGAATTGCGAACACGAATCTAGATGATTTTTCTGGTCCGCGTCAGCAAAACTGGCTGCTGACCGTTCCCTCGCCCATTGCGCGTCGACGGCGCCTACCCGATCCGGCCGGCTGCAACCCTGGCTCCGGCAGCGCAAGGAGCTGGCCCACGAGCTGAACTACACCGGCGATATGAACGACACTGTAACGATGAATCTGTGGCTGCACGACGCACTGATGAAAAAGCTGGCCGAGAATGGCGGCAAGCTTCCGAGCGACCTAGCCGCCTAGAGTCACAAGACAAGCAATTCCAGGAAAACGTGTGAACGGTTTTCCGTCCGGAATTGCGTCAAACAAAAAAAGACAGACCGGCTCGGCGTTTCCGTGAAACGACGAACCGTCCTGGTCCTGCCCGCACCGTGGTTCTTGCTGCGCCAACTTCGGCCGCAACCGAGCAGACCACGATGCCAAGCGTCAGACCGCCAGGTAAATAAAATTGAGACCCGTCCCGACCGTCAGGATCGGTGTTTGGCGAGGTGGCATGCCACAAAAAGCGCTTGCCGCCTCGCACCCGGATTGCCTCACGCAAAGCGCCGATTTCGGTCGCTGCCCACGCGCTGGTAGGACCACCATTTTGCTGGCGAAACGCGACGTTCGGCGTATCATTCTCCCCGGAGAGAGTTCATGGTGGGAGGAAGCCAATGAACGTGGTGCAGAGGGTGACTGTCGCCGACTTGACGGCCCAAGAGCTTGTTTCATCTGCGCTTTCACGGTTCGGTGCCGGCGACACCATATCGACGAGGGCGATGCTGGACATCGTTCGCAGGACGGCCCCGGCCTGCGGCAACAGTGACGACGATCTGGTCGAGCTTATCGTCATGACGGCCGTTGGTAGGACCATGGGCGTCGTGTTCGACCATCGGTCCCAATAAAATAATCTGGAACGAACATCAGGCTGCGCCAGGAGCAGTGGCGGGCGGTTGGCAGCGCCAAAGAGGCCAGCCTGTTTGTGCATGAAGGCCGTCCTGGCACCAAGCCCTTGCTTTGAACAAAACCGCTGCTCATGCCGGGTCATGCCCGAAGGCGGTAATTGAGCGACACGCTCGAAGGAACTCGCTGAAATCTTGCCCGTTATGCTCTCGTCGAGATGAGGAGAGCTGCCATGGCCGACGACAAAACCAAGACCGACAGTCGCGACCGCTCACGAGTGGCGGGCGGCGAAGACTACGAGGTACGTCACTTCGCCGAGGAAGCGGGCATCACCCCGGATCAGGCACGCACGCTGATCAAGCGCCACGGCACCGACCGCAAGGTGCTGAACGAAATCGCCGAAAGCATAAGAGCGTCGTAATGGCTGACAAGAAAACCGCAATGGCCGACCGCAAGACGCGCGATGCGGATGAAAAGGAAGCGCTGCGCCTGGCCGAAACCACCGACGTTTCGCCGAAGCAGGCGAAGGATCTGATGCGCAAGCACGGCAAGGACAGCCAGAAGGTCGAGAAGGAAGCCAAGAACTTCAAGGCCGAGGGCTGAGCCGCCGAGTCGGTCGGACGGGCGGTACAGGGGTGTGGCTGCAATCCTGCAGCTTATCGGTTTTCTAACAAATTCGGCCTATCCCTTCCGCTATCGCGGCTCAGGGATGCCATATGCGCGGGATATCTGGTGAGGCGAAGCCGTCGATAGGCGATATACGACATGTGAGGTTGGTATTTTGCCTGCTGGCGGCGGTCGTGATAGCGGCGGCGCTCCTCGCCTTTGCCACGTCCCTCCTGCAGGATCCTGATAGCTGGTGGCACATCAAGGTCGGCATGGATATGCTGGCAAGCCGCACATTCCCCACCGTCGACGTCTACTCCTACACTTTTGCCGGCCAGCCATGGATCGCTAAGGAATGGCTTAGTCAGCTTCTCCTTGCAATTGCCTTTGAAGCCGGCGGCTGGAACGGCGTGGTGCTGCTGGCGACTGCAGTAATCGCGCTCACGATCTTCTTGACGTCGTGGTATCTCAGCGCGTGGTTGAAGCCGACGCTGGCGATAGGACTGACGCTGGTTCTCGCGCTTTTGA
The DNA here is from genome assembly GCF_040322015.1 of Mesorhizobium sp. M0208. NCBI lineage: Bacteria > Pseudomonadati > Pseudomonadota > Alphaproteobacteria > Hyphomicrobiales > Phyllobacteriaceae > Mesorhizobium > Mesorhizobium sp. M0208. Next base: position 84,582 of record NZ_JAMYSP010000006.1, on the reverse strand, counting down.
TCGGGCCAATCTATGTCGCCCGGCCGCACATCTTTACCTTGCCCATCATCGTCATCTGGACCGCCGGTCTTTTCCAGGCCGCACGCAACGAGAAAGCGCCGCCTTTGTGGCTGCTGACGCTGCTTTGCCTGTGGACCAATCTCCATGCCACCTTCACCTTCGGTTTCGTCATCGCCGCCTTCGCCGGCCTCGATCTCGTCATGCGCACGCGCTTGTCGAACCCCCGGCTGCTGGCCAAGTGGATCGCTTTCGGGCTGCTTTGCCCGCTGGTCAGCCTGTTCAATCCCTATGGCGTCAAGGCCATACTCGCCACGTTCACGGTGGCCTATGGCAATGAGGCGGTGCCTTACATTGCGGAGTGGCAACCCTTCGACGCCTCGCGGCACACCCTCCAGGAGGTGGCCCTGCTGGTGGCGTTTTTCGGGCTGCTCGTGTCGAGATTGCGCATTGGCTGGGCCAAGGCGCTGTTCCTTGTCTTCACGCTGCACGCCTATCTCACCCACATACGGTTCATGTACTTGTTCTTTCTTCTTGTCCCGGTGGTCCTTGCCGTGGAGGTCGCGCAACAATATCCAGCGCTTTCAACCGAGAAATGGGCGGCGGAAAAGCGCGACGGACTTGAACAATTTTTCGCACGGCAATTTTCCAGGATTTGCGCTGGACTTGCCGTTTTGCTGGTTTTGGCGGCTGCCGCCTTCACGACCTATCCGGTCGCGCCGAGCCAGAAGACCTCGGCCAGGGACGCACTGGCCTTCGCCCAATCCCATAATCTGTCGGGCAATCTGCTGAACTCCTACGATTTCGGCGGTACGCTGATCTTCCATGGCATCAGGACGTTTATCGACGGCCGCGCGGATCAGCTCTTCCTGAATGGCTTTACGGAAACGGATGAGCAGACTGGGCACAGCCGGGGCAAGCCGATCCTGAAAGCCCAACTCGAGAAATATACGATAGGCTGGGCATTGTTGACTGCCGACGACAGCCGCATTCCGTTCTTCGACGAACTGGGCTGGAAGCGGGCCTATGCGGACGATTACGCGGTGATCTACACCCGCGCGGACTGAGCCCCGGCAGCTTCGCGCGCCGGTGTGCACATCCCTCCTGAGCTGTGGCCAGCGCCGAGGCGGCGAAATCCTTATGGGATTTTGATTTCTTTGCTCCGCGTCCCGTCTCGACCCTTTATGGCACTTTGATCCATATTCGCCGAAGCGATGTTTCCGGCCGCTGATATGATGCGGCGACCGATTTTGGTAGTTTGGTAAAGTAAACAATAAATACAACATAAGGAAAATGCGCGGTGGACATAGTTGTTGTCGCGATTGGAATCACGTTCTTTGCTCTATGCTTTGGCTACATCAAAGCCTGCGACAAGCTGTAAGTTTAGGGGATCGCAACATGCTTTTCGACTATATCCTCGGCGGCGCCGTGACCTTGTTTCTTCTCGCCTACCTGACATACGCCCTCGTTCGCCCGGAACGCTTCTGATCTCCGCTGGCAAGGAGCCAAACCCATGACGATCAACGGATGGCTGCAGATCCTCGTCTATTGCGGGATCGTCGCTCTGCTGGCCAAGCCGCTCGGCGGCTACATGTATCGCGTTTTCAGCGGCGAGCGCATATTCCTGTCGTCAATTCTGGCCCCGCTCGAGCGCGGACTCTACCGCATATCAGGGACCAGCGAGCGCGAGGAGCAGCACTGGACCTCCTATGCGGCGGCCCTGCTGTTCTTTAACCTGGCCGGCTTCCTGGTGCTCTATGTGCTGCAACGGCTGCAAGGCGGCCTGCCCTACAATCCGGCCGGCATGACCGCCGTCGAACCTGGGCTGGCCTTCAACACCGCCGCCAGCTTCATGACCAACACCAACTGGCAGAACTACGGCGGCGAAAGCACGATGTCCTATCTCGTGCAGATGGCCGGCTTGACCGTGCAGAATTTTCTGTCGGCGGCGACCGGCATCGCCATTGCGGTCGCATTGATCCGCGGCTTTGCCAGGGCCTCAGGCAAATCGATCGGCAATTTCTGGGTCGATATGACCCGCTGCACGCTCTATCTGCTTTTGCCGTTCTGCATCGTCCTGACTCTGGTCTATGTCTATCTCGGCATGCCGCAGACGCTCGCTGCCTACGTCAACGCGACGACGCTCGAAGGTGCGCAGCAGACCATCGCAGTCGGGCCTGTCGCTTCGCAGATCGCTATCAAAATGCTTGGCACCAATGGCGGCGGCTTCTTCAACGCCAATGCAGCGCATCCCTTCGAAAATCCCGATGCAATTTCCAACCTGATCCAGATGGTGACGATCTTCGCCCTCGGCGCGGCGTTGACCAATGTCTTCGGCCGCATGGTAGGCAACCAGCGCCAGGGCTGGGCAATTCTGTCGGCTATGGGCGTGCTGTTCATCGCCGGCGTTGCCGTCTGCGACTGGGCGGAAGCCGCAGGCAATCCGCTGGTCCATGCGCTGGGCGTCGACGGCGGCAACATGGAGGGCAAGGAGAGCCGTTTCGGCATCGCTCTGTCGGCGCTGTTTGCCGTCATCACCACCGCCGCGTCCTGCGGCGCGGTCAACGCCATGCATGACAGCTTCACCGCACTCGGCGGCATGATCCCCATCATCAATATGCAGCTCGGCGAGGTCATTGTCGGCGGCGTCGGCGCGGGCTTCTACGGTATCCTGATGTTCATCGTCATTGCCGTTTTCGTCGCCGGGCTGATGGTCGGACGCACGCCCGAATATCTCGGCAAGAAGATCGAGGCCAAGGAGGTCAAGATGGCTATGCTGGCCGTGCTCTGCCTGCCGCTTGCAATGCTGATCTTCACCGCTATCGCGGTGGTGCTGCCGACCGGCGTTGCTTCCATCGCCAATGCCGGCCCGCACGGCTTCTCCGAGGTTCTCTATGCCTACACCTCGGCCGCGGCGAACAATGGCTCCGCCTTTGGCGGCCTCAGCGGCAACACGCCCTGGTACAACGTAACGCTCGGCATCGGCATGCTGATGGGCCGGTTCCTGGTCATTATTCCGGCGTTGGCGATTGCTGGCTCGCTAGTTGCGAAGAAGACCGTCCCTGCCTCCGCCGGCACCTTCCCGACGGACGGTCCGCTGTTCGTCGGCCTGCTGGCCGGTGTCATCCTGATCGTCGGCGGCCTGACCTTCTTCCCGGCCCTGGCGGTCGGACCGATCGTCGAGCACCTGGCGATGATTCACGGTCAGACATTCTGAAACGGCCATGCCCTGGTTCAAGATCATACCTCGGAAGGTCCGGCATCGCCCCGAGCCGGAGGGGGAGAAAACGCCCCCTCCTTTCCCGACGCTGTCCACATTCCTCGCTATTGCGGCAGCCTTGATCATGATCTGGCTGCTGGCTTACGGGCCGCCGCACCTTCGTTCGGCACACGATCGACCGGTCAACAAAATCGACACTGGAGCTACCAAATGAGCCCGTCGAAATCCGTGAGCATCATGGATACCCGCATTCTGTGGCCCGCTATCGGCGGTTCCTTCAGAAAACTGAACCCGCGCACCTTGATGCGAAACCCGGTGATGTTTGTCGTCGCCGTCGTCTCGGCGCTCACCACCGTGCTGTTCGTCAAGGATCTCGCTACCAGCGGCGGCGATCTTGGCTTCACGCTGCAGATCATCATTTGGCTGTGGTTCACCGTGCTCTTCGCCAATTTCGCCGAAGCGGTGGCCGAAGGTCGCGGCAAGGCGCAGGCAGACTCGCTGCGCCGGGCGCGAACCGAGACGCAGGCCAAGCTGTTGAACGATGGCGACCGCAGCAAGTTCAAACTGGTGCCCGGCACCAGCCTGAAGGTCGGCGACATCGTGCTTGTCGAAGCCGGCGACATCATCCCCTCGGACGGCGAGGTGGTCGAAGGCGTGGCGTCGGTCAACGAGGCGGCCATCACCGGCGAATCCGCACCGGTCATCCGCGAATCCGGCGGCGACCGTTCGGCGGTGACCGGCGGCACCCAGGTCTTGTCCGACTGGATCCGCGTGCGCATCACCGCGGCTGCCGGCCATACGTTCCTCGACCGCATGATCTCGTTGGTCGAGGGCGCCGAGCGCCAGAAGACACCCAACGAGATCGCGCTCAATATCCTGCTCGTCGGCATGACGCTGATCTTCGTGCTGGCCACGGCGACGATCCCGAGCTTCGCCTCGTATTCGGGCGGTTATATCTCGGTGACGGTGCTGGTCGCCCTGTTCGTTACCCTGATCCCGACCACAATTGGCGCCCTGCTGTCGGCGATCGGCATTGCCGGCATGGACCGCCTGGTGCGCTTCAACGTGCTGGCCATGTCGGGCCGCGCCGTCGAGGCGGCCGGCGATGTCGACACGCTGCTGCTCGACAAGACCGGAACCATCACGCTGGGCAACCGCCAGGCGACGGCATTCCGTCCGGTCAAGGGCGTCACCGAACAGGAACTGGCCGACGCGGCCCAGCTTGCCTCGCTTGCCGACGAAACGCCGGAAGGCCGCTCGATCGTCGTCCTGGCGAAGGAAAAATACGCCATCCGCGCCCGCGACATGGCAAGCCTGCACGCGACTTTCGTGCCCTTCACCGCGCAAACCCGCATGAGCGGCGTCGATCTGGAAGGCTCCTCGGTCCGCAAGGGCGCAGTCGATGCGGTACTTGCCCACGTCAACCTCTCGACGGTTGCCACAGGCCGTACGCGCAACGACACCGTCCGCGACCTTCAGGCGATCGCCGACGAGATTGCCAAATCGGGTGGCACTCCACTCGCGGTCGAGCGCGACGGGCGCCTCCTCGGCGTCGTCCATCTGAAGGACGTCGTCAAGGGCGGCATCGCAGAACGCTTTGCCGAATTGCGCCGCATGGGCATCCGCACGGTGATGATCACCGGCGATAATCCGATGACCGCGGCGGCGATCGCGGCGGAAGCCGGCGTCGACGACTTCCTTGCCCAAGCGACGCCCGAGGACAAGTTGAAGCTGATCCGCGACGAGCAGGCCAAAGGCAAACTTGTCGCGATGTGCGGCGATGGCACTAACGATGCGCCGGCCCTCGCGCAGGCCGATGTCGGCGTTGCCATGAACACCGGCACGGTCGCGGCGCGCGAGGCCGGCAACATGGTCGATCTCGACAGCGATCCGACCAAGCTGATCGAGATCGTCGAAATCGGCAAGGCGCTGCTGATGACGCGTGGCTCGCTGACCACCTTCTCCATCGCCAACGACGTAGCCAAGTATTTTGCCATCATCCCGGCAATATTCGCCGTCTTCTACATCGCCCCGGGCCAAACTGCCGGGCCGCTGCAAGCGCTCAACGTCATGCATCTGGCGACGCCGCAGAGCGCTATCCTCTCGGCCATCATCTTCAACGCGCTGATCATCATCGCGCTGATCCCGCTGTCGCTGAGGGGTGTCAAATACCGCGCGGTCGGCGCCAGTGCGCTGCTCAGCCGCAATCTCATTGTCTATGGCCTCGGCGGCGTCGTCGTCCCCTTCGTCGGCATCAAGGTGATCGACATGGCCATCACCGCTCTCGGTCTCGCCTAAGGAACCACGTCGATGCTCAATCAAATCAGGCCCGCAATCGTCATGATCGTCTTCTTCACCATTCTGACGGGTTTGGTCTATCCGATCGGCATGACCGGCATTGCCCAGGCGCTGTTTTCGCGCCAGGCCAATGGCAGCCTGATCGAGAAGGACGGCAAGCTCGTCGGTTCCGAGCTGATCGGCCAGGCTTTCGAAAGCGACCGCTACTTCCATGGCCGTCTCTCGGCTGCCGGCGACGGCTACAATGCCGCCGCCTCGGGCGGCTCGAATCTCGGCCCGACCAATCCCAAGCTGATCGACCGCATCAAGGTTGACGCCGAAAGGCTGAGGACGGAAAACCCGAACCAGCCGGTACCGATAGATCTGGTCACCACGTCCGGCAGCGGCCTCGATCCGCATATCAGCCCCGACGCGGCCTATTTTCAGGTCGCCAGGGTGGCCAAGGCCAGGGGCGTCGATGAATCCAGGATCAAATCGCTTGTCGACAGCCATGTCGAGGATCGCGAATTGGGATTCATCGGCGAGCCGGTAGTCAATGTGCTGGCCCTCAACCTTGCGCTGGACGATGCGATGAAACGGTAAAGGAACCGGCGCCGGGATCGACACCGAAGCCGGCGCCGTTCATGATTGACCCTTATGCCAGACGACAGCCGCACCGCCGAAACCAGGCCCTCTCCCGACGCGCTGCTCGAGCATGCCGAGCGAGAGGAGCGCGGTCGCCTGAGGATATTTCTCGGCGCCGCCCCCGGTGTCGGCAAGACCTACGAGATGCTGATGTCGGGCCGCGCCAGGCTGGCCGACGGGGTCGACGTAGTAATCGGCATCGTCGAGACGCACGGCCGCAAAGAAACCCAGACGCTGGTCGAAGGCTACGAGGTCATTCCTCGCCTTGAGATCGATTACAAGGGGCGGATCCTTGAGGAGATGGATCTCGACGCCATCCTCGCCCGGCACCCGGCGCTGGTTCTGGTCGACGAACTCGCCCACACCAACGTCGCCGGCAGCCGTCACCCCAAGCGCTACCTCGACGTCCAGGAAATCCTGACGCACGGCATCGATGTCTATACGACCCTGAATATCCAGCACGTCGAGAGCCTGAACGATGTCGTGGCGCAGATCACCCGCGTCAGGGTGCGGGAAACTGTCCCCGACTCCATAATCGACCAGGCCGACGACATCGAGATCATCGACCTCACCCCCGACGATCTGATCAAGCGGCTTGAGGAAGGCAAGGTCTACATCCCCAGCACCGCCCAGCGCGCCATCGAGAACTATTTCTCGCCGGGCAATCTGACGGCGCTCCGGGAATTGGCGCTCCGCCGCACTGCCCAGCGGGTCGACGAGCAGTTGCTGACCCATATGCAGGCCCACGCGATACCCGGGCCCTGGGCGGCGGGGGAAAGGGTTCTCGTCTGCGTCGATGCGCGTCCGGGCGGGGCGGCCCGTGTACGTTATGCGCGGAGGTTGGCCGACCGGCTCCGCGCCCCTTGGACGGCGCTTCATGTCGATACCCCTCGTTCAGCTGCCATGCCCGAGGAGGACAAGGATCGGCTGGCGACGCAGCTGCGCCTTGCCGAGCAGCTCGGTGCCGAGGTGACGACCATTCCGGGTCAGAACGTCGCGCAAGACATCGTTCGGCATGCGACGGCGAACAACTTCACCCATATCGTGATCGGCAGGCCGACCCGATCGCGCTGGCGGGAATTGATCGAAGGCTCGCTCACTTACGATCTCATCCGCAATGCCGGCGACATCAGCGTCCATGTCATTTCGGGAAACGAACGCAACGCCGAGGCGACGTCGAGGACCGTCAAGGCGGCGGACGAGCAGTGGCAGTTCGAGATCTGGCCCTATCTCAGGGCCACGGCCTATGTTGTTGGCTCGCTCGCCTTCGCCGTCCTTCTCGACCAGTTTCTCGACGTCCGCAACCTGGCGGTCATCTTTCTCATTGGGGTCCTGACGTCGGCTGTGACCGGCGGTCTCTGGCCGGCTTTGTATGCCTGCCTCATCAGCGCCATTGCCTTCAACTATTTCTTCCTGGAACCACGCTACACGCTGACGATCGAGGATCCGGAGAGCATCGTTGCGCTGGCTGTCTTCCTAGTTGTTGCGGTCATTGCCAGCAATCTAACAGCGCGCGTGCAGCGTCAGGCGGTCGCTGCGCGCTCGCGGGCACGCGCCACTGAAGATATTTATCTCTTCTCAAAGAAGCTCGCCGGTGCTGGCACGCTCGACGACGTTCTCTGGGCGACTGCCTTCCAGATCGCCTCGATGCTGAAGCTGCGCGTGGTGCTGCTTCTGCCGGAGGACGGTACAATTGCGGTCAAAGCCGGCTACCCACCCGACGACACGCTGGCCGAGGCCGACATTGCAGCAGCCCGCTGGGCCTGGGAGCATAACCGCGCCGCGGGGCGCGGCGCCGACACGCTGCCCGGAGCAAAACGCCTCTATCTGCCCTTGCGAACCGGACGCACGGCGGTGGGCGTTGTCGGCCTCGACAACGATAAGCAAGGTCCGCTGCTGACACCCGAGCAGCAGCGTCTGCTCGATGCGCTCGCCGACCAGGCGGCGGTCGCCATCGAGCGCATCCAGCTCGTCGCCGACGTTGACCGGGCCAAGCTTGCGGCCGAGGCAGACCGTCTGCGCTCGGCCTTGCTCACCTCCATTTCCCACGATTTGAAAACGCCGCTTGCCGCCATCATGGGCGCGGCCGGAACACTCAGGGACTTCGAGGCCGCGCTTCCCGAGCAGGACCGGACGGAACTGCTGTCGACCGTGCTCGATGAGGCGGAGAGGCTTAACCGCTTTATTGCCAATCTGCTCGATATGACCAAGATCGAATCCGGCACGATGGAGCCGAACTACGCCTTTCACTATCTCGGCGACATTGTCGGCTCAGCTCTGCATCGGGCCCGCAAAATCGTCCGCGAGCATAAGACCGAGATCGACATCCCATCGGATCTGCCGATGTTGCGGGTCGACCCCGTTCTGTTCGAACAGGTGCTGTTCAACCTCCTTGATAATGCTGCAAAATACGCGCCGCCAGGTTCGACGATCCGCCTGCAGGCCTGGGCCGATAACGGCTTCATCATCCTGCAGATCATGGACGAGGGACCAGGCATTCCGCCAGCGGACCTGGAGCGCGTTTTCGACACTTTCTACCGTGTGCGCAAGGGTGACCAGGTGCGTGCCGGCACCGGGCTCGGCCTGTCGATTTGCCGCGGCTTCATCGAAGCGATGGGCGGGACGCTCTCGGCGGCAAACAGGTCCGACCGCTCGGGGGCGGTTTTCACGATCAAGATGCAGCTGGTGCCGGCGGAACTGCCCAATCTCGGCGAACCCGAGGCGGGCCATCAAAATATGGACGATCTGCCATGACGAGCCTGGACGTCAGGATATTGGTGGTCGACGACGAACCGCCGATCCGGAAACTGCTTCGCGTCGGGCTTGGCAGCCAAGGCTATGCGATCAGCGAGGCGCCGAACGCCAGGGCGGCGATTGAACTCATCGAGACGGAAAAGCCAGACCTTGTGCTGCTCGATCTCGGCCTGCCCGACATGAGCGGGCATGAGCTGCTCCGCAAATGGCGGGATGATGGCCTGGACATTCCCGTGGTTATTCTTTCCAGCCGCACTGATGAGGCCGGCATCGTCTCGGCCCTCGAACTCGGCGCCGACGATTATGTAACCAAGCCATTCGGTATGAACGAGCTTGTCGCACGCATCCGCGTCGCGCTTCGCCACAAGTTCCAGCAGCAGGGTGAGAGACCGGTGTTCCAGACCGGCGACCTCTCCGTCGATCTGGTGAAGCGCATCGTCAAGGTCGAGGACAAGGAGATAAAGCTCTCGCCGAAGGAATACGACATCCTCCGCATCCTCGTACAACATGCCGGCAAGGTTCTCACCCACCAATTCCTGCTGAAGCAGGTCTGGGGCGATTCCACCGACGTTCAATATCTCAGAGTCTACGTCCGGCAGATCAGGCAAAAGATCGAAAAAACGCCCGACCAGCCCCGCTATATCACCACCGAGACCGGCGTCGGATACCGGCTGCGCGAAGTCGATTGACGCGACGAGCATCCGAAGCCGAAATGCCTCTTCCAATCCGCTTCAAGTCAGCGGCGGCCATGGTGTCGCCGGACAAAAGCCCTATATTAAGGAAAGATCGGTTTTGTGCGGGAATGAATGGATGTCACGGCTTCGTCTATTGACGTTTTTAGGGTCGGCAATGCTGACTTCGGCGATGCTGTCGGGCGTAAATCCTGCTGCATCGGCACAGGTCGTCAGTCCCGCCGACCGCAACGTGTTGATCCAGCAGGACCAGTTGCAGATGTTGGAGAACAGGCTGCGGCGGCAGCAATACCAGCAGCAGCAACAGCAGTACCGTGCCCAGGATCGCCAAATCCCAACACCGGAGCGGCAGGAGGTGCCGCAGATGAGGCCAACTTGCCAGTTGCTGCCGTCGGGGAGCGGCTTTGTCAGCACCTGCCGCTGACGACCGGCCCTTTCATTTATTTAGCCGACTTATATATTGTGAAACCGCTCCGCTTGCGGCCCATTGAAAGCGGCCGACTTTGCAACGCTGCCCTTGCCGTTTGGGCACCGCCTCGACTGGATTATCGAATGGCAGCCAGCAAGAAGAAGGTCGTACGCAAGGCAAGGAAGGGCGACCGGATTCGCCAGGTCGCGGCGATTCCGTTTCGGCTGAACGAGCATGGCGACGTCGAGGTGATGCTGGTCACATCGCGAACGACGAGGCGCTTCATCGTACCGAAGGGCTGGCCGATGAAGGGCAAGAGCGGCCGCAAGGCGGCCACCATCGAAGCACAGGAAGAAGCCGGCGTTCTCGGCAAGACACTGAAACAGCCGGCCGGCACCTATTGCTACTGGAAGCGGCTGGCGAACCGCTTCGTCCGTGTCGACGTCGTCGTCTATTTGCTGGAGGTAACCGAGGAACTTGCCGACTGGGAAGAATCCAAGACGCGTCAGCGTGCGTGGCTGGCGCCGGCCGACGCGGCGGTGCTCATCGACGAGCCGGATCTCTCGACGCTGGTGAGGAACGTCAGGATTCCCGAGCTGGAGTATAGTTCCAAAAAAAAGAATCCGGCTTTCGGAAAAGATCACGCTCAGTAAAGGATCGAGGCTATCACGACTGGATCGGGATGGAATTGGCCACAGCGCCTGCCGCCGTCACTTGAACCGAAATCTCACTTGCCGCCGTCGCCCTCGGGCAAAGATCGCACCGGCATGCCGGTATAGGCCCACAGCCATTCGCGCGGCAGCGGCCCCTTGTTGCGGTCGCTTTCCTGCGACTGTTCCCACGCATGTGCGAGGATGCCGACCGAGCGTGACAGCACGAAAAGGCCGCGCGTCAGCGGCGGCGGGAAGCCGAGCTCGCCGTAGATGACGGCCGTGGCGCCGTCGATATTGAGCGGGATTTTTTTGCCCTTGCGCCGCGCCACCTCGGCCTCGATCGCCTCGGCGATGTCGGCGAAGCGCCCGCTGACGATGCCGCGCGCGGCAAAGTCGCGGGTTAACTCGATGAGGCGGGGCGCCCGCGGGTCGACCGGATGGAAACGATGGCCGAGCCCGGGCACATAGCCGTTTTCCCCGGCAAGGAAACGATCGAGCCGCGCCGACACGGCGTCCGCAAGCGGCATGCCGGCGTCCAGTTCGGCAGCGATGTCTCCGTAGAAGGAAAGCGCCTGTTCGCCGGCGCCGCCATGCACATCGCCAAGCACGTTGACGGCTGATGCCATGGCGCTGTTGATGCCGACGCCGCAGGTGATCGCCATGCGGGCGATGGCGATCGACGGCGCCTGCGGCCCATGGTCGACGGCAGCACCCAGCGCGATGCCAAGCAGCGCCGCCTGCTCCTCGCTTGGCAGTTCGCCGCGCAGCATCAGCCAGATCATTGCCGGAAAGCTGACGCGGCCGATCAGATCCTGGATTTCATAGCCGCGCAGGCGGATGACGCCGGGGCGCATCTCGATGATGCCGGTCTGCCACCATTCCTCGCCGCGTGCGCGACCAGTCTTGTTTTGCGTTCCGCTCATGCCTTCGCTCTTTTCCTGGCACGCGGCGGCAGGCCGGCAAAAACCTCGCCCATATGCTCGCCGAGCGCCGGCGGCGGCCTGCTCGGCAAAGGTGCCTCGCCATCGACCATGAAGCCGCAGCGCACCACGGTCAGCGGCTGGTCCATCCCGGACACAGCCGGGAACCGCGCCGTCATGCCGCGCTCGATCACCTGTCGCTCCTGCAGTATCTGCGGGATTGTCAGCACCCGGCCTGCCGGCACGCCGGCGCGATTGAACGTCTCCTCCCAGGCGGCGGCCGAGCCGCTCGTCAAGGCATCCTCGATCAGCGCTTTCAATGCAATGCGGTTCTGCTTGCGCGTTTCTCGCTCGGCAAAGCGGACATCCGACGCCAACTCCGGCCGACCGATCAACCGGCACAGTGTGACGAACTGCTCCTGCTTGTTGGCTGCGATGTTGAGCAAGCCGTCGCCGGTGCGAAACGCGCCAGACGGTGCGGCCGTCATATTTTCATTGCCCATCGGCTGCGGCTCGACGTCCGCCGTCAGATAGTTCGACACCGGCCAGCCGAGCGCAGAAAGCGTGCATTCGAGCATCGAGACGTCGAGGAACGCGCCCTCGCCTGTCGTCTTCTGCTTGACCAGCGCGGCGGTAATGGCGAACGCCCCGACCAGCCCGCCAAGCGTATCGGCGACCGGATAGCCAACACGCAGCGGCGCCGTTTCCGGTGTACCGGTGATGCTCATAATCCCGGAAAGACCCTGGATGATCTGGTCGTAGGCTGGATTGTCGCGCATCGGCCCGGTCTGGCCGAAGCCCGATATCGCACAATAGACAAGGCTTGGCCGGACCTCTTTCAGCCTGGCATGGCCAAGCCCCAGCCGGTCCATTACGCCGGGGCGGAAATTCTCGACCAGCGCGTCGGCCGAAGCGACCAGATCGAGGAAGCGTTCGCGGTCGGCCTCCTGCTTGAGATCGAGCGCCACCGAGCGTTTGCCGGCATTCTGCGCCAGGAACGAAGCGCCCATGCCCGCCCGGTTGAGCTCCGGAGAGGCGCCGAGCTGGCGCGCCAGATCGCCGCCTTGCGGCGTCTCAACCTTGATGACGTCGGCCCCGAGCAATGCCAGCTGGTAGGCGCAATAGGGGCCGGCCAACACATTGGTCAGGTCAAGGATGCGGATGCCGGAAAGCAGGTCTGTCATGACGTCACGAACAGCTCAGGCATCGCCCGGCACGTGCTCCGGTCCCCGCATGCGTCTGTGCTCGATGTAGGCCCAGATATGCGGTCCAACCAGCCCGATGAAGGCCAGCGTCAGCAACGTCAGCGACAGCGGATGCTTGTAGAACACCGTCCAATCGCCGTTCGAGATGGTCATCGCGCGGCGGAACTGCGTTTCGGCAAGCGGCCCGAGAATCATGCCGATGATAACCGGCGCGGTCGGAAAATCGAAACGCCGCATCAGGAAACCGGCGGCACCGAGCAGATAGAGGATGACGAGGTCGATCGGCGATTGCGAGATGCCGTAGGTGCCGACTGTTGCGAACACCAGGATGCCGGCATACAGCTGCGGCGCCGGGATCTTCAGCAATCGCACCCAAAGCCCGATTAGCGGCAGGTTAAGGACGACGAGGATGACGTTGGCGATGAACAGGCTGGCGATCAGCCCCCACACTAGGTCGGCCTGCGTCGTCAGCAGCAGCGGCCCCGGATTGATACCGTAGCTCTGGAATGCCGACAGCATGATTGCGGCCGTCGCCGAGGTCGGCAGGCCGAGCGTCAGCATCGGCACCAGCACGCCGGCCGCGGATGCATTGTTGGCTGCTTCCGGTCCGGCAACGCCCTCGATGGCACCGACGGTGCCGAACTCGTCCTTGTGTCTGGAGAGTTTCTTCTCGATGGCATAGGAGAGGAAGGTCGGGATTTCGGCACCGCCGGCCGGCATGGCGCCGATCGGGAAGCCGATCAGGGAGCCGCGCAGCCATGGCCTCCACGAGCGCGACCATTCGGCCGCGGTCATGTAGAGCGACCCTTTCAACGGCACGATGTCGTCCTTGCCGGCATAGCGGCGCGAGGCCATGTAAAGCGTCTCGCCAACGGCGAACAGGCCAACGGCGACGACGATGACGTCGACGCCATCCAGCAATTCGCTCATGCCGAAGGTGAAGCGCGGCTGCCCCGTCTGCAGGTCGACGCCTATCATGCCGACGACGAAGCCGGCGAACAGGCTGGTCAGGCCGCGTACCGACGACGAGCCGAGCACCGCCGAAACCGTGATGAAGGCCAGCACCATCAGCGAGAAATATTCGGCCGGGCCGAAGGCCAGCGCAAATTTGACGACGATCGGCGCCAGAAAGGCAACGCCGATCGTGCCCAGCGTGCCGGCGACGAAGGAACCAATCGCCGAGGTCGCCAGGGCCGCACCGCCACGGCCGGAGCGGGCCATCCTGTTGCCCTCGAGCGCGGTGACGATGGTGGCGCTTTCGCCAGGCGTGTTGAGCAGGATCGATGTCGTCGAGCCGCCATACATGGCGCCGTAATAGATACCGGCAAACAGGATGAAGGACGCCTCCGGCGCCACTTGATAGGTGATCGGCAACAGCAGCGCTATGGTCAGTGCCGGTCCGAGGCCGGGCAGCACGCCGATCGCAGTCCCAAGCGTGGTGCCGACCAGGCACCATATGAGATTGATCGGCGAGAAGGCGACCGAAAATCCGTGCGCGAGATGGCCGAGCGTTTCCATGGCGTCAGCCCCTCAGCATGGTGACGAGCGAATCGACGATCGCGTTCAGCTGGTTTTCGATGAAGCCGGCGCCGATATTGACGCCGAGCGCCCTGGCAAAGCCGAAATAGGCGGCAAGCGCCAGGATCAGCCCGAGCAGCACGTCACGCAGCGGGCGCCGGCTGCCGAAACCGTGGCAGATGAGAACGAACATGATGACAGATGCCGCGGTAAAGCCGAGCGGCTGGATCAGCACGAGGTTGGCGATCAGTCCGAGGGCGACGATGCCCATCGCCTTCCAGTCGGTCGGCGTCGCCTTTTCGTCCTCCGGCTGCCAGCCGCCCCGCAAGGCGGCAATGATGAGCAGCAGCGACAGGATCACCATGCCGGTCATGGTGATGTAGGGAAAGACGGTCGGACCGACCTTGGAATAGAGCGGCGACACCGGGATTGCCAGCGTCTGCCAGGCAACCGCACTCGCACAGGCGAGGAGCCCGACGCCGATCAGCAGTTCGGGCACTGCAAGGCGCGGCGGCGCCGGCTGGTCGCTGGTGCTCATCATCGTCCTCCCAATGTCGGTCCCTTGGGGCCGGTTCTCCTTGGACCGGTCTCACCCGGCCGATCTTGGCGTAGTTTCACCTCCGGCGCCGCGTATGTCCATGCGGCTAGCGAAAGTCGGCAAGGGTTGGCGCAGGCTGCCACCCCTTGCCGAGAGCATCACGCTAGACCGAGGTCCTTGAGGATCGTCCCGATGCGGGCCGTGTCTTCTGCGACGAATTTCGCATAATCGTCACCGGTAAGCAGGATCTGCGTCCAGTTGCGGTTCTTGCATTCGGTGGCCCAGGCGTCGCTCTTGGCCATGGTCTCGATCAGCTTGATCATTGCTGCCTTGTCGGCGTCCGAGACGCCGGGCGGTGCGAAGACGCCACGCCAGTTGAACAGCTCGACATCGATGCCTGCTTCCTTCATCGTCGGCGCATCGATCCCCTCCTGGCGTTTGTCCGCGGAGATGGCCAGCAGCCGCAGCGCACCCGCCTTGACCTGTTCGGCGAACTCGCCGTAGCCGGAGATGCCGGCCGCGACCTGGTTGCCGAGCAGCGCCGAAAGCGCCTCGCCGCCGCCGGCGAACGGCACATAGGAAAGATTGGTGGCCGGAACACCAACGGTCTTGGCGATGAGGCCGAACAATATATGGTCCGAGCCGCCGGCCGAACCGCCAGCAACCGGAACCTGCGTCGGGTCAGCCTTGAGAGCCGCGACAAAGTCCGCGGCCGTCTTGAACGGCGAGGCGGCCGGCACCACAAGCGCCTCGAACTCACCGGTGAGGCGGGCGATCGGCGTGACCTCGGTAAGGTTGTTGGCCGCCTTGTTGGCGATGATGGCGCCTACCATGACCATGCCGGCCACCATCAGCGCATTGCCCTTGCCCTTCCATTGGTTGACGAATTGCGGCAGGCCGACAGTACCGCCGGCGCCGCCGACATTGGTGATCTGCGACCCGGAAATCAGTTTTTCGCTGCGCAGCACCTGGTCCATGGCGCGCGCCGTCTGGTCCCAGCCGCCGCCCGGCGCCGCCGGCACGAAAATCTGCAGCTGCGGCGCGTCCTGCGCAAAGGCGGGGACAAAATGCGATGCCGTGAGTCCGGCAGCACCTGCTGCCGCGGTGCTCATCAAGAATCGGCGTCTGTTCAGCATGGGATTCCTCCAAATCGCGACACCTCCTCCGGTGCCTGCCAGAAACGTGGCCTGATTTCAGACCCGCTCGATAAAATTCATGCAGAGTTTGCGTCCTCCTGTCAAAGACAGAACACGCCGCATGCGGCACAATCGGACTGTGCGATCTTCAGGCAGGCGAACTTGACGCCGGACGACGTGGCAGGCAGACGCCAGACGGCGCCCGTCAGGGCTGCCGCTCCAGCAGGATGGTCGGCTTGCCTTGGTAGACGGTTCGAAGCACTTCGCCGTAACCACATTTTGCCGCGACGTTCAGCGATCCGGTGTTCTCCGGATCGATGATGCAGACGGTCTTCGCGGCGCCGAACGTCTCGTCGCCCCAGGCAAGCACCCGTGCGACGACTTCGCTGGCCAACCCGTGGCCATGCGCGCCCGAAACCAGAGCCCAGCCGGTCTCCGGAATGCCCTCGATCGACGGCGTCATGTCGCGTTTCAGATCGTGAAAGCCGGCCTCGCCGATGAAGCAGCCGGTCGCCTTATCCTCGATCGCCCAGAAGCCGTAGCCCAGAAGCGACCACAGGCCGGCGTGGCGTAGGAAGCGCATCCAGCTTTCCTCCCGCGTGCGCGGCTTCCCGCCGATAAAGCGGGTGACGACGGGATCGGCCCACATAGCGACATAGGCGTCGAAATCGTCAAGCCGGTGCGGCCGCAGGACCGTGCGCGAGGTCTCAAGCACTGGGGCGACAATTGTATGCGGACTGGCCATGGTCATGTCTCGTTTGTGTTGCCGGTGCCTAATGCAGGTCTTCCAAAAGGGGGACAGCGACACGCACGAGACGGGAAATCCAAATCCGTTGTGAAAAACAAGAGCCAAGGCTGTGTAGATCATCTTCCAGGCTGATGTGAATCCTGCCAGGCGGTGTTAGTTTTTCTCCGGTATTGGTTCAGGCGCGTTGGGTTCGGCGCTGCCGCCCGACAGAGGGAATACAGCATGGACACCACCGACCTTGTGCTTGCCATCTGCCATCATTTGCTGGTGTTTTCGTTGGCAGGCATCATCGGCGCCGAATTCGTCCTGATCCGCAGCGACTTGTCCGCCGCGACGCTGAAGCGGCTCGTCGGCATCGACCGCCACTACGGCATCATTGCCATGCTGATCATCGTCGTTGGCATCGGCCGCGTCGTCTATGGTCTGAAAGGCTGGGAATTCTACGTCTACAATTGGATGTTCTGGGCAAAGATGGCCGCTTTCGCCATTGTCGGCCTGTTGTCGATTATCCCGACCATCCGTTTCCTATCCTGGAACACGCAGGCGAGCATCAGTCCCGGCTACCAGGTTCCTGCGGCGGAGCTGGCGTCCGTTCGCACCTATGTCCGCACCGAGGCATCGATCTTCCTATTGATCCCGGTGTTCGCGGCGGCGATGGCGCGCGGCTACGGCTACTAGAATAGGTTGGAGGAAGGGCATCGCACGGCCCAACCTTGCCACTCATTTGCGCAGAGAAACGTGCGGTTTGCCGTTTGAGCGCGATTGTCATTTGTCGGGTTGCGCTAGTTATTGCTCTATCTACAGTCGGTTTAGAGGAACCCGCGCAGCGGTTGGCAATCATATCCTGGGAGGAAACACGATGCGAAAACTCATCGCCGCGTTGGCTGCCGCTGCGGCCGCCATGCTTTATCCGTCGGCCGCTGGCGCGCAGACCTACCCCGAACGCACCATCACCATTGTCGTGCCGTTTTCGGCCGGTGGCCCGACCGACACCGTCACGCGTCTTGTCGCGGAAGCTATGTCGAAAGACCTCGGCCAGCAGGTCACCGTCGAGAATGTCGGCGGCGCCGGCGGCACGCTCGGCGCCGGCCGCGTCGCAAATGCCGAGCCTGACGGCTACACGCTGCTCCTCCATCACATCGGCATGGCTACCAGTGCTACGCTCTATAGAAAGCTCGCCTACGACACACTGAACGGCTTCGAATATGTCGGCCTCGTCACCGAGGTGCCGATGACCATCGTCGGCCGCAAGGACCTCGAGCCGACCGATCTGAAGGGGCTGGTCGACTATGCCAAGGCCAACAAGGACAGCATCACCGTTGCCAATGCCGGGATCGGTGCCGCCTCGCATCTGTGCGGCATGCTGTTCATGAGCGCCATCGGCACGCCGCTGGTCACCGTACCCTACAAGGGCACTGGCCCGGCCATGACCGATCTTCTCGGCGGCCAGGTCGATATCATGTGCGACCAGACGACCAATACCACCAAGCAGATCCAGGGCGGCACTATCAAGGCCTATGCCGTAACCTCGCCACAACGCCTCGATGTGCTGCCGGACGTGCCGACGACGATAGAAGCCGGCCTTCCCCAGGTGCAGGTCGGCATCTGGCACGGAATCTATGCCCCCAAGGGCACACCGGCCGAGATCACCGAACGCCTTTCGAAATCGCTGCAGGTGGCGCTGAAGGACCAGAATGTCGTCGCCCGATTTGCCGAACTCGGCACCAAGCCGTCGCCGGAGGCCGATGCCACGCCGGCCGCGCTCAAAGCTAAGCTGGAAAGTGAGATCGCGCGCTGGAAGCCGATCATCGAAGCGGCCGGCCAGTACGCCGACTAAAGGTTCTAACGGGGCGCCATCAGCGCCCCGTTTTTTTACACCGGCATCGGCACGCCCATGAGGCGAGCCGGGAGGACGCAATGAAACCTTTCGCAATCGACAGGACCAACGGCATATGCGCCGCGCTGTTGGTCTTTATTGGCGCCTTTTTCGCGCTGCAGTCGCTGGGCCTCGAAATCGGCACCGCCTTTCGCATGGGGCCGGGCTATTTCCCGCTGGTGCTGGCGATCGTGCTGATCCTGCTTGGCGCCGCCATCCTTGTCCAAGCGGTGCGTTTCGAGAGCGAGCCGATCGGTTACATCGCGTGGCGCGGCATGCTGTTTATCCTGCCTGCTCCGATCTTCTTCGGCCTGACGGTGCGCGGCCTCGGCTTCATCCCGTCGATCTTCCTGACGGCGCTGATCGCATCGTTCGGTAGCGGCCGCATGAGGCCGCTGACCGCACTCGTGCTGTCGGCCGGCCTGACGCTGTTCGCATTCGTCGTTTTCAGCTACGCCCTCGGCCTGCCGTTCCGGCGTTTCGGCCCGTGGTTGCCCCTATCGTTGTGAGGAGATGAAATGGAACTCCTCAGCAACCTCGCACTCGGCTTTTCGACAGCCACATCTTTGGCAAACCTCGGCTTCTGCCTGATCGGCGTCCTTCTCGGCACGCTGATTGGCGTCCTGCCCGGCATCGGTGCCACCGCAACCATCGCCATGCTGTTGCCGATCACCTTCCAGATTGGCGACCCGGTTTCCTCTCTCATCATGCTCGCCGGTATCTATTACGGCGCGCAGTATGGCGGCTCGACCACCGCCATTCTCATCAACATGCCCGGCGAATCCTCGTCGGCCGTCACCGCAATCGACGGCTATCAGATGGCCAGGAACGGCCGCGCCGGAGCAGCCCTGGCGACCGCGGCGATAGGCTCGTTCTTTGCCGGCACGGTGTCGACCTTCCTCGTCGCCATCTTTGCCCCACCGCTGACGGCGATAGCGCTGAGATTCGGCGCGGCCGAGTATTTTTCGCTGATGATCGTCGGCCTGGTCTCGTCCGTCGCGCTCGCCCACGGCTCGGTCGTCAAGGCGCTGGCTATGGTCGTGCTCGGCCTGCTGCTGGGACTTGTCGGCACCGATATCTACACCGGTACGCCCCGCTTCACACTCGGTATCCGCGAATATGCCGACGGGCTGAATTTCGTCGCGGTGGCGGTCGGCGTCTTCGGCGTCGCCGAGATATTGCGCAACCTCGAAAACGAGCATGAGCGTTCCGTGCTGATCCGAAGTATCTCCGGCCTTATGCCGGGTAAAGAAGATTTTCGCCGCATGGCGGCTCCCATCGTGCGCGGAACGATCATCGGTTCGGCACTCGGTATCCTGCCCGGAGGCGGCGCGATCCTTGCCGCCTTTGCGTCCTACACCGTCGAAAAGCGCGTCTCGAAAAACCCGGGGGAATTCGGCAAGGGCGCCATCGAAGGCGTCGCCGGACCGGAATCGGCCAACAATGCCGGCGCCCAAACCTCCTTCATCCCAATGCTGACGCTCGGTATTCCGGCCAACCCGGTAATGGCGCTGATGATCGGCGCGATGATCATCCAGGGCATCGTGCCCGGCCCCAATGTCGCCATCGAACAGCCCGCGCTGTTTTGGGGGATCATCACCTCGATGTGGATCGGCAATCTGATGTTGATTGTCTTGAACCTGCCGCTGATCGGGCTCTGGGTGAAACTCCTTACCATCCCCTACTACGTGCTCTTCCCGATCATCATGGCGTTCTGCTCGATCGGCGTTTACAGCGTCAACACCAATGTCTACGACCTCTATGCCGTCGCCTTCTTCGGCTTGCTTGGCTACCTCCTGACCAAGCTGCGCTGCGAACCTGCGCCGCTGCTGCTCGGCTTCGTGCTCGGCCCGCTGCTTGAGGAAAACCTGCGCCGCGCCATGATCCTCTCGCGCGGCGACCCAAGCACCTTCGTGATGCGGCCGATCAGCGCCAGCCTGCTCCTCATCGCGCTCGCCGTGCTCGTCATCGTCTTTCTCCCCGCGGTCAAGAAGAAGCGCGAAGAGGTGTTCGTCGAGGAGAGTTCCTGAACATGGATGTCGCCGCATAAAAGGAACTTTAGATTCAGCTAGCGGGCAGTGGTTGCCGCTGCTCGGTCCTGAGCTGCTTCCACTGGCCCGAGCGGCCCGATCTCGACCAGTGGTGCAGGCACGCTGGTCGTCTTTTCCTTGGCCTTGCAGATATCGGCGATGACGCAGGCCGGGCAATCCGGCTTGCGTGCCTTGCAGACATAGCGGCCGTGCAGGATCAGCCAATGATGCGCATGCCGGATATATTCATCCGGAATGATCTTCAGGAAACCTTGCTCTACCTGTTCCGGCGTCTTGCCCGGCGCCAGGCCGAGCCTGTTACCGATGCGGAAGATGTGCGTGTCGACTGCCATCGTGTGCTGGCCGAAGGCGACGTTGAGCACGACATTGGCGGTCTTGCGGCCGACACCCGGCAGCTCGACCAGTTGATCGCGATCCTCAGGCACCTCGCCGCTATGGTCACGGATCAGCGCCTCGGACAGCGCGATGACGTTCTTGGCCTTGTTGCGCCATAGCCCGATGGTGCGGATATGGTCGCCGAGCTTGGCCTCGCCCAGCGCCAGCATCTTTTGCGGCGTGTCGGCAATTTTGAACAGCGCCCGCGTCGCCTTATTGACGCCGGCGTCCGTTGCCTGAGCCGAAAGCACCACTGCCACCAGCAGCGTGAAGGGGTTGATATGTTCGAGTTCGCCTCTCGGCTCCGGCCGCTGAACGGAAAAACGGCGAAAAATCTCATGCACCTCGGCCGGGCTGTAAAGCGCCCGCGATCTCGCCGGCCGCGGACGCGGCTTGGCGTTCGAGTCATCGCGGCGGCCGGGCAGCAGGTCTTTTTTGAGCGCGGAAGAGTTTTTGGGCTTGGGGCTTGTCATTGCCTTCCTATAATATTCCCCAATGAGCGACACAAACGCCTCATTTCAGGCCGACGAGCCATTCTTCCAGGCGCTGCTGACACCGCACCGGTCGCTGGGCAAGACCGGCTTTGCCATCCTGATGGGCGCACTGCTGTTCGGGTGGCTGGTGACCGGAGCGTTTTTTCTGTCGCGCGGCGCCTGGCCGGTGTTCGGCTTCTTCGGCCTCGACGTGATCGGCGTTTATATCGCCTTCCGTGCGAATTATCGCGCCGCCCGGGCTCGCGAGGAGGTGTCGGTGTCGCGCACCAGCCTCGATATCCGCAAGACTGCCCCGTCAGGCAAATCGGAATCACACCGCTTCAATCCGTTCTGGGCACGCTTTTCGATCGCCCGCCACGCCGAGATCGGCATCACCAGAATGGCGGTCGAGGCGCAAGGAAAAACCGTCTCGATCGGCGCCTTTCTCAACCCCGACGACCGCGAGAGTTTTGCCACCGCATTTTCGCGCGCTCTGGCGACCGCCAAGGCGCGCTGAGCCAGCGTTTCAGAACCGATAGCGCAACAGCCTGCCGATCTTGCGCAATGCTGGAATGTATTTCCAAAAGCGAACAAACAGTTTCGCGAGCCAGCGCATGCGAGCGGCATGTTCCGGCTTATAGGCAGGGATGTCCTCGATGAACCGCAGCTTCGGAACGGCTCGCTCCAATTCATGCGGGTTCTCAATGCTCCAATGGACCTCGGCGCCGGTGGCGCGGAAGGAGGAATTGAGGCGAATGATCTTCAGGCCCAGGCGACTATAGGCATCGAAAACCAGTTCGCCGCTCGAAAGATGTCCCACCAAACGAGAAAACAGTTGCTGCCCGTCCTCGGCGGCCAGGTAGGGAGTCAGGCCTTCCGCCACGACTATGGCCGGGCGATCCCGAGGTACTTCGTTCAGCCATCCAGGTTCGGTGAGCGACGAAGCGATCAGGTGGTAGCGATCCCGCACGGGATAGAGCCTGCGCCTGAGGTCGATGACTTCGGGATAGTCGACGTCGAACCAGTCCACGCCGGCTGGCGGGTCGATACGGAATATGCGCGTGTCGAGCCCACACCCCAGATGCAGCAGGATTCGGGCGAGAAAGTCCTGAACGCAGACGTCCAGCGTCTTTGCCCTGATTGCTAGACCGATGCCGAGATTGTTGTCGACCTTGAGCCGTGAGAAATCATAATCGATGTTGCGCACCGCCTCGTCGGCAAAGTAGTCCCTGAGCAGCGAATTGGGCAGCCGGCTCTCCAGCGCCTTGCCGTAAAGTGTCAAAAGCAAAGTCTCCTTTGCCCCGGTCAGGTTTACCTTTTCACCAGCCACGACCGTCCTCCCCATTCAAAGTCAGCTCTATCTGGGTACATGCTGCGGGAAAGCAAGTTTCGGGTGGTGATCGCCGCCGCGAAGGACGATATTCGCACGCAAGGAGATACTGCCATGAACGCCCAAATGCCTCTCAAAACGACAGCAATCCTTCAGAAAGACATCACGCCTGAAGGCGGTGACTACGAAATCGTCCGTCGTGCCATCGAAAAGATCAGCCTCGACTATCGCGACCAGCCTTCGCTGGAAGTGCTGGCCGAGGAGGTCGGCGAAACGCCGACCGGGCTGCAGAAGCTGTTCACCCGCTGGGCCGGCCTGTCGCCCAAGGCTTTTCTGCAGGCCGTTACCCTCGATCACGCGCGCAAGCTGCTCGATGCCGGCATGCCGCTGCTTGAAACCTCGTTCGAGCTCGGCATGTCCGGTCCAGGCCGGCTGCATGATCTGTTCGTCACCCACGAAGCGATGTCGCCGGGCGACTACAAGACCCGCGGCGCCGGGCTCACCATCCGCTACGGCTATCATATCTCACCTTTCGGCATCGCGCTGATCATGGTGACGGACCGCGGCCTCGCCGGCCTCGCCTTCAACGATCCGGGCGGCGAGCGTGCGGCCTTTGCCGACATGTCCAGCCGCTGGCCGAACGCTAGCTATATCGAGGACATGGCTGCAACGGCGCCCTATGCCGCGCGTATTTTCGATCCGACGCTGTGGCGCGCCGACCAGCCGCTCCGCGTCGTCATGATCGGCACCGACTTCCAGGTCCGCGTCTGGGAAGCCTTGCTGCGTATTCCGATGGGCCAGGCCTGCACCTATTCCTCGATCGCCGCGCGCATCGGCGCACCGAGCGCCAGCCGGGCTGTCGGTGCCGCGGTCGGTGCCAATCCGATGTCCTTTGTCGTGCCGTGCCACCGGGCTCTAGGCAAGTCCGGTGCGCTCACCGGCTACCATTGGGGCCTGACCCGCAAACGCGCCATCCTCGGCTGGGAGGCGGGACAGGTCTCTTCGTGAATAGCCAAAGAATGGAACGATAGGAGCGATGTAAGGACCGCTAGGGTGACAAGCAGCGATCTTACGGAGTAGCTTCCCGCATGCGCTAGCGGGAGGCACTTCTTGATCGTCGTCATCGGCTCCATCAATCTCGACCTCATCGCCAGTGTCGACCGCTTGCCCGGTCCCGGCGAGACGGTGCGCGGCTCCGGTTTCGCTACTGCTCCCGGCGGCAAGGGCGCCAACCAGGCGCTGGCCGCCGCCCGCGCCGGGGCCAAGGTGCGCATGGTCGGCGCAGTCGGCAAGGACAGCTTCGCCAGCGAGGCTCTGGCGCTGCTGCGCGACGGCAAGATCGACCTGTCCGGCGTCGGCGAGACCTTTGCCTCTACCGGTACTGCGCTGATCATGGTCGGCGCCGACGGCGAGAACGTGATCGCTGTCGTGCCGGGCGCCAATGATTCGGTCGTGCCGGGTGACCTTTCCAAGGCCTTCCTGAAAAACGGCGACGTCGTGCTGCTGCAACTGGAGATCCCGCTGCAGACCGTCGAGGCAGCACTCGACGCGGCAAGGACGGCCGGCGCGATCACAGTGCTCAACACCGCACCTTTCCACAGCGACGCTGCCGGCTTCCTCGGCAAGGCCGACTATCTCGTCGCCAACGAAACCGAGTTCGACCTCTATGGCGAGGCGCTGTCATTGAGTGGCCGCGACCGCCCGGCGCGGATGCGCGACTATGCCTCGAGAACCGGCCGCACCATCGTCGTCACGCTTGGCCCGGACGGCGTTCTGGCGGCAACGCCGGACGATCTTCTGATGGTTCCGGCGCTGAAGATCACCCCGCTCGACACGGTCGGCGCCGGCGACACGTTCTGCGGCTATTTTGCAGCCGGGCTGGCAGCCGGCCTGCCGCTCGACCAGGCGCTTGCCCGCGCTGCCGCCGCCGGTTCGCTGGCCTGCCTGAAAGCCGGTGCACAGCCGGCCATCCCGCTGGCCAGGGATGTCGATGTCGCCCTGCAGAAATCCGCAGGCTAAAGCGGTATGACAGCCGTGCGCCCGACCACGAAGCATGCGGTACCGCCCGCCGGCGACATCTGCCGCCTGTCTGCCGTGGAGCTTACCGAGAAGATCAGGCACCGGCAGCTTTCGGTGCGCGAAGTGGTCGCGGCATTCCTCGACAGGATCGAGGCGGTGAACCCGCTGGTCAACGCTATCGTGTCATTGCGCGAACATGCCGACATCCTGCGCGAGGCCGACAACGCTGACGCCCATCTGGCGCGAGGAGGAGATACCGGATCGCTGTTCGGCCTGCCGATCGCGATTAAGGATCTTGCGCTGACAAAAGGCCTGAGAACCACCTTCGGCTCGCCGATCTTCGTCGATTTCGTGCCTGAGGAAGACGATTTCTTCGTCGAGCGCGTCCGCAAGGCCGGCGCGATCATCATCGGCAAGACCAACGTTCCCGAATTCGGGCTCGGCTCCAACACCTACAACACCGTGTTCGGACAGACGCTCAACGCATTCGACCCGGCGCTGACCGCCGGCGGCTCGAGCGGCGGTGCGGCGGTCGCGCTGGCGCTCGACATGGTTCCCGTTGCCGATGGCAGCGATTTTGGCGGCTCGCTACGCAATCCCGCTGCCTACAACAATGTCCATGGCTTCCGCCCGTCGCAGGGATTGGTGCCGGCTGGCCCTGACCTTGATGTGTTTCATGCGCAGATGGGCGTCGAAGGGCCTATGGGGCGTAACGTGCGCGACATGGCGCTGCTGCTCGACGTGCAGGCCGGCTATCATCCTCGCGCGCCGCTGTCGCATGATAAGCCAGGCTCGTTTCTCGAAGGGGTGGAAACGCCGGCGGCCGGAGGGCGTATCGCCTGGCTCGGCGATCTCGGCGGCCATCTGCCGGTTGAAGCAGGCATTCTACAGCTTTGCGAGGCAGCACTCGGCCGGTTCGCGGATGTGACCTTCGAGGCCGAGCCGCTGATGCCGGAATTCGACTTCGAAGCGCTGTGGCAGGCCTTTGTAACGCTTCGGCAGGCGAGCAGCGGTTGTGCGCTCAAGGTGCACTACGATGATCCCTTGAAACGCAGTCTGCTGAAGCCGGAGGCCGTGTGGGAGGTGGAACATGCGCTTCGCCTCACCGCGCCGCAAATCCATGCGGCAACTGTGAGGCGCTCGTCCTGGCATCGAATGCTGCTGTCGCTCTTCGAGCGTTTCGACCTGATTGCGCTGCCAGCCGCACAGGTCTTTCCCTTCGACGTCGCCACCCTCTGGCCAAGGGAAGTGGCCGGGCGTGCCATGGACAGCTATCACCGCTGGATGCAGGTCTCAGCGCTCGCCACGCTGGGCGGCTGCCCGGCGATCAATGTGCCGGCGGGCTTCGACTCCAGGGGCAGGCCAATGGGCATGCAATTGATCGGGCGGCCGCGCGGTGACCCCTCCGTGCTGAGGGCGGCTGCCGCCTATGAGGCAACGCTGCCATGGCAGGCCGGCGCCTGCTGAAATCAGCTCCGCATTGTCGGCGCTTCGCCGACTTGCACGCAACTCATCGCCATGCATTGATCGCGACAGCACGCCGCACGAGCGGCATTCTGCGGAGGGAAAAATGTCGCTGGAACTCTACGCCACCTATGTCGTCGCCTGCATCGTCATCGTCCTGGTGCCGGGCCCGACGGTGACGCTGATCATTGCCAACAGCATACGCCACGGCTCGCGCGCCGGGCTCGCCAATGTCGCCGGCACCCAGGCCGGGCTGGCCATCATGATTGCCATTGTCGGCATCGGATTGACTTCGCTGATCGCCGGCATGGGACATTGGTTCGAGTGGGTCAGGCTGATTGGCGCTGCCTACCTGATCTGGATGGGCGTGCAGATGTTCCGCTCGAAAGGCAAGCTGAACGCCGATGGATCGGCAAAAAAACCGCGCGGTGGCTTTTTCCTGCAAGGCCTGCTGGTAGCAATCAGCAATCCAAAGACGCTGGTGTTCTTTGGCGCCTTCTTTCCGCAGTTCATCGCGCCTGAAGGCAATTACGCGTTACAGATCGGCGTCATGGGTCTCACCGCCATGATCTTCGCCGCAGTGTCGGATTCGACCTACGCGCTGGCCGCCGGCCGCGCCGGGCGCCTGCTGTCGGCCGGCCGCGTCAAGCTGCTGTCGCGGATCAGCGGCAGCTTCCTGGTCGGCGGCGGCCTGTGGCTGGCATTTTCCAAGGCGAAGTAACGGCACCTTTCCCTTCTCCCCTTGTGGAGAAGGTGGCCGAGCGAAGCTCGGTTGGATGAGGGGTGTTCCAGCTTGGCAATGACGGCACTCCGCCCAACCCATCAAGGGGGGATGAAAGCCGGCCCTTAAAGCCGCCCCAGCCTTTCCAGCAACAGCTCGAAAAACGCATCGTGGTCGATGTCACGCATCACCATGGCGTTCTTCGGCCGCTTGGTCACGCCCCACCAGTCGATCACGGTCATGCCCATGGTAAGTTCTGATGCGGTTTCCACAGTGACATTGCAGTTGCGGCCCTTGAACAACTTCGGCTTCAACAGGTAGGCGATGACGCAAGGATCGTGTAGCGGGCCGCCGTCGGTGCCGTATTTTTCCTCGTCGAAACGTTCGAAGAATTCCAGCATGTCCGCGGTGGCCGTGCCGACCCGGGTGCCGAGCTTGCGGAAGGCCTTCGTGCGCTTGGCGGTGGTCAGCGCCTTGTGGGTGACGTCCAGCGGCATCATGACGATCGGAATGCCGGATTTGAACACGACATCGGCGGCGTGCGGGTCGACATAGATGTTGAATTCGGCGGTCGGCGTGACATTGCCGCCCTCGAAGAAGCCGCCGCCCATCAGCACGATCTCCTTGATGCGCGGTGCGATCTTGGGCTCGCGGATCAGCGCCAGCGCAACATTGGTGAGCGGCCCGAGCGCGCACAGCGTGATCGTGCCGCTCTCCTCCCTCATCAGCGTCTCGACGATGAAATCGACCGCATACTCGTCCTGCAGCTTCATCTTTGGTTCGGGCAGTTGCGGTCCGTTGAGGCCGGTCTTGCCATGCACTTCCTCGGCGGTGACGAGTTCGCGCGCCAGTGGCCGGATGGCGCCTGCATAGACCTTGACGTCCGTCCGGCCGGCCAGTTCGCAGATCTTGCGGGCGTTTTTTTCGGTAAGTTTCAGCGGCACGTTGCCGGCCACCGCGGTGATGCCGACGATCTCCAGCTCGGCGCTGCCCAGCGCCAGCAATATGGCGACGGCATCGTCCTGGCCGGGGTCAGTGTCGATGATGATCCTGCGGGATTGGGGCATTTCAATTCCTTGTTTTGGCAAGTCTTTTTGGGCGGGACGTGTGACGGCTTGAAGTCTGCCGGGCGGCGGACCATATCAAGACCATCGGGAAAAATGCCATCCGGGTTTTTCCACTTTATGTCGCTCTTGAGAGGACACTGTAACATGAGCCGAATGACGCCTTTTTCCAGCCCGCTTCTCCTCGGTTTCGATTCCATGGAAAAGACGCTGGAGCGCTTGGCAAAGTCCGGTGACAGCTATCCTCCCTACAACATCGAGCGCCTCAGCGGTGCCGACGGCAAAACCGAAAGGCTGCGTATCACGCTCGCCGTCGCCGGTTTCGCGGAAAGCGATCTCGATGTCACAACGGAGGAGAACCAGTTGGTCGTGCGCGGCCGTCAGAACGACGACACCGAGCGCGAATTTCTCCACCGCGGCATCGCCGCGCGCCAGTTCCAGCGCTGTTTCGTGCTGGCCGACGGCATGCGGGTGATTGCGGCGGAATTGAAGAACGGCCTTCTGTCGATCGATCTCGATCGGCCGGAGTCCGAACGGCTGGTACGAAAAATAAACATATCGGTGAAAGACTGATTTTTGCCGATAGCTCTCATGCGGGATGGCCTTGAGCGGCGTCTCGCGGCAAGGAGGCTTGAAATGACCAGAACTAACGAAAATATCATCATGACCAGCGGCGAGTTCGCCCATCTCGGCGAAGGTTCGGTAGCCTATCTCAGGAAAGTGTCGAGCGACGATCTGCGCGGCCGTTTCCCGGGCCTCGGCGAAATCGCGCCGGGTCTGGAACTGTGGGCCCTGTTTGCCGCCAATGGCCAGCCGATCCTGCTTTCGGACGCTCGCGACCGGGCACTGGCTGGCGCGCTGGAAAACGATCTGACCCCGGTCGCTATCCACTAACGTCGTTATCCACTGACAACGGCGCCATCAACTGACACATATGGCGCAGCGATCTGGTTGGAATCGGACAGGGCCGCACAGGGCGGCCCTTCAAGGGATTTAATCAAAACCTCAGGCGGCGTGCGAGGCCTGCGTGTCCGACAGCAGCGCGTGGATGGCCACGGCGTCGCGCGTGCCTCTGATCTTGGCAACCGTGTCGGCATCGCGCAGCACCCGCGCGATGCGCGACAGCGCCTTGAGGTGGTCGGCGCCGGCACCTTCGGGAGCCAAAAGCAGAAACACCAGGTCGACCGGCTGATCATCGAGGGCCTCGAAGTCCACCGGTGTCTCCAGCCGGGCAAAGACGCCGGTGATCCGCTTCACCCCAGCCAGCTTGCCGTGCGGAATGGCGATGCCGTTGCCGACGCCGGTCGAGCCGAGCCGCTCGCGTTGCAGGATGGTGTCGAACACCTCTCGCTCCGGAATGCCGGAAATCGCCGCCGCCCGTTCGGACAGCAATTGCAGCAGCTGCTTTTTGGAGTTCGCCTTCAACGCCGGCATGATTGCCGGAACGCTGACGAGATCGCTCAGATCCATGCTTGAAATCCCTTGTTCGCCTGCCGTCGCCAGTCCCCACGCTCGCGTGCGGCTGGTTTTTACCCCTGCGCGACCTTGGCCGTGGACGGGTCGATCCAGCCGATATTCCCGTCCGGCCGGCGATAGACGATATTGAGATGGTCGTTTCCGGCATTGCGGAAGACCAGGACCGGGCTGTCCTTGGTGTCGAGTTCGATCACCGCTGACGCCACCGACATGGTCCGCAGCGTCATGGTCGATTCGGCGACGATGGCCGGCGCGAAATTCTCCGGTATGTCCTCCTCGTCGTCGGTAAGCGGCGCCATCACCGTATAGGCGACGTCGGTGAGCTCGCCGTTGCTATTGCCTGAATTGTGCGACTTCAGCCGGCGTTTGTAGCGCCTGAGTCGTGTTTCCAGACGGTCTGCCGCGGTATCGAAGGCAAGCGTTGGATCCTGGGCATCGCCGGTCGCCTGCAGCGAAGCACCGGAGTCCAGCCGGATCATGCAATCGGCCGTGTAGCGCGACCCCGATTTGACGACTACGATTTGCCCTGAAAAGCCCCGATCGAAATATTTCCCGATCACTTCCCCGACACGGTCGTTGATGCGCGTACGGAACGCATCGCCGATATCCATGTGTTTTCCCGATATGCGCAGTGTCATCTGAAAACTGACCTTCCTTGCTCAGGCTTCAAACTGTCCCGAGTTTATACTCGTGGTCCGCGCGCACAAGCTTTTGCGGCGTCACTTGCGCCGATTTTAGATCCGAACTTTCCGGTTGATCACAAGCCGCCTTCTTGGCCGTCCCGTGGCCTACGTCGTGACGGACCATCTCTCGTGCGGGCATCGGCGAACTCAAATCCACTCGCTAGCCCGTCTCATGCGGGCGGGCTTCTAGCCACTTCGTTGCCGCTTGTCAATGAACTGCGAAAGCTGTGGAAATTCCGTCGGAGCTCAACGGCCGGCGCTGGCCAAAGCGCGTTTTTCGCGCCGCCGCTGCACCGAAGAGGGTATGTTCATGCCTTCCCGGTATTTGGCCACCGTGCGTCTGGCAATGTCGACGCCGCTTTCCCGCAGCATGTCGACGATGGCATCGTCGGAAAGCACATCGACGGCTTTCTCCTCGTCGATCAGCTGCTTTATGCGGTCGCGCACCGCTTCCGACGAATGCGCATCGCCGCCACCTGACGAAGCGATCGAGGCGGTGAAGAAATAGCGCAGCTCGAACACACCGCGCGGCGTCAGCATGTATTTGTTTGCCGTGACCCGGCTGACCGTTGATTCGTGCATGCCGATGGCGTCCGCCACCGTACGCAGGTTGAGCGGCTTCAGGTGCCGCACGCCGTGGACGAGAAAAGCGTCCTGCTGGCGCACGATCTCAGAGGCCACCTTGAGAATGGTCTTCGCCCGCTGGTCGAGGCTGCGCGTGAGCCAGTTGGCGTTCTGCAGGCATTCGGCGAGGAAATCCTTTTCCGCCTGGTTTTTCGCATGTGGCGTGACCTGGGCGAAATAGATGTGATCGACCAGCACGCGCGGCAGCGTCTCGGCATTGAGCTCGACCGTCCAGCTGCCGTCATTGGCTGCGCGCACCTCGACGTCGGCCACGACTGCGTCGCTGGCACCGCACGAAAATGCCATTCCTGGCCGCGGGTCGAGCGCCCGGATCTCGGCCAGCATGTCGAGCAGATCCTCCTCGTCGACGCCGCAAATCCGCTTCAGCGTCTGGAAATCGCGCCGTGCCAGGAGTTCGAGATTGGCGATCAGCGCCTTCATCGCCGGATCGAGCCGGTCGCGCACGGCAAGCTGCAGCAACAGGCATTCGGCGAGGTCGCGGGCGAAGATGCCGGCGGGCTCGAATGTCTGGCAGACCGCCAGGACCCTTGCCACCGCCGTGGCGTCCGTGCCGAGGCGGGCCGCGATCTCGGCCATGTCGGCACGCATGTAGCCGGCCTCGTCGAGGCCGTCGGCAAGCTCGCTGGCGATCAGGCGGGCCGCCGGATCGGCAAAGGCGAGCGCTACCTGCTCGCCGACATGGTCGCGCAGCGTGATGGCAGCCGCCGCCATGTCCGCGACGTCAAAGCCGTCGGAGGAAGAGGTGGAACCGTTGCCGGACGCCGATTTCCATTGCGCCGTCAGGTCGGGCCCGAGCCGCTCGCTCGTACCAGGATCATCGGGAAACAGGTTTTCCAGCGACGTATCGAGCTTTTCCGAGATCGCCTCGGCGCTCCACGCCGTCTCCGCTTCGAACCAGTCGCCGTCGGCAGCCGGTTCCGGTGCAGCGTCGCCCTTCTGCGCCTGGTCGCTGGCGGCGTCCTCCTGCGGTTCGGCACGTTCCAGCAGGGGATTGCGTTCGATCTCGTCGTCGATGAAGCGTTCCAGCTCTAGGTGGGTGAACTGCAGCAGGCGGATCGACTGCATCAGCTGCGGCGTCATCACCAGCGACTGCGACTGTCGTAGCTGTAGTTTTGCCGCCAACGCCATGGTTCGGTTTCAAACGCCCCGTCTACGCACCCGCACTGCTGGAAGGAATTTTCCAGGCCAGCATAGAAACTGGCCCGGCTTTTGCTTGTCAAGGCGAGGAGCGGTAAAACTCGCCTGCCAGCGCGTTTTCAGGCAGAAAATTGAAGAAAGACCTGCTGGACTACGCCGGAAATCCCGCTCGAACCGGAATTTCGCATTTAGAGCGTAAATCCCTCGCCGAGATAAAGCCGCCGCACATCGGCATTTGCGACTATCTCGTCGGCCCGGCCATGGGTCAGCACCTGACCGGCATGGATGATGTAGGCGCGGTCGATCAGGCCAAGTGTCTCGCGGACATTGTGGTCGGTGATCAGCACGCCGATTCCACGTGCCGTCAAGTGGCGCACGAGCTGCTGGATGTCGGCGACGGCGATCGGATCGATACCGGCGAACGGTTCGTCGAGCAGCATGTAGGCAGGGCGGGTTGCCAACGCACGGGCAATTTCGAGGCGTCGCCGCTCACCACCGGAGAGCGACAGCGACGGAGCCTTGCGCAGATGGCTGATGTGGAATTCCTCGAGCAATTCGTCGAGCAGCCGCTCACGCTCCTTGCGGCTCTTTTCGACCACTTCGAGCACGGCCCGGATGTTTTGCTCGACATTCAGGCCGCGAAAAATCGACGCTTCCTGCGGCAGGTAGCCGATGCCGAGACGGGCGCGGCGATACATCGGCATCGACGTGACGTCGAAACCGTCGATTTCGATGGTGCCTTCATCGACCGGCACTAGGCCGGTCACCATGTAGAAACAGGTCGTCTTGCCGGCGCCGTTGGGGCCGAGCAGCCCAACCGCCTCGCCGGCGCGCACGCCCAGCGTCACGCCGCTGACGACTTTGCGGCCCTTGTAACTTTTGGTCAGCCCTTTGGCGATCAAGGTTCCCTTGAACTTTGCCGCTTCGACGGTGACCCTGGCCGGTGCCGCAAGTTTGCTGGCGGCGCGCCCTGGAAGACGCGCCAGCAGCGACGATATGCCGGTCATCAGGGTTTCGCTGCTCCAGACTTCGCCGGCGGCGTGATCGACATCATGACGCGGCCGCCGCAAGCGTCGACCTGGGCAAGGCCGCTCTTCATCTGCACGGTAAGCTTGCAGCCGACAAGCACGTTGTCGCCTTGCGAGAGCACGACCTTGCTGCCCGAAAGCACCAGCACTTCGGTCTTCATGTCGAAGGTGCCGCGGTCGCCGGTGGCAACCTGATCGTCCGATTTGATGTAGACCTTATCGTCGACCTCGAGATGGTCGATGTTGGCGGATCCGGTCATTGCCGCAGCACCCGCGGGCTGGGCGCCTTTGGCGGCGCCTGCATCCCTGACGTAATAGACTGTCATTTTGCCGGCCTTGAGCACGGTTGGACCCTGGACGACGTTGACGTTGCCGGTGAAGACGGCGACGCTTTCCGCCTGGCGCACCTCGAGCTTGTCGCTTTCGATCTGGATAGGCTTGTCGCCCGACAGCCTGAGGCCGGACATTTGGCTGGTGGCACTGGATTGCGCCAGCGACGGCGCCGTCCCGAAGGTCAGCCCCAAGGGCAACCCAAGCGTCAACGCCGAGATCGCGGCGAGGCGCCGTGCCGAACTACTGAACCGCATTGGTCTCTCCGCTCTTTGCCTCTGCCGCCTTCAAACTGGCGGGATCGATGTCGACGCGCACCTTGTTCTCGAAAATCAGGACCTTGCCATTGTCCTGGACCGACATCGAATCCGCCCTGATCCGCGACCCGCCGCGGCTGACATCGACGGGTTCGCTTGTCTTCATAGTGCCTTCGGCCATGTCGAGATAGACTGATTTGAATTTTGCCACCACGCCATCCGTGGTCGACACGGTCACGTCGCTGGTCAGGCTGAACGTGTTGCCGTCGCGATCGTAGGTGCCGTGCGCAGCACCGATGGCGGCGGTGTTGTCGGCCGCAATCGGCAGCTTGGCCTTGATACCTTCCAGATCGATGATGCCCTGTTTGCTGACATCCTGTATGGCGCGCAGGGCTGTCATCGAATAGGGCAGGTTCTGCTTGGTGAAGCCGTTGAGCTTGGGATTGGCCATCACCAGCTTACCATCGGCAAAGGCGCCGCCGTCGGCCTGCACCTCGATTGCAGCGGGTGCCATGAGATAGGAATAGACCGGAAACGCGACCGCGATCACGGCGGCGACCAGCGGTACGGCCAGCTTCAGGATCCGGACCCGGCGCGAATGACGCTGCGCAATGTCAAACGCGTCGACCCGCGCCCGGCCTGCGGCCTTGGGAGCCAACTCCGTCTCGGTGTTGGTCGGTTCGATTGGTCCCGCTAACATGACTGCTTCTTCTAAACCCCTGCCCGCCAGGCCGCCCTATAGGTGGGATGCCGGCGCCCTCAAGCAAGCACAAGCCGAGGAAAACCGCAAAAATGTGACAGCCGCCCCTGTACAACGAAAATGGCCCCAGCGCAGCCTGTACCTCATACCAGATATGGGCGCACAGTGTTAGAGCCTGTGGAACGTAACAGGTTGAGGCTTGCCGCGAATGCCTAAGGCCTTTGGCGCAAGGCCGTCAGGAAACGGTAGCCGGGCGCGAATGGTTGCTTTAAAAGCATCTGCTCCCACCGACTACGAGGCTGACCATGGCATTGAGAGCCGACGACCTGATCGACCGCCGCCGCTTGCGCCGCAAGCTGACATTCTGGCGTATCGCGGCGATTATCGTCGCCGCAGCCGGGCTGATCGCCTTTTCGGCGTGGATCTATGGTGACGACTTCACCAGCGCGGCTGTCGACCACATCGCCAAGGTCAAGATCGAAGGTACCATCACCGAAGACGAAGAACTGATCAAGCGGCTGGAGGCCATCCGTCAGTCGCCGCGCGTCAAGGCTGTGATCCTGTCGATCGATTCACCTGGCGGCACCACCGTCGGTGGCGAATCGATCTATGAGGCAGTGCGCAAGCTCGCCGCCGACAAGCCGGTGGTGGCCGAGGTCGGCACGCTCGCGGCTTCGGCGGGCTACATGATCGCCACTGCGGCCGACCATATTGTCGCACGCAAATCCTCGATCGTCGGCTCGATCGGCGTGCTGATCCAGTACCCGGACGTCAGCGGCCTCATGGACAAGCTCGGCGTCAAGCTGGAGGAGGTGAAATCCTCGCCCTTGAAGGCCTCGCCTTCTCCCTTCAAGCCGACCAATGACGATGAGCGCGCCATGGTCCGCAAGCTCATCCTCGACAGCTACGACTGGTTCGTCGGCATCGTCGCCGAGCGCCGCAATATGACCAAGCCAGAGGCGCTGGCGCTCGCAGACGGGTCGATCTTCACCGGCCGGCAGGCGGTCGCCAACAGATTGATCGACGCGGTCGGCGGTGAAGCCGAAGCGATCGACTGGCTTGCAGGCAAGGGTGTCGATGCCAAGCTCAAGGTGGTGGAATGGAAGGACACGGAAAAACGCGGTGGTTTCCTGTTCTCCAAGGCGATGGCGCAGACCGTCGGCGCTGCGCTTGGCCTGCCCGGCCATGGCGGCGACGTCCTTCACGAAATTGGAGTGGACCGCTTGTTTCTTGACGGTCTCGTTTCCGTCTGGCACCCTTGAGGAACCGCTTGGGACGAGTGAAAAACCAAATAAAATCATTCTGATAATTTCGGCGGCACTGCTTTCACGGGGAGCCTTTTCATGATCAAATCCGAACTTGTTCAGATCATCGCCACGCGTAATCCGCATCTTTTCCTGCGCGACGTCGAAAACATTGTCAGCGCTATCTTCGATGAAATCACCGACGCGCTTGCCGAGGGCAACCGGGTCGAGTTGCGCGGCTTCGGCGCGTTTTCGGTGAAAAACCGCCCTGCCCGCACCGGCCGCAACCCGCGCACCGGCGAATCCGTGGAGGTTGAGGAGAAATGGGTACCGTTCTTCAAGACCGGCAAGGAATTGCGTGAAAGGCTGAACGGAGGCAAATAGGCGCGGCACCCGCCACCGCTCCTGCCTTTTCTTCCGAACGGAAAAACATGTTCAATCGCTTCATTCTCATCGTGGTTTTCGTGCCGCTGGCCGTCATCCTGATTGCACTGGCCGTCGCGAACCGCGAACCGGTAGCCTTCACACTCGATCCGTTCAATCCCGGCAATCCGGCGCTGACGCTGACCGTGCCGCTCTTCATTTTCCTGTTCCTGGCGCTGGCTACCGGCATGATCGTCGGCAGCCTGGCGACCTGGATCAAGCAGGGCCGCTACCGCAAGCTGGCGCGCCAGCGCGGCGCCGAGGCCGAGAACCTGCGCCAGGCGGTTAGCCGCGCGCCCACCGCGTCGCAGAGCCCAGTCTTGCCGAAGCCGACGAACTGAGCCGCGGCTCGGGCCTGAGGCACAACCGGCCTAGTTCTCCACGGAGAGCCTTTCATGCTGACCATTTCCGCCGCCGAGGTCGACCGCGCGCTGACCTTTTCCAGGCTGGTCGAGACGTTACGCGCCGCCTTTCGCGATGGCGCCGTGCAGCCGGTCAGGCACCATCACACTGTCGAGCGGCCCGATGGCGCCGCCTCGACGCTGCTTTTGATGCCGGCCTGGACCGACTTCAACGCAGCCGGCACCTCGGCCGATGGCCATATCGGCGTCAAGATCGTCACGGTGTCGCCTGACAATAATGCCGTCGGCAAGCCCGCGGTGATGGGGCTTTACCTCTTGCTCGACGGCGCCACCGGCGAGCCTCAGGCCTTGATCGATGGCCAGAGGCTGACACAGTGGCGCACGGCCTGTGCCTCGGCGCTGGCTGCCTCCTATCTGGCCCGCGAGGATGCATCACGGCTGCTGGTGGTTGGCGCCGGCGCGCTGTCGCCATTCCTTGCAAAGGCGCATTCGGCGGTGCGTCCGATCACGAACATCCGCATCTGGAACCGCACGTCGTCGAATGCCGAAAAGGTCGCGGCAAAATTGCGTGCCGAGGGTTTTGCGGCCGAAGCAGCAGGCGATCTCGACGCCGAACTCGGAAAGGCCGATATCGTATCGTCGGCGACCATCACCACCATGCCACTGATCAAGGGCGCACTCTTGAAGTCCGGCACCCATGTCGATCTCGTCGGCGGCTTCACGCCGGCGATGCGCGAAAGCGACGACGACGCGATTGCACGCGCCCGCGTCTATGTCGACACCCGCGCCGGCGCCACCAAGGAAGCCGGCGATATCGTCCAGCCGCTGGCCTCCGGCGTTCTGAAGCCGGAAGCCATCGTCGCCGACCTTTATGAACTGGCGCGCGGCCAGAAAAAAGGCCGGCAGAACGACGACGAGATCACGCTGTTCAAGTCGGTCGGCGCAGCCCTCGAGGACCTCGCCGCCGGCATTGCCGTGTATCGGGCAAGCGAAAGGGAGTAGGGGAGTAGGAAACCGCACTGATCGTGCGGCGCCGCGCCAGCTATGTTTCCTGTCACGTACTCCCCTACTGCCCTACTGCCCTACTCCCTTTGCCAATAAACCCGCAGCCGGTGGCTGTCGGGATCAAGCGCGACGAAGGTGCGGCCGAAATCCATGTCGGTCGGCGTCTGCAGAATTTTCAGCCCGCGGCCGGCCCACTCGGCATGGGTGGCGTCGACGGCACCCGGCGTGTCCAGCGCAAAGACGATCTCGGCGCCGCCGCCCGCTGCCGCCGCGGCCGGCTCCACGGTGTGACGCGACCAGAGGCCGAGCTTGAAGCCGTTGTCGAGCACGAACAGCACGAAGGTCGGCGAGGTCTCGACCGGTTGCCGCCCAAGCAGCGCGCTGTAGAAGGCGCCGCTTTGCTCGGGCTTGTCGACATAGAGGATGACGAAATTGGGCGGTGTCATGAATTGCTCTCCAGATGGTTTCGACTGGAGGAGCATAGCGTATGCCACTGCCAGATTCTGGCAGCAGTCTCAACTGAGCAGCAGCCTTAGCTTGGCGTGTCGAGCGTCGCCCGCCATTCTTTGAGCAGCACCTGACGGCGGCGCGGATAGCGCATCTCGGTGGCGTTGAGGCCGGATATCCGATCGGCGCGAAAGTGCCTGAAATCCTGGCGCATCTCGCACCAGGCCGCGACGACGCGCACCTTGTCGAAGAAGCCGAGTGCGAACGGCCAGACGGTGCGCTCGGAGGCAGCGCCGCCGGCGTCGCGATAGACAAAGCTCAGCTTGCGCTCCTCGCGGATGGCCTGCCGCACCACGCCGAGATCGATGCCTTCTGTGACCTCGGTGCGCGACCCGACCAGCAGCGTCGAGGCATCGAGTTCCTCGCGCAAATCGTCCGGCAGCACCGCCGCGATCTTGGCCAGCGCGTCGGTGGCGGCGTTCGCAAGCCGCCAGTCCGGCTGCTTGGCCACCCAGCGCGAACCGAGAACGATCGCCTCGATCTCCTCATCGGTGAACATCAAGGGCGGCAGCATGAAACCTGGCCTGAGCACGTAACCCAGCCCCGCCTCACCCTCAATCGGCGCACCCTGCCCCTGCAGCGTGGCGATATCGCGATAGAGCGTGCGGATCGACACACCCATTTCGTCCGCGAGGCTGCGGCCGCTGACCGGCCGGCGATGCCGGCGCAGGATCTGGATCAGGTCGAGCAGGCGTTCGGCGCGGGACATGGATCGCAACCCGGTTTGATGGATGCCCAATTTGAATGGACGATAGTGCGCCTGCCCTTTCGACGGCAAGCAAGACGATCGCCGACCGGAACGTCTGCGCCCTGACGCCGTTGTCTGGCCATTATGGATATACGCGGTTTTCTGTTGTTCTGGTCGGTTTTGACCGCCATCGTCGCGGCGCTCAGCCTTGGGCCGTCTTTCGCCCATGTGCTGGAATCGGTGCCGCGGCTGACCAGATGGCGGCCTTCGCTCTGGCGTGAAACCACTGTCTTTAACGCTCAGTTCCAATTCTTCGCGATTATCGGCGCACCGCTGGACCTGGCGGCAATCGTCTGTCCGGGCCTCCTCGCCTGGATGCTGCGCAGCGATCGTCCGGCATTCTGGTGGGTCTTGGCCGCCACCGTGCTCTACCTGCTAGCGCTTGGGGCGTGGTTTGCGCTGGTCAAACCGGCAAACGATGTCCTGGCCACTTGGGTACCTGGACCGATCCCAGGCAATTTCGAAACCATCCGGAGCCGCTGGGAAACCGGCCATATGGTCGTCACCGGCTTCAAGGCCGTTGGTTTCATAGCGCTCGCAATCGGCCTGCTGTCGATCAGGCGCGGCTGATCCGGCTGCGCACGTCGGCAGCCCTTTTGTTGCGCCGGTCAATGTGCTGTGGCAGAAGCGGCCAAGCCGCCGTCCGGAGATGCGCCTTCTTGAAACCTTTTCGCGACAGACGCCGCGACAGCCGACCGCCCGCAAAAGGCGGGGCGGAGCATGTCCGGCGGCGCGACGCCAGCCCAACCGCCGGTCCGGAGCCTAAACCGCAAGACCGGTCCGAGCCAAAAGCCGCGCCGCGCATGCTCTCGCGCCGCGATGGCGCGCTGCCCGCCGAACATCTGCCGCTGATCCTCGAAGTCGGCCCCAATCAGGACTACGCGCTGCTAGACAGTGGTGCCGGAGAAAAACTCGAGCAATACGGCCCCTACCGCATCGTTCGGCCGGAGGGCCAGGCGATCTGGCAAAAGGCATTGGCGGCCAGGGACTGGGAACGCGCCGACGCCATCTTCACCGGCGATACCGACGAGGAAGGCATCGGCCGCTGGCGCTTCCCCAAGACGCCGCTCGGCGAGACCTGGCCGATGAAGCATGACGGCATCGACTATCTCGGCCGCTTCACTTCGTTTCGCCATGTCGGCGTCTTTCCCGAGCAGGCCTCGCACTGGGACCACATGGCCGGACTGATCGCGGCGGCAAAACGGCCGGTGAAGGTGCTGAACCTGTTCGGTTACACCGGCCTTGCCTCCCTGGTGGCGGCGCATGCCGGCGCCGAGGTCACCCATGTCGATGCTTCCAAGAAGGCGATCGGCTGGGCACGCGAAAACCAGGAGATGGCGGGCCTATCGAAAAAGCCGATCCGCTGGATCGTCGACGATGCCGTGAAATTCGCCGAACGCGAGGAGCGCCGCGGCAGCCGCTACGACATCATCCTGTTCGACCCGCCCGCCTATGGCCGCGGACCGAAAGGCGAGGTCTGGCAGTTGTTCGAGGACCTGCCGGCGCTGACCGATATCTGCCGCGCGATCCTGACGCCGAAGCCGCTCGCCGTGGTACTGACCGCCTATTCGATCCGCGCCTCTTTTTTCGCGATCCATGCCCTGATGCGCGACACCTTCGCCGGCATGGGCGGCACGGTCGAGTCGGGCGAATTGATCATCCGCGAGAAATCTGCCGGTCGGGCGCTTTCGACCTCGCTGTTCTCGCGCTGGGTGGCCTGAATGAGTGCGTACGAACGGCACGCAGGCGCGCCAGGGCAGGTGAAGGAAGTCACCAGCCTCGCCAACCCGCTGATCAAGGACATCAAGGCGCTCGCGCTGAAGAAATTCCGTGACCAGCAGAATGCCTTCATGGCCGAAGGCCTGAAGCTGGTCATCGACGCGCTCGATCTCGGCTGGTCGATCAGGACATTGGTCTTCGCCAAGGCCGGACGTGGCAACGCGGCAGTCGAAAAGGTCGCGGCGCGCACGGTCGCCGCCGGCGGCACGGTACTTGAAGTCTCGGAAAAGGTGCTGGTCGCCATCACCCGCCGTGACAATCCGCAAATGGTCGTCGGCGTGTTCTCGCAGAAATTGCTGTCGCTGAAGGACATCCGCGTCGAGGACAGCGATGTCTGGGTAGCACTCGACCGCGTTCGCGACCCCGGCAATCTCGGCACCGTCATCCGCACGGTCGACGCTGTCGGCGCCAGGGGCGTCATCCTGGTCGGCGAGACCACCGATCCCTTTTCGGTCGAGACGGTGCGCGCCACAATGGGCTCGATCTTCGCCGTGCCCGTCGCCAAGGCGTCGCCCGAGGCTTTTCTCGCCTGGCGAACGAGCTTTCCCGGCCTCGTCGCCGGCACTCATCTGAAGGGTGCGGTCGACTACCGCTCGGTCGATTTTTCAAAAGGCCCGGTGCTTTTGGTGATGGGCAACGAGCAGCAAGGCCTGCCTGACGAGCTTGCCGCAAGCTGCGACAAGCTGCTGCGGATACCGCAGGCCGGCCGCGCCGATTCGCTCAACCTTGCGGTGGCCACCGGCGTCATGCTGTTCGAGATCCGGCGCGACGCGCTGAAGCTCGGCCCGGAGGACGCCAGATCGTGACATCTCAAACCGTGAAACTGCAAACCATGAAGTCCTGGAGGCCGTACGCTCTTCTGGTCGTCGCCGCGATAGCGCTCGACCAGTGGCTGAAATACCTGGTCGAAACCGGCCTCGCCTTTCAGGAACGGCTCGACCTGCTGCCGTTCCTGGCGCTGTACCGCACCTACAACACCGGCATCGCGTTCTCGCTGTTTTCGTCCTTCGGCGACACCGGCCTGGTGGTCGTCGCGGTTCTGGTGGTCGCTTTCGTGCTCTATCTTGCGGCCCGCACGCCGCCCGGCCACCTGCTTGCCCGCATCGGCTTCGCACTGATCGTTGGCGGCGCGCTCGGCAACCTGATCGATCGCGCAATCTACGGCCATGTCATCGACTATGTCCTGTTCCATACGCCGGTCTGGTCCTTCGCCGTCTTCAACCTCGCCGACGCCTTCATTTCCGTTGGTGCCGTGCTGGTCGTCTTCGATGAGCTCATTGGTTGGCGGCGCGGAATGTCGAGCGATTGACCTCACTCGCCTGGCGCCGCACATTCTGATCTGCAAGCCCGAGGAGAAAACATGCCCGAAACCTTCAAAGCCATCCTCGTTTCGCGCGACGCCGAGAAAAACCAGTCGGTCGCGGTGACCGAGCTTACAGAGGCAGACCTGATGGAGGGCGACGTCACCGTCGCGGTCGAGGCGACGACGGTGAACTACAAGGACGGCCTTGCAATTACCGGCAAGGCGCCGGTAATCCGCCGCTGGCCGCTGGTGCCGGGCATCGATTTCGCCGGCACAGTCATCTCGTCCTCCAATCCTGACTGGCGCAAGGGTGACAAGGTCATATTGAACGGCTGGGGCGTCGGCGAGACGCATTTCGGCGCCTTTGCCGGGCGCGCCCGTGTCAAAGGCGACTGGCTGGTGCCGCTGCCGGACGGAATGAGCCCGCATGATGCGATGGCGATCGGCACCGCCGGCTACACCGCCATGCTTTGCGTCATCGCGCTGGAGCGCCACGGCATCGTGCCCGATCGTGGTCCGGTGGTGGTGACCGGCGCTGCCGGTGGCGTCGGCTCGGTCGCGATCTCGATCCTGTCCAGCCTCGGCTATCACGTCATTGCCTCGACCGGCCGCGCTGCCGAAAGCCCCTATCTGATCGACCTCGGCGCCGCGGAAGTGATTTCACGCGACGAGCTTGCGCAGCCGGCAAAACCGCTCGCCAAGGAACGCTGGGCCGGCGGCGTCGATGCCGTCGGCAGCCACACGCTGGCCAACGTTCTGTCGATGACCTCCTATGGCGGCGCCGTCGCCGCTTGCGGCCTCGCCGGCGGCATGGACCTGCCGGCCAGCGTCGCCCCCTTCATCCTTCGCGGTGTCTCGCTGCTCGGCATCGATTCGGTGATGGCGCCCAAGGCGGTCCGCCTCGAGGCCTGGCGCCGCATCGGCACCGATCTCGATCACGCAAAGCTTGCCAGTCTGTCGACGAGCATCGGCTTCGACGGCATCATCGGCGCCGCGCATGACATCGTCGAGGGCAAGATCCGCGGCCGTGTGGTGGTGGACATGTGAGCCTCTTGGGGAAAAAGAGCGCGACCGCTAAAATTCGAACGATCAATCACAACCTTCGATAAGCTCTGTCTGGCAGGAGTTCCGTATGATTGCGGAACCCGGCATCAGAGCGGCGGAACCAGCCGAACGGGCCGACGGGACGGCCCCCGATACGCCAGCACGGCAGCTTGTCGCCGCGCCACCGCTGGCGCCGGAATTGCCCGACGCCAACCGCGAAGGCCTGTCCTTCCTGACGCTGGTCGCCATCGTCGTGCTGGCGGGCCTGTCGCATTTGACCGGAGCGCCGATCTTCATCACCATCGGCCTTTTGGCGACAGCCATGGCCGGGCTCGCCATGCATCTGCGCAACAGGCGCACCGAGCGCCGCGCAGTGGCCCTGCTCGATGCCACCACCGCCCGCAGCCGCGCCGA
Source organism: Mesorhizobium sp. M0208 (assembly GCF_040322015.1). Taxonomy (NCBI): domain Bacteria; kingdom Pseudomonadati; phylum Pseudomonadota; class Alphaproteobacteria; order Hyphomicrobiales; family Phyllobacteriaceae; genus Mesorhizobium; species Mesorhizobium sp. M0208. Next base: position 41,412 of record NZ_JAMYSP010000006.1, on the reverse strand, counting down.
AATCGAGACGCTGGCCGACCGCATGTGGGAGATGCAGGAGAGCGAGGAGCGCTTTCGCGGTCTGATCGATGCACTCGGCGATCTCGTCGTCCACCGCGACCGCGACGGCCACATTGTCTACGCCAACAAGGTTTTCGCCGACCTTGTCGAAACCGACCAGCGCGAGCTTGCCGGCAAGGCCCTGGCCGAACTAGGCATCGATGTCGGCATCGTCCCCGACGCCGCCTTTTCCGACCATGAATGCCTGAGTTCCACCGACGTCGCCATTCGCACGCCGGACGGTCCACGCTGGTTCTCTTGGATCGAGCTGTCGGTGCGCGACAAGGACAGCGGCGCCGTTTCGCATCGCGCCATCGCCCGCGACATCACCGCCCGCAAGCGCGCCGAATCCTCGCTGATCACCGCCCGCGAGCGGGCCGAATATGCGAGCCAGGCCAAATCGCGTTTCCTCGCTACCGTCAGCCACGAGATCCGCACGCCGATGAACGGCATCATGGGCATGGCCCGGCTTCTCGCCGACACCAGCCTTTCGCCCGAGCAGCGGACCTATGTCGGCGCCATCTCGACCTCGGCCAGCGCGCTGCTGGCGCTAATCGAGGACCTGCTCGACTACTCCAAGATCGAGGCCGGCCGCTTCGATCCCGAACCGCAGCCGATGTCGGTGCGTGAGATCGCCGACAATGTCGTCGAGCTTTTGGCGGCGCGGGCTTTTGCCAAGGATATCGGCCTCGGCTGTCATGTCGAACCCGACGTGCCGCAGCTGATCACCGCCGACCCCGGCAGGGTCAGGCAGGTGCTGCTCAACCTCATCGGCAACGCCGTCAAGTTCACCGACAGCGGCGGCGTCCTGGCAAGCATCGCCCGCGTCCGCACCGAAATCACCGACCGCATCCGCTTCACCATCACCGACACCGGCCCCGGTCTGCGCGAGGAGGACATGGAGCGTATCTTCGAGGACTTTGAACAGGCTGACGGCACCTCGACCCGTGCGCATGGCGGTGCCGGCCTCGGTCTTGCCATTTCCAAGCGCCTGGTGACCGCCATGGGCGGCACCATCTCTGTGTCGAGCCGCCTTGGCCAGGGATCTGAATTCGTCTTCGAGATTCCCGCTATTTCCGCCGTCGAGGCGCCGCAGATCCGCGAGAACCCGCTGTCGGGCCGGCATGCGGTGATCGTGTCGAAGAACCCGGTCGAGGCCGAAGCCATCGCCCGCACCATTCGCGCCAATGGCGGCACGGTCGATCTGGCCACCGCCGCCGCCCAGGCCACCGCTTTCGCCGAGGGCTGTGACGTGCTGCTGATCGATGCTGCCATGGAGCAAAGCGACGGCAGGCTGCTCAGGCGCCTGCGCCAGAGCGGATTTGCCGAGTGCGAGGCAGTGACGCTGATCGCGCCGACCGACCGCGGCATGCTTGGCGAATTCCGTGCCAATGGTTACGCCACCTTCCTGGCGAGGCCGGTGCGCGGCGAGACACTGCTGCGCGTGCTTTTGACCAGCCACGCGCCGGTCATCGCCGAGCCGCAACTGCAAAGGCGCGGCGCGCAGGCGGGGCATGCCATTGGCGCCCGCCAGCAGGGCCTGTCGGTGCTGATCGCCGAGGACAACGACATCAATGCCATGCTGGCCCGCGCCACGCTGCTGAAGGCCGGGCATCGCGTGAAAGTGGTCGGCAACGGCAAGGCCGCGGTCGAGGCGGTCATCAGCACCGGCCACAAGCACCGCTACGACGTGGTGCTGATGGACTTGCACATGCCTGTCATGGACGGCCTGGACGCCATCGCCGCCATCCGCCGCCATGAGGAGGAGACCGCGGTGCCGCCGGTGCCGATCATGGTGCTGTCGGCCGACAGCCAGGAAAAGACCCGCCACGCCGTGCTCGCTCACGGTGCCAGCGGCTTCGTCACCAAGCCGCTCGACCCCGATGCCCTGGTTCATGCCGTCGAGGGGCAAGTGGCCGCCTGAGGCACAACATAGACGGTTGATAGATTACCCAGCCGACGAAGTATTGCCCGCAGAGCCGTATCACGGTACTGTCACAATCCTGTTGCACCTACACCGTATCCCCGTGCCAAGAGGGATGGCTCGAAGGAGAATCACTCGTGCATACAGTCATGCCGGAATGTGATGCTCGGCCGAACGCCAGCGGGCCTTTGCTCGTCGGCCGGAACGCCGATGCCGTCATAAAAGGCGCATCGCTCGGCCGCATCGGCAATCTCGAAGTGCGGCTCGCCCGCAACGAGGCCGAGATCGCTGCCGCGCAGGAAGTGCGCTACCGGGTGTTCTACGACGAGCTTGGTGCCAGGAAGGACCTGTTCCAGATGCAGGACCGCCGCGATGCCGATCGCTTCGATCCCCTCTGCGATCATCTGCTTGTGTTCGATACTTCGCTTTCCGGCCCCGAGCATCGCCGCATCGTCGGCACCTACCGCCTGCTGCGGCAGGAGATTGCCGCAGCGGCCGGCGGCTTCTATTCCGAAGGCGAATTCGAGCTGACCAAGCTGATCGCGCGGCATCCCGGCCAGCGGTTCCTCGAGCTCGGCCGCTCCTGCGTTCTGCCGGAATACCGCTCGAAGCGCACCATCGAGGCGCTGTGGCAAGGCATCTGGGCCTATATCAACCATTACGGCATCGGCGTGATGACCGGCTGCGCGTCGTTCCACGGCACCGTGCCGGCGGCACATGCCGAGGCGTTGACCTATCTTGCCCACCACTGCCGGACGAATTCATCCTGGGACGTGCGCGCCGTCGCCGGGCGCTATTGTTCCATGGACCTGATGCCGATCGAGGCCGTCAACACCAAGGCGGCGATCGCCGCGATGCCGCCGCTGGTCAAGGGCTATCTGCGCGTCGGCGCGCGCATCGGCGACGGCTGCGTCATCGACCGTGAATTCTCGACCGTCGACGTGTTCGTGGTGATGCCGGTCAAGGAGATCGGTGCCCGCTACGTCAATTATTATGGCGGAGAAGCGCAGCGGTTTGCGGCCTGAGTAGGGGAGAGAAGGCAACGGCCGGAGTAGGCAAGTGCTCTGCTCTATTTTACCCGACGTAGCGGTATTCCCTACTCCCGTACTGCCTATTCCCCTACTCTCCTAACTTACGCATCCTTCTCAGCTTGCTCATTCACCGGCCCCGGCTCCACCGGCGCTTCGCTCGCCACATGCTTGGGGCCGCCCTTGGCGACGCCGACCATGGCCGGCCGCAGCACACGCTCGCCGATCGAATAGCCGGGCTGCACGACCTGCACGACTGTGTTGGCCGGTACGTCGGGATTGGGCACCTCGAACATCGCCTGGTGGAAATTCGGATCGAATTTCTCGCCCTCGGGCTCAAGCTTCTTCACGCCGTGACGTTCAAGCGCCGACAGCATGGCGCGCTCGGTGATCTCGACGCCGTCGATCAGCGCCTTGAAACCGGCATCGTCCGAAGCCTTGGCCTCCTCCGGGATGGCATCCAGAGCGCGGCGCAGATTGTCTGACACCGAAAGCATGTCGCGGGCAAAGTTGGCAACCGCATAGGCGCGCGCATCGTGCACGTCGCGGGCGGTGCGGCGGCGCAAATTCTCCATGTCGGCCGCGACGCGCAGCGCGCGATCCTTCAGCTCTTCGTTTTCCTTCAGAAGCCGCACAAGCGCTTCATAGTCGCTGTCGACGCCGCCTTCCCTTGGCTCCGCGGCAGCCTCGGTCTTCTCGGCTTCATCGGGCGCGCGTTCGTCTTTTGCCTGGTCGCTCATCGCCGTTTCCCGTCATTTTCGAATGGTGTGGATTTGCGCCCGATATCGAGGTTTGGCGGCCAAAAATCAAGGGGCAAGCGATACTGCAGCCGCTGGCCACGGCTTGAGGGCGAACAGCGGAGACTTTTCGATTTTAATTCAAACTTTACCGTATCCGACGGCTTTGCTTGCCAGGCTACTACAATGCGGGAACCATTCCTCCTGTGGAAGAGTTTCGAAGCCGACACAGGATTTTGGAAGATGTCCCGCACCAATGGCGAAAAGCACGACGCGCTCGCCGTCGATATCCGGCGCCAGCTCGGCAATGAGACCACCAAGCGCTTCCTGCGCACCCTGCCGGCATTCCGCACGGAGACGGATATTCCCGACCGCCTGAAGAAATTGCTCGACCGCCTGGATGGCATCGAAACCAACATGGTCGCAGGCGGGCGCCGTCGGTAGGCGCCGTTGCCGGCGACGCGCCCGGCGACTGTGGCCGGGATTCGTCGCATCGCGCGACATTTACCCGCAGTAACTTTGCGTGATCTCCGTCTTGCGGCAGCGCCCTGCTCCGCCTATGTTTCATGATGAACATGATTTCCCCCGAAGCTGTGGCAAACAGCAAGCGCGCCTGGTTGAAAATCCTGTCGCGCTATAAAAAGCCCGACAGGCGTCGCAGCGCCGTCGAACTCGCCATCACCCTCATCCCTTTCGCCACGCTGTGGGCATTGTCCTCGGCCGCCTATGCCTATGGCCATTGGTGGGGTCTGGTCCTCATCCTTCCGGCCGCCGGCTTTCTGGTGCGGATCTTCATGATCCAGCACGATTGCGGTCACGGCTCCTTCTTTGCCAATCGCTATGCCGACGACTGGATCGGCCGTGTGCTTGGCGTGCTAACGCTGACGCCCTACGATTGCTGGCGCCGCGCCCACGCAACCCATCACGCCAGCGCAGGCAATCTCGACGAGCGCGGCACCGGCGACATCAAGACACTGACCGTCGCTGAATACCGGCAACTGTCGTGGCGAGGCCGGCTCGCCTATCGCCTCTATCGCCATCCGCTGGTGATGTTCGGCCTTGGCCCGATATGGATTTTCATGTTCGAGCAGAGACTGCCCTTGGGCATGATGCGGGGCGGTTTCACCCCCTGGGTGTCGTCGATGTCGACCAACCTCGCCATCGCCGTCATCGCCGCGCTGCTTATCTGGTTCGTTGGCCCCGGCGCGTTTCTGGTCGTGCATCTGCCGATCGTCATCCTCGCCGGATCGGCCGGCATCTGGCTGTTCTATGTCCAGCATCAGTTCGAGGAGACGGAGTGGACAAAGGACTCAGAGTGGGAATTCCAGCACGCTGCCCTGCACGGTTCGTCCTATTACGACCTGCCGCCGGTGCTGAACTGGATCACCGGCAATATCGGCGTCCACCACGTGCACCACCTTTCGGCCAAGGTGCCGTGCTACCGGCTTCCGGAAGTGCTGAGGGACTATCCGGAATTGCGTGAGATCGGCCGCGTCACGCTCCTCGACAGCCTGCGCTGCGTCAAGCTGGCGCTGTGGGACGAGACCCGCAGCAAGCTGGTATCGTTCCGCGAAGCGCGGATGGCCGTGTAGGCGCACCGCCGCACCTAAGGCGCGTCGCGCTCGACCAGCCTCATGCGACGCGCTCTTTATCGCAAAACCGCTGAACACACTTTTGCGCGACATGCGTTAGGGGTGCGGCAGGCTCCAAATTCCGAGCTTAAGCCGCCTGGCGTTGGTCGCGCATCAGGATCTCGCCTTGGCGGATCTCGGTGGCCAGCACTTTCAGGCATTCGCGCATGAACGCGGCAAGGCCCGGCCAGCCCTTGGCCGACACCAGATTGCCGTCGACATGGGCGCCGGTCGGCGCAACATCGATATAGATGCCGCCGGCCAGCGTGACTTCCGGCTCGCAATATTGCAGTGCCGCGACTTCGCGGCCGCGCACCACGCCGTCGACTGCGATCAGGATCTGCACGCCGTGGCAGATGGTGAAGATCGGCTTTCCCGTCTCATGGAAATGCCGCACCAGCGCCTGCACGCGTTTGTCGATGCGGATATATTCCGGCCCGCGCCCGCCCGCCGCGTGGACGGCATCGTAGTCGGCGGGATTGACCTCGGAAAACGTCTTGTTGAGGATGTAGTCGTGGCCGAGCTTTTCCGTATAGGTCTGGTGGCCCTCGAAGTCGTGCAGCGAGGTCTTCAGGATATCGCCCGCCTTCTTGTCGGGGCAAACGACATGGACGGTGTGGCCGACCGCATGCATGGCCTGTTCAAAGACGAAAATCTCGTACTCCTCGCTGAACTCGCCAACGAGCATCAATATCTTCTTGCCAGCCATATCCTCCCTTGTGGCCACATTTATTCGGATCACGAAATAATGGGCCTATCCTAAGGCGGAGAGGCGCAAAAAGGCTGAATCGGGAATGTGGTCCGACCAGACAGGCTTCTGGCCCTCTGGAGCAGATCAGCCGGGGCGCACCCGCCGCCAGGAATATTTCGGGCCTTTGGGCTCCGGCTTCACCGCCGGCTGATAGAACAGCGGCAGTCCGCCTGTGCGGCCTTGCTCGAGCCGCTTCAGCAGCACCGGGTGCGAGATCTCGAATTCGTCGAAGCCGAGGCGCAGCATATGCGGCAGCTGGTCGATAAGCACCTGCCCGGTGGCGCGCATGGCGCCGGTGAAGTGGTAACGGCTGCGCAGCAATTCGCCCTTGGAGAACGAGCGGCCGTCATTGAACGCCGGAAAGGCCAGCGCCACCAACGACAGCTGGTCGAGCAGGCCGGCGATCTTGTCGAGCTGGTCGCCGGGCTGCAGCAGCACGCCGATGCGTTCCTTCGCCGACCGCCGCACCTCCGGATCGAGGCCGAGAAACGCCTGCAACGGCAGGATGAAACGGCCATTGCCGACCAGCGCCTCGGCGCTTTCGGCATGAACCCACTCGTCCTCGCGGAACCCATCCGGTGTCCACAGCCGCGTGCCGTTTTCGGCTATCAAGTCGCTCATCAAGAAAATTCCCAAGTCCAAAGAGTCTAAAGTGCGAAGCACCTCAGGGTGCGTTGAGATTCAGGTCAGGCCGAGCCGGAGCCGAAGGCGGGCGCGAAGCGACCAAACTGCGTTGCTTCCGAAAACCGGAGCGGAGCGTACTCTTTGGTACGCGAGCACCGGAAGCGCAGGAAGCCGCCATTTGCAGGCCGGCTGAATATCAATATGCCCTAAAGTGAGGCGTCAGTCAGCGACCTTTCCAAACCCGACAAGTGGATGCCGCATTCGGTCTTGGCGTGCCCGGCCCAGCGGCCGCTGCGCGCGTCGTCGCCCGGTTGCACCGGCTGCGTGCATGGGAAGCAGCCGATCGACAGATAGCCATAGGCGACCAGCGGGTTTTCACGCAGCGCATGCGCGCGCATGTAGCCGGCCTGGTCCGATGTCGTCCAGTGCGCCAGCGGATTTATGCGGATGCGCGAGCCGACCGCCTCGAACACCGGGAGCGCTGCCCGGGTCGCCGCCTGGAAGCGCTTGCGGCCGGTGAACCAGGCGCGGAACGGCTCGACGCCGCGCGCCAGCGGCTCGACCTTGCGCACGTCGCAGCAGGCGTCGGTGTCGGTCTCGTTCAGATTGCCGGTCGGGTCGATCCTTGCCAGCGCCGCATCGTCGGGCCTGATCACCCGGATATCGGTCAGCCCGAAATCGGCGGCCAGCGCGTCACGATAGCCGAGCGTCTCCTCGAAATGCTTGCCGGTGTCGAGAAAGATCACCGGCAGCGTGCGGTCGATCTCGGCGATCATGTGCAGCAGCACCGCCGAATCCGCGCCGAAGGACGAGACGGCGGCGATTTCGCCGTGAAAGAATTCCCGGGTTGACCGCTCGATGATCTCCAGCGGCTTCAGATGGCCGTAGAGCGCGTCGAGACCCGCCGCTTGGGCGGCGATGCCGGCCTCGACGTCGACAATACGGTCAAGCGGCCTTGGCTTCGCCAGCATAGAGCGCCTCCTTGAACGGCGCAGGACCGACACGGCGGTAGGCGTCGATGAATCTTTCGTTTCTGTCCAGCCGAAGCCCGAGATAGGTCTCGACGATCTGCTCGATGGCATCGGTGATCTCTTCCGAACTGAAGCCGCGGCCGATGATCTCGCCGACCGAGGTGTTCTCGTCGGCCGAGCCGCCGAGCGTCACCTGGTAGAGCTCGGCGCCTTTCTTCTCGACCCCGAGGATGCCGATATGGCCGACATGGTGATGGCCGCATGCATTGATGCAGCCGGAAATCTTCAGCTTCAATTCGCCGATCTCGCGCTGGCGCTCCAGTGAGGCGAAGCGCCGCGAGATTTCCTGCGCCACGGGAATCGAGCGCGCCGTCGCCAGCGCGCAATAATCGAGGCCGGGGCAGGAGATGATGTCGCTGATCAGGTTCGAATTGGCCGTCGCCAGCCCGATATCGACAAGCGCGTCATAGACCGCCTTGAGGTCGGCCCGCGCGACATGCGGCAGGATCAGGTTCTGCTCGTGGCTGACGCGCAGCTCGTCGAATGAATATTTTTCGGCAATGTCGGCGACCGCTTCCATCTGGCTGTCGGAGGCATCGCCCGGCGTCTCGCCGATGCCCTTGAGCGAGATGGTCACCGCCGCGTAGTCGGGATGGCGATGGGTGACCACATTCTGGTCCAGCCATTCGGAAAAGCTCTTGGAGTCGAGGCGGGCAAGCTTGACCGCCTCGTCGCCTTCCGGCCGATCGACAAGCGGAGGCGGCGCGAAATAGGCGTCGATGGCGCGGATGTCTTCTTCCGGCAGCCTCAGCTCGGCGTCCTTCAACGCCTGCCATTCGGCCTCGACCTGGCGGGTGATCTCCTCGACGCCGGTCTCATGGACCAGGATCTTGATGCGCGCCTTGAACTTGTTGTCGCGCCGGCCATAGAGGTTGTAAACGCGCAGGATCGCCGTGCAGTAGGACAACAGATCCGCTTCGGGCAGGAAGTCGCGGATCTTCTTGGCGACCATCGGCGTGCGGCCCTGACCGCCGCCGACATAGACGGCGAAACCGAGCTCGCCGGCGGCGTTCTTCTTCAGGTGCAGGCCGATGTCGTGCGTCTGAATGGCGGCGCGATCGCGCTCGGCGCCGGTCACCGCGATCTTGAATTTTCGCGGCAGGAACGAGAACTCCGGATGCACCGAGGACCATTGCCGCAGGATTTCGGCATAGGGGCGCGGATCGGCAACCTCGTCAGCGGCGGCGCCGGCGAAGTGGTCGGCGGTGACGTTGCGAATGCAGTTGCCGCTGGTCTGGATGGCGTGCATCTCGACGCTTGCCAGATCCGCCAGGATCGCCGGAATGTCCGACAGCGCCGGCCAGTTGAACTGGATGTTCTGGCGCGTCGTGAAATGGCCGTAACCCTTGTCGTATTTGCGGGCGATGTGGCCGAGCATGCGCAGCTGCTTGCTGTTCAGCGTGCCATAGGGCACCGCGATGCGCAGCATGTAGGCATGCAGCTGCAGATAGACGCCGTTCATCAGCCGCAGCGGCCGGAACTGGTCCTCGGTGATCTCGCCGGCAAGGCGCCGCGCGACCTGGTCGCTGAACTCGGCGACGCGGGCCTTGACGAAATCGTGGTCGAACTCATCGTAACGGTACATATTCAGGTCTTTCCGGGCGCGTCCGCCCGTTATTTTCTTCGTTCGAGCATGATCGGGACCATGCTTGTGTCATCTATGCCGCGTGGGCGGCTTGCGGACGGGCCTGCTTGCCCAGATCGTGACGGGTGGTCGGGCCGGCGGCACGGATCTTTTCACGCAGCCGGACCGCTTCGACCGTGCCGTTGGCCACGGTCACGTCTATCAGGTTGACGTCGACCACTTCGTTGTTGGCGGAGGCCTTGGCGCCGATCGCCTCCAGCCGGTCCTCGGCCGCCTTGTCATGGGCGATGTCGGCATGGTCGATGGTCTCGGCCCAGCCGCCATTGGCGTACCAGACGGCTATGCCGTCGGCGAGGCGGTTCGCGGTCAGGACTTTCATTGGTTCACTCCTTGCGCGGCAGCACGGGCCACGCTTTCCTGCCTGTGTGCCGCCAGCGGCTCGGACCGTTCGAAATTGGCGCCGGCGACGGCGTCGCCGATGATTGTCATCACCGGGCCGCTGAGGTCGGCGCGCGCCTCCAGCGACGGCAGGTCGGCGAGCGTGCCGTGGAAACGGCGGCGGTTGGCAAGGCTGGCATTCTCGACCACGGCGACGGCGGTATCCGGCGACAGGCCGGCTTCGATCAGCCGGCCGGCGACCTCGGCGGCGACCGAGCGCCCCATATAGACGGCGACCGTCGCGCCGGAAATGGCGAGCTTTGCCCAGTCGGGCAGCGAATTTCCCTTGAGGTCGTGGCCGGTGGTGAACACCATCGACGACGACACGCCGCGCAGCGTCAGCGGCAGTTCGAAATCGGCGGCGGCGGCGAAGGCCGCGGTGACGCCCGGAACCACTTCGTAGGCGACGCCGGCATCGCGAAGTGCCGCCATCTCCTCGCCGGCCCGGCCGAACACCAGCGGGTCGCCGGACTTCAGCCGCACGACGCGCTTGCCGGCGTGGCCAAGCTCGACCAGCAGCGCATTGATTTCGGCCTGGCTCTTGGAATGGCAGCCCTTGCGCTTGCCGACCGGCAGGCGCTCGGCATCGCGGCGGCCCATGGCGACGATCGCCTCCGGCACCAGCGCGTCATGGACGATCACGTCGGCTTCCATCAGCAGGCGATGGGCGCGCAGCGTCAAAAGGTCCTCGGCGCCGGGACCGGCACCTACAAGCGCGATATGGCCCGATGCCGGTTCTGTCGAAAGCAGCAGGCCGACGGCCGCATCATGCGCCTGCGAAAGCTCGCCTGCCTCGACAGCTCGGGCCGGCGCGCCGCCAAAGAAATCGCTCCAGAAGCGGCGGCGGGCATTGCCCTTCGGCAGCAGTCTTTCGGCGGTGTCGCGAAACGAAGCGGCGAGCGCCGCGAGCGGCCCGAGCGAGGGCGCCAGCATGCGGTCGATGCGGCTGCGCAGCATCTGCGCCAGCACCGGGCCGGCACCTTCCGTGCCGATGGCAATGGCGACCGGCGCGCGGTTGACCAGTGCCGGCGTGAAGAAATCGCATAGCTCCGGCCGGTCGACGGCATTGACCGGAATGCCCAGCCGGCGCGCATCCCCGGCAACGCGGCGATCGAGCGCCTCGTCGCCGCTGGCGGCAAACACCATCACCGCACCATTGAGATGTGCCGCATCATAGGCGTCGGCGATGTGGGCGGCCCCCGTCTCGGCGATAAAGGCCAGCAGCTCCGGGCTTGTTTCATCGCTGACGATGCGCAGCTCAGCGCTCGACTGCGCGAGCAGCCGCGCCTTGGCCAGCGCTTCCTCTGCGCCGCCGACGATGGCTACGGCTTCGCCCTCGACCCGCATGAAGACGGGAAAGGCATTGAGCTTGGGCGTGGCTTGCGGCATGACGAGCGGAATCCTGGAACCTTTTGTCAGTTCTACGCGGGGGCGCGAAAAACCAGAAGGCACCCACTCGCGCATCGCTTCGTAGCAGGCAATCTCTTTTCTGCAAGCATGAAGGCCAAGAGAAAAATATTCCACATTCAAATGCGGAGCAGATTGAAGCTGCTGTTGCAGCCCTTGATCCGCTGCCTTTTTAGCGGCCGGAGGAGCTAACCACAAACCAGATTTTTCTAAATTCTATCAATTTAGTAGATTAAGCCGCCGGATGCTGACCGAGCGATCGACGGCAGCCCGCGCTCTCGCCGACCCTGTCGGAGCACCGGGTCCGAGTGCCGGAACATTCCCGCCTCGGTACGCGTTTGCCCTATGGACCCGGGCCGGTCACACCCCTGCGGCAAAGGCCCGGCGGTGGGTTCGAAAATCAAAAAGGAGCGCCCCATGAGCAACGTCAGACTGAAACGCGGACTGTGGATCGTGGTGGCAGATGGCGAAAAGGCGCTGTTCCTCGAGAACCGTGGAGACGTCCAATATCCCGACCTTCAAGTCGTGCACGAGATGGAACAGGAAAATCCGGCAACCCGAGAACAAGGCACGGACCGCCCCGGCCGCTACAGCGACGGCCCTTCAATCCACCGCAGTGCGGTCGAGGACACCGACTGGCACCGTCTCGGCAAGGAGCGTTTTGCCGAAGAGATTGCCGACAGGCTCTACAAGCTCGCCCATCGCGGCACATTCAAGGAGATCGTGCTGATCGCGCCGCCGCCGGTGCTGGGCGACATGCGCAGGAAACTGCACAAGGAGGTCACCGACAAGTTAACGGCCGAAATTCCAAAGACGCTGACCAACCACAGCATATCCGATATCGAGAGCCTGCTGCAGGCGAGCTGATCGGGCATCGGCGGCGTGCAATTTCCTTATTAATCCCAGGCTGGAGCAGGTCCTCCCGTCAAGGATGGGGAGAGGGGGTCGCCAGCGCTGGGGATCCCCCTTCTCCCCGTTCTTCACGGGGAGAAGGTCCCGGCAGGGAATGAGGGGCAGCGCCGACGATTGACAAAACTCAGCCGCTCAAACGTGCTGGCCGCCGTTGATGTGAATTTCCGAGCCGGTCACGTAGGACGCCTGCTGCGAGCACAGGAAGAAAATGATGTCGGCAACTTCCGCCGTGGTGCCCAGCCGCCTCAGCGGGATCGTCTCGACGATTTTTTCCGTGCCCGGCGACAGGATCGCCGTATCGATCTCGCCCGGCGCAATCGCATTGACGCGGATGCCGTGCGGGCCGAAATCATGCGCCATTTCGCGCGTCAGCGAGCCGAGCGCCGCCTTCGATGTCGCATAGGCGGTGCCGGCGAAAGGATGCACGCGGGTGCCGGCGATCGAGGTGACGTTGACGATCGAGCCCTTGGCCGAAGCCAGCTCCTTGAACAGACCGCGCGCCAGCATGATCGGGGCGAAGAAATTCACCTGGAAGACGTCGCGCCAGACATGCATCGGCGTGTCGATCGAGTTCATGCGGCTGTTGCCGTCCTTGAGCTTCGGCGAGATGCCGGCATTGTTGACCAGCGCATGCAGCTGGCCGCCATGTGCTTCCAGGCGGTGGCGAATCTCGGAGATGGCGATGCCGACATCCTCCTGGTCGGCGAGATCGACCTTGATATGGTCTTCCGGGCCGGCCGGCCACGGGCAGTCCTCGGCAAAGGCCTGGCGCGAGCAGGTGATGACGCGCCAGCCTTCGCGTGAAAAGCGCTTGACCGTGGCATGGCCGATGCCGCGGCTGGCGCCGGTCAGCACGATCGTCTTTCTGGTGTCGAGTTCAGCCATGTCGCTTGTCTCCAGGCGGACATGTAGCGGAACACGGTCGCGGTTGCGAGGGGGATCAGCCTCAGCCGCCCGTCAGAATATCCAATATCGAGGTCTGCCGCTTCTTGACCGGGCCGCCGACTTCGCCGGGCGGCACCGGGTGCTTGATCGATGCGGTGGCGCTGTCGACGCCCGGCATGGCCAGGCCGCCGGCATCGACCGTCTCGGCAGGACGCACGGGACGCGAGGCCGGCTGGGTAGCTGCTGTTGGCGGTGCCGACTGGCCCACGGAAGCGACCGGCGCCGGCGGCGCCGTGTCGGACGGTATCTCGTCCGGGACGATGGTGTCGGGCGGCGTCGACTTCCAGGTTCCAGGCAGCGGCCGCACCGGCACGCCCTCATGCGCGGCGACCATGAACTCGTGCCAGGCCTGCGCCGGCAGCGCGCCGCCGGTGACCTTCTTCATCGCGCTGCCGTCATCGTTGCCGAACCAGACGCCGGTGGTCAAATTGGCTGTATAGCCGATGAACCAGGCGTCGCGCGAATTCTGGCTGGTGCCGGTCTTGCCGGCCGCCGGCCAGGCGAACGCCGCCTTCCTGGCAGTGCCGATCTCGACCGTGCCGGTCATCATCGAGTTCATCATACCGACGACATCGGGCTTGACGACGCGCGGCGCACCGCCACCATTGTTTTCGTAGAGCACCTTGCCGTCACTCGTCGTGACCCGGCGGATGAAATGGATGTCCGGCTTGTAACCGCCATTGGCGAAGGGAACATAGGCCGAGGTCAGTTCCAGCGGCGTCACTTCGGAGGTGCCCAGCGCGATCGAGGTGTTGGCCGTCAGCTCGGACTGGATGCCCATGCGGTGCGCCGCCTCGACCACCGCATTCGGCCCGACTTCCATGGTCAGCTGCGCGGCCACCGAGTTCAGTGATTTTGCCAGCGCCGTCGCCAACGTCACCTTGCCGAAATATTTGCCGCCGTAATTGTCGGGCGTCCAGTTGCCGATCTTGATCGGCGCGTCGTTGCGCACGCTGTCGGGCGTGCGGCCGGATTCGAGCGCCGCCATATAGACGAACGGCTTGAACGCCGAGCCCGGCTGCCGGCGCGCTTCCGAAGCACGGTCGAACTGGCTGGTCGAATAGTCGTAACCGCCGACCATCGCGCGCACCGCGCCGGAATTGTCGATCGACACCAGCGCGCCCTGGCTGACATTGAGTTTTTTGCCGCTCTGGTCGATCAGCCGGCGGATCGATTGCTCGGCGAGCTTCTGCAGCGTCAGATCGACGGTCGTGTCGACGACGATGTCGCGGCGCACGTCGCCGATCAGGTCGGGCAGTTCTTCCATGATCGTATCGGCGACGTAGTTTTCCGAGCCGGTCCAGTACGACGGCGCGCGTGTCGCCGGCGCGCTCATCGCCGTGGTCTGCTCCTTGGCGCTGATCTTGCCCTCGTCGCGCATCGCAGCGAGCACCAGCTGCGCGCGCTGCTCGGCCGCCTTCGGGTCGCGCGCCGGCGACAGCCGCGACGGCGCCTTGAGCAGGCCGGCGAGAAGTGCCGCCTCCGACAGCGTGACGTCACGCGCGCTCTTGCCGAAATAGCGGCGCGAGGCTGCTTCGACACCATAGGCGCCAGAGCCGAAATAGACCCGGTTGAGGTACATTTCGAGGATCTGGTCCTTCGTATGCTTGTGCTCCAGCCACAGCGCCAAGAGCACTTCCTGCACCTTGCGTTCCAGCGTGCGGTCCGGCGTCAGGAACAGGTTCTTGGCCAGCTGCTGGGTCAGCGTCGAGCCGCCCTGCGAAAAATGCCCGCCCAGCACATTGGTCACCATGGCCCGGGAAAGGCCGATCGGGTCGATGCCGAAATGCGAATAGAAGCGGCGGTCTTCGATGGCGATGACGGCCTCGGGAATATAGGGCGACATTTCGTGCAGGCCGACGGCCTCGCCGCCGCTCATGCCGCGATTGCCAAGCAGCTGGCCGTCGACCGAGACGATCTTGATGTTGGGGGCGCGATCGGGAATGGCCCAGGTGGTGGCCGCCGGCATTTTCGCGCCGTAATAGACGACGATGCCGGCAGTGGCGATGCCGCCCCAGATGGCCAGCACGAAGCACCAGTAGAACAGCCGGCCAAGCACGCCGAACACGCCGCGCCGGCTTTTGCCGCGCCCGCCACGAGACGGCTTGGCCTTGGTCGATTTGCGCTTTGCAGCGGCTTTACGGTTGCTCGGCACGACGCGGTCCTCCTCGCTCACCGAAAAACCGGCCGAGGATCTCGCCCCCGGCGATGCCTCGAAGCTGGGCTCGATGCGGTTGTCTTTCCGGTTCGCCATGCGCTGTGCTGTCTTCCCGATGCTTATGGCGTTGGGGTTGAAGACTAGATGCGGCGATTTAAGGGCGGGTTAAGTCGGGAAAAATCGAAGTAAAGTGTATTCAACCGTTTGCGGAGCAGGCGCGGCCCGCGACAGCGCCAAAGCCGGAAATGAAAAAACCCGCCTCGGCGGGCGGATTGTTGGAGCCAATGAGCACCATAGCGACATTAGTAGCATAGTTGCCGGCACAAAGCAAGAACAAAATACGCGTTGCCGCACAATAGTCGTTCGGTTGCGCTGCCCCTCACCCTTACCCTCTCCTCGTGAAAGACGGTGCGAGGGGAGATCGCCGGCGTTGCGGCCAAGCCCCTTCTCGCCGTTCTCACGGGGAGAAGGTCCCGGCAGGGGTTGAGGGGCAGCGCCGAGTTCGACCGTTGCGACAACCCTCAGTCGTCCGCGTCCGGGTCGTCGGAGGCCGGCCGCCAGCTGATTGGCTCGATCTTCCTTTGCGTATGGCCGTCCGTATAGGCCCACCAGCCGGCATCGCTTTCGTCCCAGTCGCCGCCGGCCGCCTTCAGCCGGTCGAGCGAACGGTATTGCGCGATGCTCTCGTTCATCACGCCGTCGCTGTCCTGCCAGTAGACCGTGATCTTGGAACCGTCCTTGGGTGCCGTCTCGATTGGTTTTCGCGCAGCCATTTCAATTCCTCCCGGCCGACGGCGTTAAAGTGCCAGAAGGCCATTAGCTGTGGGCGAAGATGTCCTCTTCATCCCAGCCCATCAGGTCGAGTTTCGCACGCGTCGGCAGGAAGCGGAAGCAGGCATCGGCCTCCCTGGTCCGGTTGTCGCGTGCCAGACGCGCGCTCAGTACGTCGCGCAGCCGGTGCAGGTAGAGCACGTCGGAGGCGGCATATTCGAGCTGCTCAGGCGACAGCGTCTCGGCTGCCCAGTCGGATGATTGCTGCGCCTTCGACAGGCCGACCCCGAGAAGCTCGAAGCAGATGTCCTTCAACCCGTGCCGGTCGGTGTAGGTGCGCGTCAGCCGCGACGCGATTTTGGTGCAGAACACCGGCTCCGGCATGACGCCGAAGGCGTTGTAGAGCACGGCGAGATCGAAGCGGCCGTAATGAAAAAGCTTGGTGATGCTGCGGTTCTTGAGCAGGCTGACGAGGTTCGGCGCCTTCTTCTGGCCGGGCGCAATCTGGATGACGTCGGCCGAGCCGTCACCCGGCGAGATCTGCACGACGCAGAGCCGGTCGCGATGCGGGTTCAGCCCTAGCGTCTCGGTGTCGATGGCGACCGCCCCGACATCGTAATGCAGCAGGCCGGGCAGATCGTTTTTGTGGAAACGTATGTCGCTCATCGTCTTCTCCGGTCGCGGCCCCGTGCAGCGATGCGCGACGGACCGTGCCCGTCCTTGCCGCGATCCGGCGAAAAATCAACAAAAACTTGAGTCTGGCGCAATTTCAGCGTGTCAGCGCCTCGAGAATGCGCGCCCAGGAGCGCTGGCCCTTGTGGAAGGAGCTCATCTCGTACTTCTCGTTCGGCGAGTGGATGCGGTCGTCGTCGAGGCCGAAACCGACCAGCAGCGATTCCATACCGAGATAGGTCTGGAAATCGCCGACCACCGGGATCGAGCCGCCGCCGCCGGTTATTACCGCCGGCTTCGGCCATTCGTCGGACAGCGCCTGCTTGGCCTTGGCCAGGAAGGGCGAGTCGTAGGAAAGCTGGATTGCCGGCGAGCCGCCATGCGGATGAAATTCGACCGAGCAGTCCGCTGGCACGCGCTGCCTGGCAAATGCCTGGAAGGCGGCGCGGATTTTTTCCGGATCCTGTTTGTGGACCAGGCGGAAGGAGACTTTTGCCGAGGATTGCGCGGCGATCACCGTCTTGAAGCCCTTGCCGGTATAGCCGCCGATAATGCCGTTGAACTCGGCCGTCGGTCGCGCCCAGGTGAGCTCGAGCACCGAGCGGCCCTTTTCGCCGGACGGAATCGACAGGCCAATCGGGCCGAGGAAGGTCTCGGCCGTCTCGCCGAGCGACAGCCACGACTGCAATATCTGCGACGGCGTTTCCTCGACGCCGTCATAAAAACCTGGAATGGTGACGTGACCATCGGCATCGTGGATGTCGGCCAGGATCTTTGCCAGGATGCGGATCGGATTGGCGGCCGCACCGCCATAGAGCCCGGAATGCAGGTCGCGGTCGGCGGCAGTCACCGTGATCTCCTCGCCGACCAGCCCGCGCAGCGAGACGCAGATCGACGGCGTATCGCGGTCCCACATGCCGGTGTCGCAGACGAGCGCGAAATCGGCCTTGAGCTCGTCCGCATTCGCCTCGAGAAACGGCTTCAGCGACGGCGATCCGGACTCCTCCTCGCCCTCGAACAGGATTGTGATTCGGCACGGCAATCCGCCATGCACCTGCTTCCACGCGCGGCAGGCCTCGACGAAGGTCATCAGCTGGCCCTTGTCGTCGGCCGCGCCGCGGCCGGTGATCACCTTGTGGCCGGGCTCGATCTCCTTAACCGCCGGCGCGAACGGGTCGCTTTCCCACAGCTCGATCGGATCGACCGGCTGGACGTCGTAATGGCCATAAAACAGCAGATGCGGCGCGCCCGCCGGCCCATCGTGATGCGCGACCACCATCGGATGCCCCGGCGTGTCGCGCAAGCTGGCGTCGAAGCCGATCAGCTTGAGCTCGGCGACCAGCCATTCGGCGGCCTTGCGGCAGTCGGCGGCGTAGTCCGGATCGGTGGAGATTGACTTGATGGCGAGCAGGCCGAACAGGCGTTCCAGGCTCTGGTCAAAGTTCTTGTCTAGGCGGTCGAGAACAGGGGAAACTGCGGACATCTGGCGGGCCTTTCGATTCTGGCGGCAAATCTAGAGTCCATGCGGCGAAACGGAAAGCCCGCGACCGTTGGGCCACAGCTTCCTGTCCAACGGCAAAAAAATGCCGCCGTGGTGGAGGGGAACCACGGCGGCCTTTACTCGAAACGATGCGGCAGCCCGGAGAGGGGGGATAGGCTGCCGCAAGTGTCCGGGATAGGCGGGGGACGGGCCTTGCTCCGGACTTCGGCGAAAACTGCCGATGCGTTTTATCTGTGTCTGCGAACGTGGCGATTCAAGGGCACAAAAATTACACTTTTGTAACATAGGCGTGAGCGAACAAAGCTGCGGCCAAGCGCCAGGGCCGGCCAAGCTCGCACGCCATTTGTCAGGGTGTTGCCGGAACCCTTGGCGCAAGCCGCCTTTGGCATGGACCGCGGCGCTGCGCCGCGCTATCCCTCGTGGCATGAAAAAAGGCGATCATCTCTTCCTTGTCGACGGCTCCGGCTACATCTTCCGTGCCTATCACGCGCTGCCGCCGCTGTCCCGCAAGTCCGACGGGCTGCCAACCAGTGCCGTGCTCGGCTTCTGCAACATGGTCTGGAAGCTGACGCAGGACGCCCGCAACACCGATGTCGGCATCGTGCCGACGCATTTCGCCGTGATTTTCGACTATTCGTCGAAGACCTTCCGCAACGACCTCTACCCCGAATACAAGGCCAACCGCTCGGCGCCGCCGGAAGATTTGATCCCGCAATTCGGCCTGATCCGCCAGGCGACCAGGGCATTCAACCTGCCATGCCTCGAGACGGAAGGCTACGAGGCCGACGATTTGATCGCCACCTATTGCCGGCTTGCCTGCGAAGCCGGCGCCGACACCACCATCATCTCCTCCGACAAGGACCTGATGCAGCTGGTCGGCCCAACGGTTGCCATGTACGACCCGATGAAGGACCGCCAGATCGGCGTTTCCGAGGTGATCGAGAAATGGGGCGTGCCGCCGGAGAAGATGATCGACCTGCAGGCGCTGACCGGCGATTCGGTCGACAATGTGCCGGGCGTGCCCGGCATCGGGCCGAAGACGGCGGCGCAATTGCTCGAACAGTTCGGCGACCTCGACACGCTGCTCGCCCGCGCCGGCGAGATCAAGCAGGACAAGCGGCGCGAATCGATCATCGCCAATGCCGACAAGGCGCGCATTTCGCGTGACCTGGTGAGGCTGAAGAACGACGTGCCGGTGACCGAAGGGCTTGACGAGTTCGTGTTGCATGCGCCGGACGGCCCCAGGCTGATCGGCTTTCTCAAGACCATGGAATTCTCGACGCTGACCCGCCGCGTGGCCGAAGCGACCGGAACCGACGCGGGCGATGTTCCAGCCACTCCCGTCACCATAGAGCGTGCCGATACCGCGCATGGCCCCGATATGGGTTTTGGCCTGCCCGCGGTCGCCGAGAGCGCGCCGCCGCCGGACGAAGCGGCACTCGAAGCCCCGACCGCAGCCAAGCAAGGCGACACCCCATCCCTGCTTTCGGCGCTTCGCCTGGAGGCTGCCACCGCCCGCAAGATCGACACCAGCGCCTACGCCTGCATCCGCGACGCCGCGACGCTGAAGGTCTGGATCGCCGAGGCGATGGAGAGAGGCATCGTCGCCTTCGACGTTAAGGCCTCCTCGCCCGATCCGATGCGGGCCGAACTGATCGGCCTTGCCATGGCCGTCGCGCCTGGCCATGCCGCTTATGTGCCGCTTGCCCATAAGAACGGCAATGGCGACCTGCTCGGCGGCGGCGCGGTCGAAAACCAGATCCCGGTCCGCGACGCGCTGGCGTTGCTCAAGCCGCTGCTCGAGGACAAGTCCGTCCTCAAGATCGTGCACGACATGAAATACCGCCTTGTCGTGATGAGCCGTCACGGCATCGAGGTCGGCCCTTATGACGACACCATGCTGATCTCCTACGTGCTCGAGGCCGGCACCCACGGTGGCCACGGCCTGGAGGCGCTGGCCGATAAATGGCTCGGCCACGCGACCATTCCGCTGAAGGAACTGGCCGGCTCGGGAAGAAGCTTCGTCGGCCTCGATCAGGCCGACCTCGACAAGGCGACGGCTTACGGCGCCGAGCACGCCGACGTCGCGCTCAGGCTCTGGCAGGTGCTGAAGCCACGGCTTGCCGCCAAGGGCCTGGTCTCGGTCTATGAACGGCTGGAACGGCCGCTGGTGCCGGTCTTGGCGCGGATGGAACAGCGCGGCATCTCCGTCGACCGGCAGATCCTGTCGCGGCTCTCCGGCGAACTGGCACAGGGTGCCGCACGGCTTGAGGACGAAATCTACCAGCTGGTCGGCGAACGCATCAACATCGGCTCGCCAAAACAGCTCGGCGACATCCTGTTCGGCAGGATGGGCCTGCCCGGCGGTTCCAAAACCAAGACCGGCCAGTGGTCGACCTCGGCGCAGCTTCTCGAAGACCTCGCCGCCGAAGGCCATGAATTGCCGCGCAAGATCGTCGACTGGCGCCAGCTGACCAAGCTGAAATCGACCTATACCGACGCGCTGCCCGGCTTCATCCATCCCGACACCAAGCGCGTCCACACCTCCTACGCGCTTGCCGCGACGACGACCGGGCGGCTTTCGTCCTCGGATCCCAATCTGCAGAACATTCCGGTGCGCACCGTCGAGGGTCGAAAGATCAGGACGGCTTTCATTGCCGACAAGGGCAACAAGCTGGTTTCCGCCGACTACAGCCAGATCGAGCTGCGCGTGCTCGCCCACGTCGCCGAAATCCCGCAGCTCAAGCAGGCCTTCGCCGACGGCGCCGACATCCACGCCATCACCGCGTCTGAAATGTTCAACGTGCCGGTCGAGGGCATGCCTTCGGAAGTGCGCCGCCGTGCCAAGGCGATCAATTTCGGCATCATCTACGGCATTTCCGCTTTTGGCCTCGCCAACCAGCTGTCGATCGCGCGCGAGGAAGCCGGCGACTACATCAAGAAATATTTCGAGCGTTTCCCCGGCATCCGCGACTATATCGATGCGACCAAGGCCTATGCCCGCGAGCACGGCTATGTCGAAACCATTTTCGGCCGCCGCATCCACTATCCGGAAATCAGATCGTCAAATCCTTCGGTCCGTGCCTTCAACGAGCGCGCCTCGATCAACGCCCGCCTGCAGGGCACCGCCGCCGACATCATCCGCCGCGCCATGATCCGCATGGACGATGCCCTGGAAAAAGCCAAGCTTTCCGCCCGCATGCTGCTGCAGGTGCATGACGAGCTGGTCTTCGAGACCGTCGAAGCCGAGGTCGAGGCGACGATCCCGGTCGTCTGCCACGTCATGGAGAACGCCGCCATGCCGGCGGTGTCGATGTCGGTGCCGCTGCACGTCGACGCCCGCGCCGCCGACAACTGGGAAGAGGCGCATTAGCGTGCGGACGTCCGCGGCCGACCAATTGTAATCTGTAGCGATCTTTCGCGCCCCCTCTGTCCTGCCGACATCAAAAGGTCGCCACCGCTATGTTGCGGCCTAACCGGCCTTCAAGCCGCTTCAGCCAAACACTTCGCACAAGTCCCACGAAACTCGATCACCGCCTTCTTGGCGGCGAAGCCGGTCGAGCGCACCCATTCGTCGAGCCGGTGGCCGACATCGTGGTCGGAGAACTCGGTCACCTGGCCGCAGCTGTCGCAGATGGCAAACGCCGTCATCGAATGGCTGTGGTCGTGCGGCTCGGCACAGGCGACGAAGGAATTGAGGCTTTCGAGCCTGTGCACGAAGCCGGACTTCACCAGCGTGTCGAGCGCCCGATAGACCTGCAGCGGCGCGCGAAAACCGCGCTCGCGCAATTGGTCGAGCAACGTATAGGCGCTGAGCGGCCCGCTGGCGGCCTCGAGTTTCTCGAGAACGCAAAGCTGGTTCTTCGTCAGTACATCCCTTGCCGCCATGATCCCGTTCCAAGCCGCTTCCGTGCCGATCGCTGCCATTAGGCATGCAATCCGGCCTCTTCCACTGAGATAGCGACGAACTGCCTTTTTTGCTACTGTTTGTATTCGCAGCCGATGGTCGGCTGGCCGGCGACGCCCATATTCAAAATACTGACATCCTCGGCCAGGCTGGCCGTGCTTGAAGATTCGATCGGGCTTGGGGAAGCAATCATGATCAAGGTGACGCGGCGGACGCTGCTTGCCGGCACGTCCGCGCTGGCCGCTGCCGGCCTGGTGCCGTTTCGGGCATTCGCAGCGGCGCGCACCTACCATGCGCTGCTTGTTGCCTGCACCGATTATCCGAACCTGCCGAAGAAGAACTGGCTGATCGGACCGAAGAACGATGCCGGCCTGGTGCGCGATTACCTCCTGAAGTACACGCCCGCGCCGGTGAAGTTTTCAGCCGAAAACGTCGCGCTGCTCGCCAAGGATGTCGAAGGCGCCAACGGACCGCCGACACATGCGGCGATCAAGGCAGCACTCGCCGACCTTGCCGCCAGGGTCCAGCGTGACGATTTCGTCTACCTGCATTTGTCCGGTCACGGCGCGCAGCAGCCGGCGGCGAACAAGGGCGACGAGACGGACGGCCTCGACGAGATTTTCTTGCCGTCCGACATCGACAAATGGGTCAACCGCGAAACGGGCGTGCCCAATGCGCTGGTCGACAACGAGATCGGCACCGCGCTCGACGCTATCCGCGACAAGGGCGCCTTTATCTGGGCCGTATTCGACTGCTGCCATTCCGGCACTGCGACGCGCGCCGCCGAGGTCGACGACGAGCTGGAACGCAAGGTCGAGTTCGCCGATCTGGTCGGCGGCGACGACGCTGCCAGGGCGGCTGCGGTGAAAGCCTATGACGAGATTGCGTCGGCCGCGCCGCGCGGCTTTGACGAGGACGGGCAGCGCAAGCCGGCCTTCAAGCTGACGCCGACCGGCGCCGAGCCGACCACCAAAGGCAAATTGGTCGCCTTCTACGCGGCGCAGACGGTGGAGACGACGCCCGAGATGCCGCTGCCCAAGGGCACGGCCGATGCGCCTCGATTCGGGCTGTTCACCTTCACCATCCTGTCGAAACTGGCCGAGAATCCCAACATCACCTACCGCCAGCTCGGCCAGGCCGTGCTGCAGCAATATTCGGCGGACGGCCGCACCCGGCCGACGCCGCTGTTCGAAGGGGAACTCGACGCCCGCGTCTTCGGCACCGACAAGACAGACGCGGTCATGCAATGGCCGATCGTCATCGAGAACGACAAAGCCACGATCGGCGCCGGACTGCTGCATCGCCTCACCCCAGGCAGCAGGCTCGCAATATTGCCCTCGGCGCTGTCGCCGCTGTCGAACGCGCTTGGCTATCTCCAGGTGCAGTCGGCGAAAAACCTGGAAAGCCGGGTCAAGCCGGTCGAGTTCGGCGGCAAGCCGGCGATCAAGCTGGCCGACATCCCCGCCAATGCCTATGCCCGGCTCGCCGAGCTCGCCGTCGACTACAAGCTCGTGATTGCGCGGCCGGCGGCGACCAAAGGCCTCGAGAAAGAGGCCGCGCTGGCGAACTCGGTTCTCGACGATCTGGCGGCCAGGGAGAACTCAGGGTTCCACATCGCGCTGGTCGAGCCGGGCAAGAGCGCAGATCTGCGTCTCGCCGTGCTGCGCGAGAACGCCATTGCCGGCGCCGCCGAAGATGCCACCGACGCGCCGGCGCTGTGGTTCCTGCCGGCTTCGGGCGACATGACGCTCAAGGAGGGCAGCAAGCCGCCGATGATCGTCATTCATCCGGACGACCGCGAAAAGTTGGTCGATGCAGCGGCCAAGAACCTGACGAAAATCTTCCGCGCCATCGGCCTGTCGAGGCTGGCCGCCGCTTCCGATTATCGGCCGGAAGAGGTCAGCGTCGAGTTCCGGATCAAGCGTTTTGATAGCGACACGCTGCAGCCGATCGAACCGTCGACGGTGCCGCGTGTTTCGCCCGACGATCAGGTCCACGTGCTGGCCAGGAACGGTTCGACCGATCTGGTCGACATCAACGTGCTCTATGTCGGCTCCGACTATTCCATCCAGCATTTTCTTGCCGAGCGCCTGACCGAAGGCGCCGTGCTCGAGGAAGGCCTGTTCAAATTCACCGACACCAGCTTCGGCATGGAGCGGATGATCGCCGTCTTGACCGAAGCACCGCCGCAGAGCGAGAAGCAGGATCTGAGTTTCCTGGCGCAAGAGGGCGTTGTCTCTGTAACGCGCGGACTTGGACAACCAAACTTCTCCGATATGCTGGCCGATATCGGCAGGGCGCCGGCGACGCGTTCGGCCATGCGGCTCACCGACGACAAGGGGTCGAAGGGCGCCGTGATGATCTTCCCGATGGAGACGGTGCCGCGCGCCTGAGGCGGGGTCAGGTGCCCGGCCGGGCCTCTTGCCTAATCGGCTGATAATGAACATTCTTCGACCGCTGCTGTCGGCGGCCGAACGGAACGGATGAGGGCGTTCGTGAACAGGATCGTATTTTCGTGGCGCGCAACAACCGCCGGTCTTGTCGCCGGGCTGCTGCTGGCCGCCAATGCTTCGGCGGACGAGGCTTGCGGCCTTTGCGCTAAGGAGGTCGTCATCAATTCCGAACTGGCGAGCTGCTTTCTCGACCAGTACGACCAGATCGCCAAAACCGGCAACGCCGCCGTCATCGTCGATCTCAGCAGCTGCACCTCACGCGGCGTGGTCGAACCATTGCCGTCGCCGGGCAAGGCGCAGGTGGCGCCTGACGTGCAGTTCATCGTTTCGCGGGCGCAGCTGGATTGCCTGAAGAAGAAGCTGGAGACGCCGGGCATCGTGCTCGACCCGTCCGCCACCATAGACCTGGACAGCTGCGGATGACGAAAGCGGGGGGCAACGCAACGCAGCAGGCAGTGACGGCGCCGGTGCCGCAAAAGAAGCCGGTGTCGCTGCCGGAAACCGTCGAAGGCCTGCCGTGGGTGAGCAATCACGAGGTCAAGAAGGAGGCGAACCCATTCACCGATCGCGACTGGCGCATGCTCGTCTATGCCTGGTCCGGATTGCTGGTGCGCCTGGCGATCATCTTCACCCTGATCTTTTCGGTCTACCAGTTCCTGGCGAACCAGGAGCAGAAGCGCGTCGAGCAAACGATGTCGCTGGTCGAGCTCTGGGAAAGCAAGGATTACCAGCAGGCGCAACGGGCCCTCAAGCAACGCCTGGCGGCGCTCAACGCCAAATACGGCAATCTGCTCAGTGCCAATCCGACGCCGACCGAGGAACAGGTGTTCAGACAACTCATCGGCATCGAAGCGATGAGCGCAACCGGCGGCGACATGCCGCTTGCCGAGTTCAGCGACAATTTCGACCGCATCGTCTATTTCCTCAACCGCCTTTCCTCCTGCGTCGAAGGCGGGCTGTGCTCGCGTGAGGTCGCCGACTCCTATTTCCGCGACTATGCCGCTTCCTTCTGGAGCTATTTTGCCGGCTATATCGACAAGGAGCGCAAGGCCGGTTCACCGACTTTCGCCCAGCCGATCGAGAACTATGTCCGCCAGGCGCCACCCTCGGCCCAGTCCAGATAATCCCGAAAAATGCGAAGCCGGCGACGGAAATGCTCCGCCGCCGGCTAGTTCTCCGCGATGATCGCGGCGGGAACTCTGCAGGCCTATTTGTACAGGCTGTTGATCCACTGGACGTTGATGGCGTTCAGACGCACGGCGGTGTTGGCATCCGGGCTCTCGGCCACGTTCACGCCGGTGATGACGCGCTGCTTTGAGCCATTGTCATAAGCGTAGACCGAGCTGCCGCTCGATCCCGGATAAGTGTCGCAGTCGTACTGGAAATACTCGGTGGCGATGTGTTCGGCGAGCACTTCGCAGGTCGCCTTCCACATCGTGCCCATCGGCTTGTCGCCGGGATAGCCGACGATGTTGGCGGTGAAGTCGCCGAGATCCACATAATCGGCATAGCCCAGCCAGCCGAGGTTGGTGCCGACATCCTGCTTCAAGGTGACGATGCCGAGATCCCATGGCACGACCGAGCCGTAAAAGCCCTGATAATTGTCGATGAAGCCCTGGACGATATAGGCGCTTTCATAGGTGAAGGCGCCGAACGGTGCGTCGTCGGCAGTCTTGCCGTTGAGAGCCGGCACGAACAGGATATCGTCCAGCCAGGCCTTGTCTTCGTGGCTGTAGAGGCAGTGCGCCGCGGTGAGCACCGTGCGCGGGCCGATCAGCGTCGCCGAGCAGCTGCCATAGCTGCCGCTCTTCGATTTGCCTTCGAGGTAGCCGATCGCGGTGAACGGGTAGGTTTTGGTATTCTTGATCTGCTCCCGGTCGTCCGTCCCGAACACCTGGCGGCCGGCCTCTTCGCCTCCGCTCAGCCCGGAATTCTGGGACTTCTGTCCCTCGGCGGGCGCGTTCATTTCCTTGATGACAAGGTCCTTCAGCGTCTCGTTCGGATCGATCTTGATGTCCTTGCCATCGGCGGAGCGGCCGACGATGCCATAGGATTTGACGGCCGTTGCTTCGTCGGTGAGCGGCGCGGCGCGGTTGGCCTCGTCCTCGGTCAGTTTCGGCGGGGCGATCGGTTTCGCCCGGCCAGGCTTGTAATCGCCCGATGTCACGTCACGCATGCTTTCGCCGTTGCCGGCGTTGGCGGAACCTGGCTCGGCAGCCAAGGCAGGAACCGCCCACATTGCGGTGGAAAGCAACGCGGACGCAATAATGCACTGTGTCAGTTTTGTCATGGTGAGACTCTCCCAAAAGTCAGCAAGGACTGGATCAAGATATAGAAATATTGTCGAGATCGTGGTGGCGCCGAAAAATGAATTTGGTTGCCGGCGCCTTTACCGGGCCATTATTCAGTGCAGCCAGTTTAGGTCCCCGCCAAAAATGCCCGCAACGGTATACTGCCTAAAATAATCCAACATTGGCAACGACAAATTGCTTCCACATAGCCCGTGGGGGATTATAGATTTGGGCGGGTTTGGCTCGACACCACGATTTAGCAAAAGTGGTACTCGGTTTTTTGACGGATCACGCTCCACATCGGCGCATGATCGGCTCACCGGCCGGTTCCCCTTTCAGTGGATCACGCGTCGAGGCTGATCTGTCGGAACATCGTCTCAGGGGGTTCGAGGTGAAGATCATCCATAGGTTCAGACCGATTGCTGCAGCCTCGCTGCTTGCCATCGCGGCGGCCTTGCCGGTCGTCAATTCCGTTCATGCCACGGACGCGGCCGCCCGGCCGGAGGCGGCGATCTCGCCGATGAAACGCGTGGCCGAGGCCAGGGCAAAAGCCAAGGCGGAGAACCCCGACGGCACCGATCGCGTCTACGGCGGCAAAGAGGCCGAGAAGGGCGCCTATCCGTTCCAGGTGGCGTTGCTGACCACCGGCAAACTGGACGAAAGTCCGGCCTCGCAGGCGAATGCGCAGTTCTGCGGCGGCAGCCTGATCGCGCCGCAATGGGTGCTGACGGCGGCGCACTGCCTCAACGACGACGGCGAGCCGATTTCGCCTGATGTGGTCACCGTGCTCACCGGCGCCACCGATCTCAGCGAGGGCAAGCGCTACAAGGCGGTAGAGATCATCGTCAACGAGGGCTACAGCGAGCAGACGCTGGACAACGATCTCGGCCTGATCCGGCTGGCCGAGCCGGCCGATGCCCCGACCATCAAGATTGCCCGTGAGCCGACCCCCGACGCCGGCAAGACCACGGTC
Organism: Mesorhizobium sp. M0208; assembly: GCF_040322015.1. Classification (NCBI taxonomy): domain Bacteria; kingdom Pseudomonadati; phylum Pseudomonadota; class Alphaproteobacteria; order Hyphomicrobiales; family Phyllobacteriaceae; genus Mesorhizobium; species Mesorhizobium sp. M0208. The sequence continues at coordinate 13,634 of NZ_JAMYSP010000006.1, read as the reverse complement.
ACCGGCGGGGCAAGATGCAGGACGGAACATTTCCCACCGCGCTGATGGTTGCCGACTTGGACCTCCAGCCGAACGCAACCTGCAACAACGGCATCAGGGCGATTTATGCGCGTGATTTGAAGGCTGCGCTCGGCGAGCTCGCCCGCCGCATGCGTTACTCGGAAAGGGGCATCGAGGCGGCCGCCAATGCAATTGCTGCTGATATGGCCGATCCGCTGACCGGCAACATGATCTGCGCCGGCACCGTCAGCGGCGAGCGCGACGCCTGCAATGGCGACAGCGGCGGACCGCTGTTCATGACCGGCGCCGATGGTCCGGTGCAGGTTGGCGTCGTCAGCTGGGGCGAAGGTCCGGCCGACGGCAGCACCGCCTGCGGCCACAAGAACGCCTACGGCATCTACACGCGGCTGGCGAATTACACCGGCTGGATCGAGGAGAAGATGAAGACGGCAGCGCCTGCAGCGCCCAAAGCCCTCGGCACGGCGCAGAAGCCCGCCACGCCCTGACCGGTGTCATTTGCTGAATGACGGCGGGAGCAATCCCGCCGTTTCTGCCCGGAACCTTAGGTTGGGACTAGAACCAGCGATCGCGGCGCTGGTCTGTGGCGGCCAAGGCGAGGCCCAGTAGCGCCCCTACGGCCGCTCCGAGTATGAATGCGGACGATACCGTGCCGGGATTCTCCTGGACGACCCCGGAAACCGTCTGCGCCCTGTTGCGCAGGGCTTGTGCCGTCCGCGAGGCGCGCTCGGCAGCGCTGTCATACCAGTCGCCGGCGTCTTCGATCGCCTCTTCCGCGCGTTCGGCCAAGGTCCGATTGATCTTGCTTATCTCGCGCTTCAGCTGCGCGACCTGCTTTTCCAGGGCTTCCTGAGCTTCACGTTGAGTCATCTTCGGTGTTGCGGATTCGTTCGGTTCGTCGGCCATGGTAATCTCCTTTGCTCAGGTTCGGCTCAACGGCCGGCCCGCTATCTAGGTTCCTCCGCAAAACGCATCTGTCCGGTGTTTGTTCGATGAGAGACCGGGTTTTGTCCGGCAGTGTGCGAAATCGGCCTGAACATAGGATCGTTCCGGCGCTCCCCGCGTTGGTGAAAACGCCACAAGGGAGGAACCGTCATGGACAACGATCGGCATGAAAAGATTCGGCAGCGAGCCTATGAAATCTGGATGCGCGAGGGCCGCCCGGATGGCGCGCATGAGCGTCATTGGCAGCAGGCGAAGCAAGAGCTTGGCTACGATGAGACGACGACCGGCCAGGCTGATGATGACGCGGCCGAGCACGGTCCCACTGGAACGATCGCCAGTTCCGACGTTCTGACGGTCGAGGCACTGGCGATGCGCACCGGGATAACCGGTGATCAGGCGCAAGAGCTGATCGACAGGCTTGGCAACGACAGGGCGACGCTCGAGCAAGCCGCGCGGAACATCAAGGCAGCCGAAAATTAGAGCCTGTTTGAGGAGAAATCCCCAACGTGCCTCTGGCGTGATTCATCGCACGCTCTTAGCGGCGCTCGACACCCTTTGCCGCCAGCATGTCGTCAACGGCTGCCGACATCAGAAATTCCGACAGCCGCTCGGCAGCTTCTGCGTTCGTTGAACCGGCACTGATGCCAATGGCGAAGTCGACGTAACTTTGGAGTTCTGCCGGAAACCGACCGACAAGCACGACCTCGGGAGCGGCCGCGAAAATCGAAGTCACGGGAACGACCCCCAACTCGGCTTCCCCACGGCCCACGGCTTGCGCTGTCTGTCCTCCTGGTATGGCTACCAGCTTGGGCTTCACCTCATCCGCTATCCCCAAACGTTCCAGCAAACCGGAGAAGTAGCCACCGCTGGTTCCTTCACTGGCGTAGGCGATCGATCTGGCGCTCTTCAACGCCTGTTCGAATGCTTCCACGGACCCGATATCGAGCGGTCGACTGCCTGCCTTGGCTGCCACCCCCATTGCTATCCGGCCAAACGCCACCTGGCTCCCCGCCTTGACCTTTCCCGAGGCAGTCAGATCCTGAACCAGGTCCGGATTGGTGATGACGAGGTCAAAAGCTTCCCCAGCTTCAATCTGCTTCTTTACTGTCGGATTGAGCTCCCACCTGACCGCAACCGTGAATCCTGTGGCCGTTTCGAACTGGGGTATGAGGGATAGGATGGCGGGGCGGACCGCAATAGCGCCAAAAAGCCGGGTTTCCTGATTCATCGCCTAACCCCGAATCGGGCGAAACGACCTTCTTGCAATACCCATCCAGCTGCCCGGCCATTCCATGCTCAGCGTCCCGGAAGCCGTCGCCCTTCGGCCACCGGATACCGTCGTCGCCTACTTCCTCGGCGGCCCCTTGCGCTCGGCCGATGCCGCCCAGAGGTTGATGTCGGACTCGCGGGCAAAGGTGTCGATCTCGGCGAGCTCGGCATCGCTGAAGTCGAGCGCCTTCAGCGCCCCGACGCAATCCTCGACCTGTTCCGGCCGGCTGGCGCCGATCAGCGCCGATGTGACCCTGCCCCTGCGCAGCACCCAGGCCAGCGCCATCTGCGCCAGCGTCTGGCCGCGGCGGCGGGCGATGACGTTCAGCGCCTCGATATTGGCGATCGATTTGTCGTTGATGAATGCCGGGCGCAGCGACTTGCCCTGGCTGGCGCGGCTGCCATCGGGGATGCCGCCGAGATATTTGTCGGTCAGCATGCCTTGCGCCAGCGGCGAGAACACGATCGAGCCGACGCCAAGCCCCTCCAGCGTATCGAGCAGGCCATCATCCTCGACCCAGCGGTTGAGCATCGAATAGCTCGGCTGATGGATCACGCAAGGCGTGCCGAGCTGCTTCAAAATGTCGGCGGCCTCGCGGGTGCGCTGCGAATTATAGGAGGAAATGCCGGCATAGAGCGCTTTGCCCGAGCGCACCGCGTGATCGAGTGCGCCCATCGTCTCTTCCAGCGGCGTGTCGGGGTCGAAGCGGTGCGAATAGAAGATGTCGACATAGTCGAGTCCCATCCGCTTCAGGCTCTGATCGAGGCTGGCCAGCACATACTTGCGGCCGCCCCATTCGCCATAAGGTCCTGCCCACATTTCGTAGCCGGCCTTGGTCGAGATGATCAGCTCGTCGCGATAACCGGCAAAGTCCGTCCGCAGGATCTCGCCGAACGCCCGCTCCGCCGAGCCGGGCGGCGGGCCGTAATTGTTGGCGAGATCGAAATGCGTGATGCCCAGATCGAAGGCCCTGCGCGTGATCGCCTGCTTGGTTCTATGCGGCGTGTCGTCGCCGAAATTGTGCCACAGCCCAAGCGAGATCGCCGGCAGCTTCAGGCCGGACCGCCCGCAGCGATTGTAGACCATCTTTTCGTAGCGGTTTTCGGCGGGAACATAGGGCATGGGAAATCCTCATATCGAAACGAGCCGACAGCTGCCGCCGCGATGACGGGCAAGTCGAGGCCGGCCCACCCTTAGCCTCTCCCCGCGCAAACGGGGAGAGGCTTTTTGCGGTGCTTGGGAGGTGCGCCGCCTACTTGGTTTTCTTCTTCGCCAGCAGCTCCTTCGCCGCCTTGACGCCGAGTGCCGCGGGCCGCTCGCAGCTGGTCTGCATGGCGACGAACTTTCCGGTTTCGCCCGAACGCAACAGGCCGGTCATGACGTCGACGGCATGCAGCGCCAGTTCCATCGAGCAGCGGTGCGGCCGGCCTTCTCTGATCGCGATCGCCATGTCGGCCAAACCGGCGGTGCGGTAGTTGGCCATCATGCCTTGCGAATGCATCTCGTTGGGCACGCCGAACGGATGCGGCCATTTCGGCAGCTTCTTCACCGGCTTGGCGGCTTCGGTGTAGCGCACCTCGCCGCCGAAGAAGTTCGGATCCGGCACGAACACCGTGCCCGCCTCGCCATAGAGCTCCATCGGAGCGTGGCCGTGGCTCCAGACATCCCAGCTGGTGTTGAGCGTCACAACGGCGCCGTTCTCGAATTCCAGCACGCCATGGATCGTCGTTGGCGTGGAGACCGGTATCTTTTCGCCGGCGCGCGGCTTCGAGCTGATGATGCGTTCCGTCATCGGGATCGAAGCGAAGGCAGCGACCCGCTTCACCGGCCCGATCAGCTGGATCAGGTTGGTGATGTAATAGGGTCCGATATCGAGCACCGGCCCGGCGCCCGGCTGGAAGAAGAAGTCCGGATTGGGGTGCCAATGCTCCATGCCATGGCTCATCACATGACAGGTGCCGCTGGTGACCTTGCCGAGCCTGCCGGTGTCGATCAGGTCGCGGACAAGCTGGTGCGCGCCGCCAAGGAAGGTGTCGGGGGCAGAGCCGATGCGCAGCCCCTTGTTTTCCGCCCGTTTCTTCAGGTCGAGCCCTTCCTTGACCGACAGCACGAAGGGCTTCTCCGAATAGACGTGCTTGCCGGCGTCGAGGATCTGCTTCGACACCTCGTAATGCACCGCCGGAATGGTCAGGTTGACGATGATGTCGATATCGTCGGCCTTGAGCAGCCCCTCAACGGTCTCGGCGCGCAGCTTGAACTCCTTTGCCCGCGCTTTCGCCGCTTCCATGTTGATGTCGGCGCAGGCGCGCATCTCGATGCCGCGAAACAGCGGCGCCAGCGAGAAATACGCCTTCGAGATGTTGCCGCAGCCAATCACGCCGATGCCAAGTTTTGTTGCCATGCTGATGTGCTCCTAATAGGTCTTGGCGGCTGCGATGGAGCGGCGGGCGAAGCGCTCGATGTCGTTGGGATTGTCTTGTTCCATGACGTAGTATTTCGCAGCGCTTTTGGCGCGCAGCGCCTTGATCAGGCCGGGCCAGTCGATGGTGCCGTGGCCGACGTCGGACCAGCCGTCCTCGTCGAGGCCCTCGCCCGGCTTGGCCAAGTCCTTGACGTGGACGGCTACGATGCGCTTGCCGTGCTTCTCGATCCAGGGCAGCGGATCGACGCCGCCCCGCACCACCCAGGCGACATCCATCTCCCAGCCGATGTCGGGCGCGGAGGACAGGATATGGTCCTGCGGCACCGAGCCGTCGGCGAGCGCCTTGAATTCGAAATCATGATTGTGCCAGGCAAAACCATAGCCGGCTTTCCTGGCCGTCTCGCCGACCTTGGCCAGGCGTTCGCCGAAGCCGCGCCAGCCGGCCGCGTCGGCCGGCCTGAACTCGGCGTTCAGGAAGGGGCAGATGAGCAGCGTGATGCCGAGCGCATCGGCCGTCCTGCGCACGCCGTCGAAATCCTTCTCGAGCGCGTCGATCGAGAAATGCCCGGTCGGCATGGCAAGGCCGTTCTTGTCGAGCTCGGCACGGAACGCCTTGGGATCGTCATAGACGCCACCGAACCCTTCGACTTGGCTGTAACCAAGCTCGCCCAGCATTTTGAGCACGCCCTCCCAGGGCTGGAAATTACGCGCGCTGTAAAGTTGGAATGACCAGTTCATCGTCTCTGTCCGTTTCTTGGGGATGGTTAGTCTTGGGGGGAAATGGAAAAGTCTTGGGAGGCTAAAATCAGGCTCTAGAGGCGGTTACCTGTGGCGGCGTCGAACAGCGAGGCCCGCATCGGGTCGAAACCGATGCCGACCGCCTCCGCGTTGTTTGGCGTACGCTCGGCTGTCACCCGTACCGTGAAATTCTGGCCGGCGAGCTTCAGCCAGACCAGCGTGTCGGAACCCATGGGCTCGACGACCTCGACATTTGCCGTGGCTGCGAACGGCCATCCCGTGCCGCTGTTGAACGCCACGTGCTCGGGGCGGATGCCGAACACGGCCGGCCCTGGCACCGGGTCCTTCTCGAAAGCATAGGTGGCCAGCGGTATCCGCACATCCTCGGCGACGAAGTGCCAGTCGCCTGCCGCTTGGTCAAGTCTGCCGTCGAGGAAGTTCATTGCCGGCGAGCCGAGGAAGCCGGCGACAAACCGGTTGACCGGCCGGTTATAGATGGTCTGCGGCGCATCGAGCTGCTGGATGACCCCGCCCTTCATCACCGCGATACGGTCGGCCAGCGTCATCGCCTCGATCTGGTCGTGGGTGACGTAGATCATGGTGTTCTCAAGCTTGCGATGCAGCAGCTTGATTTCGACGCGCAATTCTGCGCGCAGCTTGGCGTCGAGGTTGGAGAGCGGTTCGTCGAACAGAAAGACATCGACGTCACGCACAAGTGCGCGCCCGATCGCCACACGCTGGCGCTGGCCGCCGGACAGGGCCGCCGGCTTGCGATGCAAAAGCGGTTCGATCTGCAGGATCTCGGCGGCCCGGGCGATGCGCTTGGCGATCTCGTCCTTGGCGAGACCGGCAACGCGCAGCCCAAACGACAGGTTCTTCTCCACCGTCATCTGCGGATAAAGCGCGTAGGACTGGAACACCATGCCGATGCCGCGATCCTTGGGCTCTTCCCAGGTGACGTTCTTGCCCTTGATGAAGATGCGGCCTTCGGAAACGTCGAGCAGCCCGGCAATGCAGTTGAGCAAGGTCGACTTGCCGCAGCCGGACGGGCCGAGCAGCACGATGAACTCGCCTTCGGCGACATCGAGGTTGAGCGTCTGCAGCACTGATATCGCGCCGAAATTCAGCGACAGGTTCTGGATCGAGACGCTGGTGCCGTTTGCCCCGTTGCTGCCGTTTGCCGCAACGCTGCCGTTTGCGTTCATCGCCATCATCCTTTCACCGCGCCGGCGGCGATGCCGCGCACAAACAATTTTCCGGACAGGAAATAGACGATCAGCGGCACCAGGCCGGTCAGGATGGTGGCTGCCATGTTGACGTTGTATTCCTTCACGCCTTGCACCGAGTTGACGATGTTGTTGAGCTGCACCGTCATCGGATAGGTGTCGGGGCGGGTGTAGACGACGCCGAACAGGAAGTCGTTCCAGATGCCGGTCACCTGCAGGATGATGGCGACGACGAAGATCGGCAGCGACATCGGCAGCATGATGCGGAAATAAATGCCCCAGAAGCCGGCGCCGTCGACACGCGCTGCCCGGAACAGCTCCTCCGGCATGGAGGTAAAGTAGTTGCGGAACAACAGCGTGAGGATCGGCATGCCGAAGATGGAATGGACGATCACCAGGCCGCTGAGGCTGCCGTAGAGGCCGACTTCGCGCAGGATGATGACGATCGGATAGATCATCACCTGATAAGGGATGAAGGCGCCGACGATCAGGATGATGAAGAAAGTGTCGGCGCCTTTGAAGCGCCAGTTGGCAAGCGCATAACCGTTCACCGAGGCGAGCGCGATCGACAGGATCACCGACGGGATGGTGATGCGCACCGAATTCCAGAAGCCACGCGACAGCCCGTCGCAGTTGAGCCCGGTGCAGGCGCTCGACCAGGCCTTGACCCAGGGCTCGAAGGTGATCTCCATTGGCGGCGAGAAGATGTTGCCGAGGCGTATCTCGGGCATGCCTTTGAGCGATGTCACCACCATCACGTAGAGCGGCAAAAGATAGTAGAGCGCCACCACGATCAGCGTGCCGTAGAGGAAGATGTTACGGCGCGAGAATGTGTGGCGCGGCTTCGGCCCGCTCGGCCCGTAGGCTTCGAGCCCGCCGGCGCCGGCAATGGCGGGCAATGAAACGGTATGGTCAGACACGCTTCTTGCCTCCGAACTCGAGATAGGCCCACGGCACGATGACGATGATCACCGACAGCAGCATCATCGTCGAGGCGGCGAACCCTTGGCCGAGGTTCTGGGCGAAGAACATGTAATCATAGACATATTTGGCCGGGACTTCGGAGGCGATGCCGGGCCCGCCGCTGGTCTGGGCGACGACAAGGTCGTAGACGCGAACGATGTTGGAGGCGACGATGACCAGCGTGGTGATGAAGACCGGCCGCATCATCGGTATGATGATGAACAGATAGGTCTTCCAGGTCGGTATCCCGTCGACCCGCGCGGCCTTCCAGATATCCTCGTCGATGCCGCGCAGGCCGGCCAGCATCAGGCACATGATGAGCCCGGTGCCTTGCCAGAGAGCGGCGATCAATATGCCGTAGATGACGATGCTGGAATCATAGAGCGGATTGAAGCTGAAGCTCGTCCAGCCGAGGCTGCGCACCACTGCCTGGACACCGAATTCGGGGTTGAGCAGCCACTGCCAGACCAGACCGGTGACGATGAAGGACAGGGCGAAGGGATAGAGGAAAATGGTCCGGAACGTGTCCTCGAACCGGATCTTCTGGTCGAGCAAGGCAGCAAGCAGGAAGCCGATGACAAGCGAGAACACCAGCGACAGCACGCCGTAGATCAGCAGGTTCTCGATCGAGATCAGCCAGCGCGGCGTCGCCCACAGCCGATAGTACTGGTCGAGACCGACGAAGTGCAGCCGCGGCAGCAGCTTGGAATTTGTGAAGGAATACAACACCGTCCAGAGGGTGCCGCCGACAAAAATCACCAGCGCGGTGAAAATCATCGGGATCGAAGCGACTTTCGCATTGAGGTTGCGAAAGAGTTGGCTCGGGCGTTCGCTCTTGCTCATCTGCACAGCCGCGCTGGATCGGGGAAGGGCCGGAGGGTCAAGAGGCCTTGACCCAAGCTCCCGACCCTGCGTTCGCAGGGGCGGGAGTGAGGCGGTTGGTCGATCGCTCAATCGGCCGAACCGACGATGGCGGCGAAGCGCTTCTGCGCATCTTCCACGGTCATGTCCTGCTTGGCGAAGAACTCGGAGAACAGATCCTCCTTCTGCTTCTGCGTATCCTGCGAAAGCAGCTGGTCGGTCCAGGGCATGACATTGCCCTTGGCGAGAATTTCGAGCCCCTTCTTCATGCAGTCGTTCGCCGCCTTGAGGTCGACGTCGCCGCGCACCGGCAGCGAACCTTTCTTGAGATTGAAGGCGACCTGCGTCTTGGGATCGAGCAGCGTGTGGGCCAGCACTTCCTGTGCCTTCGATTTTTCGGGATCCTTCAGCAGCGGAAAGTAGAAAGCGTCGCCGCCGGTGGCGATGACCTCGTTGAGACCGAGGCCCGGAAGGCAAGTATAGTCCTTGCCGGCGGTCTGGCCGGCAACCTGGAACTCGCCCTGCGCCCAGTCACCCATGATCTGGCCGCCCGCCTTGCCGGTGATGACCAGATTGGTGGCCTGGTTCCAGTCCTGCACATTGGTGTTCTTCGCCATCTTGCGGGCGTCGTCCGCGGCCTTGAAGACCTTGGCGACTTCGGGCCCGGCGGCGAATTCGGCGTCCTTGTCCTTGTAGACCTTGAGGAAGGCGTCGGTGCCGCCGACCGCCGCAAGCAGCACGTCGAAAGCGCCGGAGGCCTGCCAGGGCTGGCCGCCGACCGCGAGCGGCTGGATGCCTGCCTTTTCCAGCGCGGGCGCCGCAGCGACGTATTCATTCCAGTTCTTCGGCACGGGCACGCCGGCCTTTTTGAAGGCGGCGTTCGACAGCCACAGCCATTGCCAGGAGTGGATATTGACCGGCACGCAATAGATCTTGCCGTCGAGGGTACAGCCGTCGAGCAGGCTCTTCGGCTGCACGATTTCCGTCCACTTTTCCTTGGTGGCGAGATCGGTGAGGTCGCGCATCAGCCCGGCCTGCACCAATTCTTCCGCCTGCCGGCCGTGATTGAACTGGGTCGCGCCCATCGGGTCGCCGCCGGTGATGCGGCTGATCATGATCGGCCGCGCCGTGCCGCCGGAACCGGCGATGGCGCCGTCCACCCAGTGATTGCCGGTTGCGTCGAAAGCCTTGGCGAGTTCTGCGACCGCTGCCGCCTCGCCGCCGGAGGTCCACCAATGGGTGACTTCCAGATCCGTCGCGGCCGCCGGGCCGGCGAATTGCAGCGCGACCGTCGCAGCCAGCGCAGCAGTCATGAGTTGGTATCGCATTTCGTTCCTCCCAGAATCTGAAACGTTACAGATTTTCGATACGGCAATTGCTTGAGGCGCGCAACCCCTCAGGCGAAGGTGGCATCAAGTTTTTTCGAAGCGCGAATAAAATCGCGCGGCTCGCTGGTCTACCGCATCGCAACCAGAGAGGTTGCACTGCAAAATAGAATGCTGCGGCGCCGAAAAATCGGAAAATCCCGTTCCAATCGCTGTTTTGCGCCGATTGCAGCGCCGCTCGTTCTGCATCTGTCACCAGTGGTGTGGCAATGGTCGTGACAATCTGTAACGTTTCAGTATATAGCGGTCTCATTCGGTGAAGGCCGCGGCGTGCCCGCGGCCGGCCGATTGCCGGGCTGTCCGGCAACTGCTATGCGCCTGACGGGGCGGGACGAATGAACAGGCATCAAAAAGAGAAGGCCGACGACGCGTCGGGCCAGGGCCGGCCGACGCTGAAGACGCTCGCCTTCATGACCGGGCTGGGCGTCACCACCGTGTCGCGTGCGTTGAAGGACGCCCCCGAGATCGGCGCCGAGACCCGGCGGCGCGTCCAGCTTGTCGCCAAGCAGATCGGCTATCGCCCCAACCGTGCCGGCGTCCGCCTGCGCACCGGCAAGACCAATGTCATCAGCCTGGTGCTCAACACCGAGCACGAGATCATGAGTTTTGTCTCCGACATCATCTACGGCGTTTCGGAAGTCATCGCCGACACGCCCTATCACTTGATCGTGACACCCTATTCGCGCTCCCAGGATCCGCTCGACCCGATCCGTTACCTCGTGGAAACCGGTTCAGCCGACGGCGTCATCATTTCGCGCACGCAGCCGAACGATCCGAGAGCCCGCTATATGCTGGAGCGCGGCATCCCCTTTGCCACGCATGGCCGCACAGACATGGGGCTGATCCATCCCTATCATGATTTCGACAATTACGCTTTCGCAGCCGAGGCGGTGCGCCATCTGGCCGGCCTCGGCCGCCGCCGGATGGCTCTGTTGGCGCCGCCGGTCGAGCTGACCTATCACGGCCACACGCTCGCCGGCTTTGCCGATGCGCTGAGCGAGGTCGGCGCCAGCGAGATCCCGTTCAACACCGTTTCGATCGATCATTCGATCGAGCAGATCAGAATGCGGACGGCGCAGTTGATGCGCCGCGATGTCAGGCCGGACGGTTTCATCAGCAGCGCCGCCGCCGCGACGCTCGCCATCGTCGCCGGCATCGAAGACGCCGGCCTCAAGCTTGGCCGCGATGTCGATGTGGTGTCCAAACAATCGTCGGAGCTTCTGCACCTGTTTCGCAGCGAATTGCTGGTCGTCAACGAGAACTTCCGGCTGGCCGGCGCCGAACTCGCCCGCTCGGTGCTGGGCTGGATCGGAGGCGCCGCACCTGGCACCCTGCAGAGCCTGAGCGAGCCAGGCGAAGTCCAGGCCTATCGCCGCCCCGACTAGGGCGGGATATGTTCAAATTGAAATGGGCTCCATCTATTTGCCTTAGCCGCATTTCTGCGACGCCAAGTGATTCCACTTGGCTGGAAAATGTGCGCTGCCGACGGCAACCTTGGGACCGAATGCTGTCCGTCCGATATGGGGACGAGATCACCAAAGAGCGGCCGTAGGAGCACGCGGCAGTCACGTTTCGGGACTAAGGGGCTCATCACTCTTAATACCACGATGCAACAGCAGCTTGGACCGGCCATATTTGTTACGAATAGTGTCGATGTCGGATTGATCGCCCCGGCCTCGTCGTTCCAGAAAATGAAGGAGCAACGATATGTCTGAAAAGGAAGTCTTGTCTGTCATCCGGGGCCAGGAAGACGCAACTGCCAAGGGGGACGCCCGCGCCAACGTCGATGCCATGGACCCGGATGTCGTGGTTTTCGATCTGCCGCCGCCGCTCGCCTATAGAGGCGAACAGGCACGCGACATCGAAGGGATAAATGCTTGGTTTGCAACTTGGCGCAACGGCGTCACCGTTCACATGGCTGACCCGCAGCTCATGATCGACGGCGATCTTGCAGTGGCCTTCGGGCTGTCGCGCATGACTGGCATTAAGACGGATGGCACAGAGGTCGACTCCTGGAGCCGGCGAACCATCGTGCTAAGGCGCATCGGCGGTTCTTGGAAAATCATCCACGAACATGCCAGCTTCCCTATGGCAATGGACGGAAGTGGGCGCGCTGTGACGGATCTCTTGCCGTAGTTCCGGAACGCCTAACGTCCTCAACAGGGATGTCGGCTTCACGTGGCAAGGGTTCGTAGGCGAACGGTCGAATTGGCGGCCCGTTGCTGACAGTCAATCTTCGGGCCGATGAACGAACATGAGGTAATCGCGGGAGCGGTGGCCACCAAAGCTGTGGCGGCGATGTTAGGAACTCTAGCCGGCTGGCTGTCCCCCGATAGGATGAAGAACGGGCTCACGATGGACACCGGGCCCAGGCATCGAACGGAGGACAGCCATGCAGCAGTATATCGGTCTCGACGTATCCATGAAAGAGACGGCAATATCGATCCGGCAGGACGGCAAGAGGATCTGGCGGGGCAAGTGCGCGTCTGACCCGCAACTGCTCGCGGCGTTGATCCGCAAGCGCGCACCGTATGTCCGGCGGGTCGTGTTCGAGACGGGGCCGCTGTCGGTGTGGTTCTACCATGCGCTGACGGCAGAGGGCCTGCCGGTGATCTGCATCGACGCGCGGCATGCCAAGGCCGCGCTGAACATGGCCGCGAACAAGACTGATGCGAACGACGCCGATGGCCTGGCACATCTGGCCGAGGTCGGCTTCTACCGAGAGGTTCGGGTCAAAGGTTTTGACAGCATGTTGATCCGCACGCTGATCACCGCGCGGCGCCAGCTTCTCAAGATGCGTTTGCAGATATCCAACCAGATCCGCGGATTGATGAAGACGTTCGGCCTCGTCGTGGCCAAAGGCGCCGGCAGCGTGTTCGAGCGCAACGTTCGCAACCTTCTGCAGGGCGAGGAAAAGCTGGCGCGCATCGTTGCGCCAATGCTTCGGGCATGGAGTGATATCCGACAGCAGACAGCAGAGCTGAGCAAACAGTTGGCCGCGATGGCGCGTGAGGACCAGCACTGCCGTCTGCTCATGTCAGTGCCCGGTGTAGGCACCGTAACAGCCACCGCCTTTGCCGCAGCCGTCGAGGATCCGGCGAACTTCAGAAACTCGCGCGCCGTGGGCGCATGGGTAGGCCTGACCCCGAGGCGCTACCAGTCCGGCGAGGTCGATAATGACGGACATATCTCGCGCCGTGGCGACAATCAGTTGCGCGGACTGTTATACGAGGCGGCCGCGGTCATCCTGAACCGGTCGACGGATACCAGCACCCTGCGAACCTGGGCGTTGGAGCTCAAAGAACGACTCGGCTTCAAGCGAGCGGCCGTGGCCCTGGCGCGCAAGCTAGCAGTGATCATGCATGCGATGCTCCGGACGGGCGAGCTATTCGATCCGCACGGAGGAACGCACGCCGCTGCCTGATCTTCAGACGCTCCCTGCGACGATTCCGTCAGGCCATTCAACCAACAGCGTTCTTACAGGACGCACCGAGCCGTCCCTGCCGGGACGTGGCTGAGATCATTCCGCGAAGCGGGAAGCAACTGCCTCGTTTAGCAGATTGCGTAACGAACATAGGAAGATCTCACCTGCGAAACTCATCCTGCGGCGATCAGCTTTGCATCGACCGCGTAGACGACCCTGTACCCGGCATACGAACGAGCATCGGCAAAAAGGACGACTGCCTTGCACCTACCCCCTTGACGGTCGGGCGATTAGACGACCCGCTGCGCGGGAGGGGCGCCTGCGGTTGAGGTAGAGATCAAGAACCGGTCGTCGCGCTCGCGTTGAGCGTCGTTCGGCTCGA